>NZ_JARAVM010000021.1:0-160613 GCF_033792735.1 Streptomyces sp. PA03-3a
GCCCCGCCGCCGTCGGCTGTCCGCGCCCGGCTCGCCTGTCGGCGCGCCGCCGCGGCCTCGTCGTCCTCGGCGCCGAACGCACGGCAGCGGGCCGCGCGGGCGACCGTGCCGCCCTGCCGGGCCCCGGCCGCCGCGTATCCGGGCCTTCGTCGGGGACCGGTACGCCCGCGGCGCACCCCGCGCCCCGGTCGACGCCGTGCGCCGAGGCCGAACTCGTCGGGCCTGAGGCCTGTGGTGCGGTCGTCGAGGTCCTCCAACGGGCCGCGCGGCGCCTTCGGCCGGCGGCGGGGACCGATTCGGCATGTGGTGTATGACGCTCCGTCACCCCAGCCGCCCCGGGGCCGGACCGGTGGCCCGCGGCCGGTGCGGGCGGGCCCGCCCCGTACGTCCGGTCGCGCACCGCAGACGTGGTGACGGTCCGTCATGGCAGTCCCTCCTGGGTGTGACCTGCGGCATCCGCTGTCACCGCTCTGGGTGATCTCGGAAGGGAAGCCCTGCCCGACGTGGTGCGCCGGGGGTCTCCCCGGACGGGCGGCCTCGGATCGCGGGGGTCGGGCGTGGCGGTTACGGTGGCCGTTCCGGGTCGCCGAGGTGACGCGGCGTCAACAGCGTGGCAGGGGCGTCGTGGGCCGAACGGGGGGTTCCGGGGGCCGTGTACGCGGCAGCGCAGTGCCGTGCACAGGTGAACATCCGCCCGGCCACCGGACCGGGGTCGCGCAACCCACCGCCGGGGAGGAGCACATGACGGAGCCGCAGGGCCACGGCCGTCACGACCGCATCCTGCGCGCCGCCGCCGCGCTCTTCGACCGCCGCCGCTTCCTGACCGTCACGGGGGCCGCCGCGACCCTGGCGTTCAGCACGAACCTGCCCGTCGCCGGTGCCGCCCAGGCGGCCGAGGCGGTGCCCGGGACGCTCACCGAGTACCCGTTCACGCTGGGTGTCGCCTCGGGCGACCCCACGCCCTCGGGGGTCGTGCTGTGGACACGGCTCGCGCCGCGCCCGTACGAGCCGGCGCCGGGCAACGGACTGCCCGACGCGCGCGTGCCCGTCCAGTGGGAGATCGCCCGGGACGACCGGTTCGGCCGGGTCGTCCGCCGCGGCATCGCGACGGCGCACCCGGAGTTCAACCACACCGTGCACGTCGACGCCCAGGGCCTCGCACCCGACCGGGTGTACTACTACCGCTTCCGCGCGGGCCCGTGGATCAGCCCCCCGGGCCGTACCCGCACCGCCCCCGCGCCGGACTCCCTCCCGTACGAGATGCGCCTGGCCGCGGTGAGCTGCCAGGCCTACCACGACGGCTACTTCACCGCGCTCGGGCACCTCGCGGACGAGGACGTCGACGCCGTCTTCCATCTGGGCGACTACCTCTACGAGTACGCCGTCGGCGCCACCGGCGGCGCCCGCGCCTACACCGACCGCACCCTGCCCTCCTGGTTCGCCAAGGAGACGGTCACGCTGGAGGACTACCGGCTGCGGTACGCCCTCTACAAGTCCGACCCCGACCTGCAGGCCGCGCACGCGGCCTTCCCTTGGTTCGTCACCTGGGACGACCACGAGACCGAGAACAACTACGCGGGCGGTTCCGACGAGGGCGGCGGTCCCGGCGACGAGTTCCTCGTCCGCCGCGCCGCCGCCTACCGCGCCTACTGGGAGAACCAGCCGCTGCGCCTCCCGCAGCTCCCGCAGGGCCCGGACATGACGCTCTACCGCCGCTTCCACTACGGACGGCTCGCGCAGTTCGACATCCTCGACACCCGTCAGTACCGCACCGACCAGGCGTACCGCGGCCGCTGGCACCACCCGGGACCGGAGTCGCAGGACCCGGCCCGCACCATCACCGGGGCGACCCAGGAGCGCTGGCTGCTGGACGGCTTCCGCAGCTCGCACGCCACCTGGAACGTGATCCCGCAGCAGGTCGTGCTGTCCCGGCGCAGGAGCGGCACCACCGCGGCGTCCCCGCTCAGCATGGACGCCTGGGACGGCTACCCCGCCTCCCGGGACCGCGTGCTGGCCGGGGCGGGCGCCGCCGGCGTGGAGAACCTGCTGGTGCTCACCGGCGACGTGCACGTCCACTACGCGATGGACATCAAGGCGGACTGGGACGACCCGACCTCGCGCACCATCGGCACCGAGCTGGTCACCAGTTCGGTCAGCAGCGGCCGCGACGGCTCCCCGCGCCCGTCCGACTGGTCGGCGGTCATGGAGGCCAACCCGCACCTGCGGTTCTACGACGGCCGCCGCGGCTATGTGACCGTCCGGCTGGACGCCGAGGAGGCGCGGGCCGACTTCAGGACCGTCGACGCCGTGACCACCCCGGGCGCCGCCCTGACCACCGCCGCGTCCTTCGTGACCGAGGCCGGGGACCCCGGTCTGCGGGAGACCTGACGGGGGTCAGTGCTCGCCGGGGTAGCGGACGCCGATCCGGTCCCGGACCGTGTCGAGCGTCCGCATGACGGCGAGGCTGCCCTCCAGCGGCACCAGCGGGGACTCCCGCTCGCCCGCGCGCAGGCAGCGCATGACCTCGGCCGCCTCGTGCTGCAGCCCGCGCAGACCGTCGTCCGGGGCGCCGAACTCCTCGGGCTCGCGGCCCTCGCGGCGCAGCACGAAGCGGTCCGGGTGGAAGAAGCCGGCCGGAACCTCGATCCGTCCCGTGGAGCCGGTGACCACCGCGGTCCGGGCGGTGTCGGCGGTGAGGGAGCAGCTGAGCACCGCCATGGCGCCGCTGTCGTAGCCGAGCAGCATGCCGGTGTTGTCGTCCACGCCGTCCTCGGTCAGGTGGGCCCAGGCCTGGACCTCGTCGGGCTCGCCGAGCAGCAGGTGGGCGAAGGAGACCGGATAGACGCCCAGGTCCAGCAGGGCGCCTCCACCGAGCGCGGGGTCGAGCAGCCGGTGGCCGGGGTCGAAGGGGCCGGCGAGGCCGAAGTCCGCGTGCACGCTGCGGACCTCGCCGATCGCACCGGCCGCGACCAGCTCGGTCAGCCGCCGCACCACGGGGTTGCAGTAGGTCCACATCGCCTCCATCAGGAAGCGTCCGTGGGTCCGGGCGAGGTCGGCCAGCTCGCGCGCCTCGACCGCGTTGACGGTGAAGGGCTTCTCGCACAGCACCGACCGTCCGGCCCGCAGGCACAGCCCGGCCGCGACGCGGTGCGCCGAGTGCGGGGTGGCGACGTACACCACGTCCACGCCCTCGTCGTCGGCGAGTTCGGTCCAGCTGCCGTACGCGCGCGGGATGCCGAAGCGGTCCGCGAAGGCGCGCGCGGACTCGAGCCGGCGCGAGCCGACGGCGACGATCTCGGCGTCGTCCTTCAGTTCGCGCAGGTCCTCGGCGAAGGACGCGGCGATGCCACCGGTGGCCAGGATGCCCCAGCGCACTTTCCTACCGGAACCGACCGATTCCGTCATGAATCTGCCCCCACCTGGCCTCGACCACCTCGTGATTGCTGAGAGCATAGAGAACGATTCACACACCACGGAGAGAGACCCATGCCGGAAGCCGGCGCGACCCCGCCCGACCAGATATCCACACCGGGGCCGTCAACCCCGGTACGACGCGCCGGAGAGATCCCAGGAGCTCGCACCAGCCTGATGGTGACGTTCCTCCTCGGCGCGCTCAGCGCCCTCCCCGCACTCTCCATGGACATGTATCTGCCGGCGCTGCCGCAGGTCACCGAGGAACTGCGCAGCCCCGCCGTGACGGTGCAGCTCACGCTCACCGCGTGCCTGGCCGGACTCGCCCTCGGCCAGTTGGTCGTCGGCCCGATGAGCGACCGCTGGGGCCGCCGCCGCCCGCTGCTGGCGGGGATGGTGCTCTATGTCCTGGCCACCGCCGTCTGCGCCCTCGCGTCCACCACGGGACTGCTGATCGGCTTCCGGCTGCTGCAGGGCCTCAGCGGCGCGGCCGGCATAGTGATCGCCCGCGCGATCGTCCGCGACCTGTACGACGGCGTCGCGATGGCGCGCTTCTTCTCCACCCTGATGCTGATCTCCGGGGTCGCGCCGATCGTCGCGCCGCTCATCGGCGGCCAGGTGCTGCGGCTCACCGACTGGCACGGGGTCTTCGTCGTGCTGACCGTGGTCGGGGTGCTCCTGACGCTCGTGGTGTGGCGCTGCCTGCCGGAGACGCTGAGCCCGGGGGACCGGCACGGCGGCGGGCTGGGCGAGACGCTGGGGGCGATGCGCGGCCTCCTCGCGGACCGCGCGTTCACCGGCTACATGCTCACCGGCGGCTTCACCTTCGCGGCGCTGTTCGCGTACGTCTCCGCTTCCTCGTTCGTCGTCCAGGAGATCTACGGGGCCTCCCCGCAGACCTACAGCCTGCTCTTCGGCCTCAACTCCGTGGGCCTGGTGGCACTGGGCCAGGTCAACGGCAAGATCCTGGTCGGGCGGGTCAGCATGGACAAGGTGACCGGGGTGGGGCTGGCGGTGATCACGGCGGCCGCGGCGGTGCTGCTGGCGCTGACCTCGGGATGGTTCGGGCCGGTGGGGCTGCTGCCGGTCGCCGCGGGGCTCTTCGTGCTGATGGCGGCGATGAGCCTGGTGCTGCCGAACACCAACGCGCTCGCGCTGATGCGCACCCGGCACGCCGCCGGATCGGCCTCCGCGCTGCTGGGCACGACCTCCTTCCTGGTCGGCGCCGTCGCCTCGCCGCTCGTCGGCATCGCGGGCGAGCACACGGCGGTGCCCATGGCCGTGGTGCAGCTGGGCAGCGCCCTGGCCGCCGTGGTCTGCTTCGCCGGGCTGTGCCGACCGCGGCGACGTACTGTGGATGCACGGTGATTCGTGCAGTCATTGCCGCGCCGACTCAGGAGGCAGCGATGTCCGAGCCGATCGACGAGAGCAAGTGGGCCTGGAAGACCGCAGACAGTTGCCTGCACACCGGGTCCGAACACATGATCGACCCGGAGGACCTGGTCATGGCCTCCGGCCGCGAGCCGACACCGGCCCTCATCGAGAAGGCCCGCAAGTTGCTGGAGGAGCATGGCCCCGCAGCTGTCGAGAGGTACCTCCCGTGAGGCGGAGCTGCGCGGTGACGAGCTGAGCCGGCTCGTCACGGACATCACCCCATATCTGGAGCCCGTGCCACCTTCGGTGCACCCCTGGTGCGCGGGGGCGGTGGTCCTCGCGGGCCGCGGCGGAACCGTCGCCGTCCACGAGGCGGTGGGCTGGGCGGAGCGCTACGCCGCCTACGACGAGAACGCCGACCGCGGCGTCGAGCTGCCGCGCGAGCGGTGGGTGCCGATGCGGCACGACACCGTCTTCGACCTGGCGTCGCTGACCAAGCTCTTCACGGCAGTCGTCGCCGCGGGACGACTGGAACCCGGCCGGGAGGTCGCGGCCTACGTGCCCGAGTTCGCCGCGGCCGGCAAGCGGCGCATCACCGTCGGGCAGCTGCTCGACCACACCTCGGGGCTCCGCCCCGAACTGCCCTTCCACGACCACGCCGACGCCGAGTCCCGGGCGAAGCTGCTGTGGGAGGAGGCCCCGGTCGCGGCGCCCGGGACGGAGCGGATCTACTCCGACCTCAATCTCATCGCCCTCCAGCACGTCCTGGAGCGGACCACCGGCGAGGCCCTCGACGCCCTCGTGCGGGAGGACGTCACCGACCCGTTCGGGATGTACGAGACCCGTTACAACCCGCCCGCGTCCTGGACCCCGCGGATCGCCGCCACCGAGGACCAGCGCAGGCCCTGGGCCCGGCTCGACCGCGGCCCGCTCCGCGGGACGGTCCACGACGAGAACGCCTACGTGATGGGCGGGGTCGCCGGTCACGCGGGCCTGTTCTCGACCGCCTGGGACCTCGCCCTGTTCTGCCGCGCGCTGCTCGACCGCGGCGGCCCCTACCCGGGCTTCGAGGTGGACCGGCCCTGGTTCATGGGCGCCCTCGCGGGGCGCGGCGCGGCCGGACACACCGGGTTCACCGGCACGAGCCTGGTGATCGACCCCGCCACCGACGGCTTCCTGGTGCTGCTCGCCAACTCGGTGCACCCCTGCCGTACATGGCGCGACGGGAGCGCGCCCCGGGCGGCGGCGGGCACCCGGTTCGCCAGGGCGCTCGGCATCCTGTGAGGCCGGTGGAGCGCATGAGGCGGCTGGGGCATGTGGGGCCGCAGGGACGTGGCGTGCGCGGCGGGCGGTGGGGTCGGGCGCCCGAAAGGTGAACAATGCTGTTCACGGGTAGTTTGGCAGCTGACGCGGGGTGGGGAGTGTCCATCCCCGGATGCCTCCCGGCAGCCGCGTCGGCCGGCCGGCCCCCACGGCGGAACGGAGGCACAGGAGGCGATGGTCCCCGAGGTCAGGACGCGACCGGGCCCGGCTGCGGCCGGAGGGCGGTGAGGGCATGGCGCCGGAGCTCGCCGGTCTCGTCGCCGCGGACCCCGGTCCGGCGCTGCTGGACTCCCCGCTGAGCCAGGTGGTGCGCGACACGGGCGCCTCCATGGGCCTGATCTACCTGATGGCCCCCGAGCAGGACATGCTGCGGCTGACCGTGGTCGTCGGGGTCTCCCGCAAGATCGACACCATATGGGGACGGGTGGTGTCCAGCGCCTCGAGCCCCGTCGCCGACGCGGTCCGGGAACGGCGCATGGTGCTGCTGGGCGGCCACGAGGACACCGCCCGGGCGTACCCGAGGCTCGCCCTGGTCCTGCCGTACGACTTCCCGCTTGCGGCGGCCCCGATCACCAGCGGCCCCACCACCTGGGGCGCGCTGTGCCTGGTGTGGCCGGGCGGGCACACCGGGCACCCCGGGCGGATCACCCGGCGCAACCGCGAGGCGTACCGCGGGGCCTGCGACCGCATGGGGCGGCTGCTGCGCAGGGCCGCCGAGGAGGGCCGGCCCGTGCTGCCCCCCGACGAGCCGCGGGTGCTGCCCGTGCTGCGCACCCGCACCCACGGCCCGGACGAGGCCATGGCCGCCGCCGACCTCGCCGAACGGTTCCCGGACGGCTCCTTCGCCCTCGACCTGGAGGGCCGGATCACCTTCGTCACACAGACCGCCGCCGCGCTGCTCGGCGCCCAGGTGGCCGACCTCCTGGGCACCGAACCCTGGGAGCTGCTGCCCTGGCTGGACGACCCGGTCTTCGAGGACCGCTTCCGCGGCGCGATGATCAGCCGCCGTCCCGGCACGGCCACGGCGCTGCGCCCTCCGGACCGCTGGCTCACCTTCGAGTTCTACCCGGACGGCACGGGCGTGAGCGTCCGCGTCACCCCCGCCCCCGCGCCCGAGGCCGCGGAGACGCCCGCGGCGCTGCTCCCGGCGGGCCCCACGCCAGACCGGGCCATCGCCCTCTACCACCTGCTGCACATGGCCGCCACGCTCACCGAAGCCGTGGGCACCCAGGACGTCATCGACCTGGTCGTCGAGCAGATGCTGTCGGTCTTCGGCGTGCAGGCCGTGGCGCTGATGACGGCCGAGGAGGGGCGGCTGCGGGTCATCGGGCACCGGGGCTACCACGAGGACTTCATGGAGTCCGTCGACACCCTGCCGATGGACGTCGACAACCCGGCCGTGCGCACCCTCAAGACCGGCGTCCCGAGTTTCTTCGCCAATGTCGACGAACTGCTGCGGATCTACCCGGACATGGTCGTCCGGGACCGCAAGGCCGCCTGGGCGTTCCTGCCACTGATCACCTCGGGCCGGCCCGTCGGGTCCATGGCCCTCGCCTACGACCGCCCCCACCCCTTCTCCTCGGGCGAGCGCAGCATCCTCATCTCGATCGCCGGCCTGGTCGCGCAGGCCCTCGACCGGGCGCGGCTGTACGACGCCGAGCACAACCTCACCATCAGCCTGCAGGCGCGGCTGCTGCCCCGCGCCCTGCCGGACGTCCCCGGCCTGGAGGTGGCCGCCCGCTACATGCCGGCCACCCGCGGCATCGACATCGGCGGCGACTTCTACGACGTGATCCGGCTCGACACGACCACCTGCGCCGTGACGATCGGCGACGTCCAGGGCCACAACGTCAACGCCGCCGCGCTCATGGGGGAGGTCCGCACCGCCGTGCGCGCCGTCGCGGGCGCCTCCCCGAGCGAGGTGCTGACCCGCTCCAACCGGCTGCTCGTCGACCTCGATCCCGGGCTGCTCGCCAGCTGCCTCTACGCCCAGCTCGACCTGGAACGGCACACCGCCTGCATCGCGACCGCCGGCCACCCGCCGCCGGTCCTGCGGCATCCGGACGGCACCACCGAGGTGCTGCCGCTGCCGCCCGGCCCGCTGCTGGGCGTGGACCGCGACGCCCGCTACCCGACGACGGAGATCGCGCTGCCGCCCGGCGCGGTGCTCGCGCTGTACACCGACGGCCTGGTGGAGACCCCGGGCGTCGACCTCGACGCCTCCGCCGCGGATCTGGCGGCCCAGGTCGCCCGGGCCGGCCCGGACGCGTCGATGGACGCCCTGGCCGACAGCCTCCTCGGGCACGCCCAGCGCTCCGGTCCGCGCAACGACGACATCGCCCTGCTGCTCACCCATGTGACGGGGGCGGCGGCCCTGCCGCCGGTGTGACGACCCCTCAGAGGCGGACCGGCCCCCACGCGGGGCCGCGTCCTGCCATGATGTGATGCGCACGAATGTCGCATTGCTGGGGGATCACGTGACGCTGACCATCGGTGGCGCCCTGCGCGAACTGCGCACGGCCCAGAAGTCCGCCAAGGGCGTGTCGCTGTACTCGCGCCACATCAACCGCCCGGCCGGCCGGGTGCTCGCCGCCGGCGCCTACCGGGCGCGGCTGACGCCCAACCAGGTCACCCTGGTCAGCGCCGCGTTCAGCCTGGGCGCGGTGCTGGCGCTGGCGCTGGCCCGGCCCTCCTGGCCGCTGGCCCTGGCCGTCTACCTCGGGCTCGTCGTCGGCTTCGCCTTCGACTCCGCGGACGGGCAGCTCGCCCGGCTGCTGGGGCGGGGCAGCCCGGCGGGGGAGTGGCTGGACCACGTGGTCGACGCCGGGAAGATCACCGCGATCCACGCGGCCGTCCTGATCTCCTTCCACCGCTTCTTCGACCTGCCCTCCGAGGGCTGGCTGCTGCTGCCGCTCGGCTTCCAGTTCGTCGCCGTGATGATCTTCAGCGGCGGCCTGCTGGCGGACAAGCTCAAGCCGAAGCCCCCTGCGTCCGCCCAGGCGGTTCCGGCCGCCGCGCCGTCACGGCTGCGCGCCGTCGCGCTGCTGCCCGTCGACTACGGGGTGTTCTGCCTGGTCTTCCTCACCCTCGGGGCGCCGAGGGTCTTCCTCGCCGCGTACGCGGCGCTGTTCGCCGTGCACGCGCTCTTCCTCGTCGCCTTCCTCGCGAAATGGTTCCGCGAACTGAGCGCCCCCGCTGCTAGCATCGAGGCATGATCGCGAACCCGCACCACCAGCAGATGACGGCCCCCGCCCGGGGCCGCTGACACCGGACGCGTTCGCGTCTTCCGAGGCCCCTGCCGGGGCCTCGATCCTTTTGCGCATCGGAGCCCCGCCCCCGCCCTTCCCGGAGGTTCCGATGACCGCAGCCCGGACGTCCCGTTTCTACGTCACTACCACCATCCCGTACGTCAACGCCCGCCCCCATCTGGGCTTCGCCCTCGAACTGGTGCAGGCGGACGTACTCGCCCGGCACCACCGCAGGCGCGGCGAACCGGTGCGCTTCCTCAGCGGCACGGACGACAACTCGCTGAAGAACGTGCTGGCCGCCGAGGCCGAGGGCATCCCCGTCCAGGACCTCGTGGACCGCAACGCGGCCGCGTTCGCCGCACTGGACGCGCCGCTCGCGCTCTCCCTGGACGACTTCATCCGCACCAGCCGCGACCCCCGGCACCGCGCCGGCGTGGAGCGGCTGTGGCGCCGCTGCGCCGAGGCGGGCGACCTCTACCGCGAGCACTACGAGGGCCTGTACTGCGTGGGCTGCGAGCAGTTCTACACCCCGGACGACCTGGTGGGCGGCCGCTGCGCCGAGCACGGCACCGAGCCGCGGGCGGTCGCGGAGGAGAACTGGTTCTTCAGGCTGTCCCGCCACACCGGCGCGCTGCGCGCGCTGATCGAGGACGGGCGGCTGCGCATCGAACCGGCCGCCCGCCGCAACGAGGTGCTCGCCCTGCTCGCGCGCGGCCTGCGCGACTTCTCCGTCTCCCGCTCCCAGACCCGGGCCCGCGGCTGGGGCATCCCGGTGCCCGGCGACCCGGAACAGGTGATCTACGTCTGGTGGGACGCGCTCGGCAACTACGTCACCAGCCTCGGCTACGGCGGCCCCGACGGGGACGGGGGCGCCGCGTACGACCGGTGGTGGGCGGGCGACGGACGGCGCGTGCACCTGGTGGGCAAGGGGGTGCTGCGCTTCCACGCCGTCTACTGGCCCGCGATGCTGCTGTCGGCCGGGCTGCCGCTGCCGACGGACATCCTCGTCCACGACTACCTCACGGTGGAGGGGCGCAAGATCAGCAAGTCCTCGGGCACGACCGTCGACCCGGAGGAACTGGCCGCCGAGCACGGCACCGACGCGGTGCGCTGGTGGCTGCTGCGCGAGGTGCCGCGGGTCGGCGACACCGACTTCACGCGTGAACGGCTGGTCGCCCGCGCCGACGCGGACCTGGCCGGGGGGCTCGGCAACCTGGTGCACCGGGTGGTGACCATGGTCCACCGGTTCCGCGACGGGGTCGTCCCCGCGGCGGAGGGGCCCGGCGAGCCCGGCACGGAGAGCGTGCTGGCGGCCTGTCAGGAGGCGCCGGACGCCGTCGCGGCGGCGCTGCACGACGTGGACTTCCGGCGTGCCGCGGCCGCCGTGTGGCGGATCGTCGACGAGGCCAACCGCTGTATCGACGAGACCCGGCCCTGGGAACTGGCCCGCGCGGAGCGCCGCCACCGCAGCGCCTGCGCCGGACACCGTCTCGACGCGGTGCTGGCGGCCCTCGTGCACGCCTGCCGCACCCTCGCCGGCGAGCTGGAGCCCTTCCTCCCGGACGCCGCGGCCCTGATCGCCCGCCGCTGCGCCCCGTGCCCCGACGGCCGTCTTCCGTCCCCCGCCCCGCTGTTCCCGCACTCCACCCACCGGGATGCCGCGGCGACGCCCGGGCCGTGAGGGCGGGTGGTGGTGAGACCCCTCCGGTAGGGCGCGGGCACAGGGGAACGGGCTCTGTTTCGGCCGCACAGGTGGCGCAACAGAGCTCGATCTCGCTCGCACACCGCCCGACAGCACCTTGGAGCACCCGCAGACGCCGGTCACGGCGGGTGCGCCCACCATCCGGCGAAGGCGCGGCAACCGGCCGTCCGTACGCGCGGACGGCGACGACCCGCCACCCGCAGCAGAACAGGGCCCGCCCGCGGGGCGTTAGGCGGGGGCGGGCTCGGCGCGGGTCTCGGGGTCGTCCGCCGGGGCGGACTCGCGACGGACGACGGCGACGCGGGCCCAGAGGACCAGCGCCTTGAGGCCCGAGCCGAGGGCGAGGCCCCAGGCGGCGCCGAGGACGCCGCCGAGGGCGTAGCCGCCGATCATGAAGCCGACCGAGGCGAGGGAGAAGACCACCTGGATGGGCAGGGTGGCCTTCGGGCGCAGGACACGCAGGGTGAGCAGGGCGCTGGTGCCGGCGGCGATCGCGGCGTACTGCGTGCCCGTGGCGGGCAGCAGGCGGGACGCCGCCGACCAGGTCTCGCCGAGCAGTTCACGGCCGGCGCGGTCCGGCAGGGCCATGAGGACGGCCGTCCAGCCGGCGGCGACGCCCGCGAGGACGGCGGCGAGGACGGCCGTGGCCCGGACCTGACCGCGCATGCCCGGGACGCGGCCCAGCAGCGGGGGCCCGAAGGCGGTGGCGGAGTTGAAGAGCACGTTCATCGGGCCGAAGAGCGTCGTCGTACCGCGCAGCGCGCCCACCGCCAGCTGGCTGGCGAAGATACCGAGGCCGACCACCGCGAGCTGGCTGGAGGCGTTGCCGACGCCGTACTCGACGACGAAGCGCTGCCCGAGGTGACCGCGGCGCACGAAGCGCCGCAGGTCGGCTTTGGTGCCGCGCAGCCGGGGGGCCAGCAGGGCCGCGCCGACGAGCAGCGCGGGCACCGCGGACAGGCCCCACACCGCCACCAGCCGCGCCGGGCCTGTGCCGTGCGGCTGCAGCGCGAGCGCGGGGAGCGCCACGGCCAGCCGCAGCACGTCGCTGGTGAGGGCGAGATGCGGCAGCCGCAGGGTCGAGAAGCAGTAGCGCAGCCCGTCCTGGGTGAGCACCAGCGGCAGCACCATGCCGAGCACCGCCAGCGCCCAGGCCGTCTCGCCGGGGACGAAGGCGAGCCCCGCCGCCATGGCTCCCCCGGCCACCGCGGAGGCCACGGCCACGAAGGACGCCGCCGAGCGGCAGGCCGCGGCCACCGACGCCGCCTCGCCCCGTTCCAGCACCAGGGCCTGGCCGACGTACGACACGCTCACGCCGAGCAGCACGGAGAAGACGGTGTAGACCATCGAGAAGACCGAGAACCCGGCGGCGCTGGACAGCCGGGCGGCGACCACGAGCACCAGGATGTTCGTGAGCGCCGCCACGCCCTGGTCGAGCACGGAGCAGACGATCGCGGTCTTCGCGCCCGGCGCCGGGCGCACCGTCACCGCGTCACCGTGCGCAGCGGGATGGTGTCGGTGGTCGGCGCCGGGGTGTCGTCACCGGGGGTGAGGGCCGTCCTGGCCGTGGAGGTCGTCGCGACGGTGACGCCGCCCTCCGGGGAGGACGCGGCCCCGGCGGCCGGGACGGCGGCCTCCGACCGCGCCGCGGCGGCGCTCCGCTTGCGCGCCGCCCTGCGGGCCCGCCGGGCCCACCAGCCGCGGCCGGGCGAGGTGTGCAGGACGGCTCCGAGCACGGTGCTGCCCGCGCCGGTGATCAGCTGGCGCACCCGGTCGAGGTCGGCGCGGTGGACCGCGTGCGGGTCGGCGACGACCAGGACGCCGTCGATGCGGTCGGCCAGCGCGAGGGCGTCGGCGTACGTGAGGACCGCGGGGGCCAGCACGATCACCGCGGCGCCCGGGGTGTCCGCCTCCGCGAACAGCCGGCTCGCCGCCGACGAGGTCAGCGCCCGCGCCACGTTGCGCACCCGGCGCCCCGGCACGAGGTCGAAGGAGCCGGACTCGCCCGCGTCGATGGGCACCTGGAGACCGGCCGGCCAGCCGCCCTCGCTGAGGTGCGGGGAGCGGGCCCAGCCGGGCCGGGAGCCGTCCGCCGCGCGCAGCCGCGCCGACAGCCCGGGGGTGCGCAGGTCGGCCTCGATCAGCAGCACCTCCATGCCCATCTCGGCGAAGGAGGCGGAGAGGTTGACGGCCACCGAGGCCGCCGTGTCGCCGCCCCCGCGCGGGGCGACCACGAGCAGCCGGCGGTGCTCGGCGAACCGCTGGTCGTACGCGAGCCGGAAGGCGACCGAGCGGAACTCCTCGGCCGGCCGGGGGTCGGCGTTGTCGACGGCGAGCAGCGGCCCGCCCTTGCTGCGCGGAAGGGTGCCCAGCACGGGTGCGCGCAGCGCCCGCACCACGTCGCCCTCGGAGCGCGCGGTCGGGTCGAACACCAGCCGCACCCAGGCGGCCAGCAGACCGATCGCGATGCCGACGAGCGCGCCGAGGCCGAGCATCATGGGCAGCCCGGGACCGGAGGCCGCCGCCGGCGGGGAGGCGACCCGGATCCACTTCCCGGGCGTGGTGTCGAGGGTCTGCAACCTGGTGATGTTGGTGCTGAGTTCGGAGATGCGGCCGACGAGCGTGGCCTGCACGGTGGTGGCGGCGTCGAGGGTGGGACCCTCGCCCAGCCGCAGGATCTGCTCGTCGAGTTCCTTGCGCTGCTTGACCACCGGGTCGAGCTGCTTGCGCAGGTTGTGGACGGTGTTCTTGATGGTGTTCTCGGTGGCCTCCCGGCGCGCGTCCATGAACGCCTGGGCGAGCGCGTTGGCGCGGCGGGCCGCCTGGTCCGGGTCGGTGTAGGTGTACGCGAAGCGCAGCACCAGCGTGTTGGGCGGGTTGGTGACCTGGAGGTCGGACTGGAGCGCGGAAACGGAACGCGCCGGCAGGTGCAGCTTCTTGGCGGCGCGCTTGGCGATCTCGTTGCTCATCGCCGTCTGCCGCTCGGTGCCTATGTTGATCGCCTTGTCGGGCGCCGTGCCGCCGGCCGCGAACTCGTCGACGGTGGCCGCCCGCAGAACGACCTCACTGGTCGCCACGTAGGTGTCCTTGCCGGAGACGGCCAGGTATCCGCCGCCGAGCAGCCCGATCAGCACGCCGGCCACCAGCAGCGCGCGGTAGCGGACGAGCTGACGGAACTGGTCCCGCAGGAGGTCCGGTTCGTCGTGGGCCTCGGACATCTGCGATGCGTGCGGTTGATCACTCACGTGCGTGGAACCCCCCATACGTCCGATCCCTCAGGATCGACAGCTTCTGCGGCCGTGTCCAGTGCCTCCGAGAGGAGCGCACTGATCCGTGACAATCCGGCCTCACGACTCAGGTGCGCCGCCACGTACGCGGGCCCCCGGCCCCCGAGTTCGGCGGCGGCCCCCGGGTCCTGGGCGAGGGCGCGCACGGCCTTCAGGAACGCCCCCGGGTCCTCCGGTTCCACCAGCAGCCCGGCCTCGGAGCGGAGCACCTCCTGGGCGGTGCCGCCCTCCGCGGCGACGGAGGCGACCACCGGCCGCCCGGCGGCGAAGTAGGAGGTGAGCTTGGACGGGATGCTCATGTCCAGCACCGAGGCGCGCTGGGTGACCGCCAGGACGTCGGCCGCGGCCAGCACGTCGGGGAAGTCGGCGTCGTCGGCGGGTGGGGCGAACTCCAGGTTGGGCACGTCCGCCGCGAGGTCCCGCAGATGTTCGCGCTGGTTGCCGTCGCCCATCAGGACGATGCGCACCGAGGGGTCGAGACGGGCCGCCTCGACGAGCACCTCCAGGCCCTGCTTGAGCCCCATGTTGCCGGAGTGCAGCACGACCGTCTGCTCCGGTCCCCAGCCCAGCCGCGCCCTGGTCTCCTCGCGCGGCCGCGAAGGGCGGGCCACATGGGACCAGTTGGGGACCAGCCGGATGCGTCCGCGGTCCACGCCCATCGCGGCGACCTTGTCCACGAAGCTCTCGTGGATCACCCCGACCAGCGTGGCCCGCTTCAGCGCGTACGCCTCCACGGCCCCGGCGGCCGCCGCAGCCCGGTCGCCGCCGCGGATGCCGCTCTGCGCGGCGGCGGCACCCATCAGGTCCTGCACGATCGGTACGTACGGCACCTTGTGCCGGGCGGCGATGCGCGCGCCGATCACGCCGCCGGCCAGGCTCGGCATCTGCGCCACCACCGCGTCCGGCCGGACGCGCGGCGCCGCGACCAGCCCGTGGGCGAGGATCGAGGCCTCGAACAGGGCGCGCTTGAGCGCCGTCTGACGTGGCGGCACGGTGTGCCGCCGACGGTGCACGCGCACCCCGGCACGCCGCTCCTCGATCCGCCACACGCCCTTGTACGCCGGGTCGAGCCGCCACGACGGGTAGTGCGGCATCCCGGCGAGCACGTGCACCTCGGCGCCGCCGCCGTCCGCGGCCGCCCAGTGCTCGGCGATCTGCGTGGCGTACGGGCCGATGCCCGCGTGCTCGGGCGCGTAGTTGGTGGAGACGAGTAGCAGAGTGCGGCCCTTGAACTCGGGCACGGAAGGACCCCTTCCCCCCAGAAGTGACCAGATGCTCACCTTATCCGTTCACCAGAGAAACACACTGGCTTCACGCTAATGTCTGAGACTCCGCAACTCGCGGAACGGTTGTATTCCTGTGGGGGGATTCGCAACATGGCGCACCGTGTGGGGTATGCACCTGGTGTTTACGACCTGTTCCACGTCGGCCACCTGAACATCCTGCGGCACGCCCGCAGCCAGTGCGACTACCTGGTGGCCGGAGTGGTGTCCGACGAGATGGCCGCCCTGGCCAAGGGGCGCAAGCCGGTCGTCCCGCTCATCGAGCGGCTGGAGATCGTCCGCAGCGTGCGCTTCGTCGACGCGGCGTTCGTCGAGACCGTCCCGGACAAGCTGGAGACCTGGGAGCAGGTCCGGTTCGACGTCATCTTCAAGGGCGACGACTGGCGCGGCACCGAGAAGGGCACCAGGCTCGAACGGGACTTCGCCACGGTCGGCGTCGAGGTCGTCTACTTCCCGTACACGGTGCACACCTCCAGTACGCAACTGCGCCGCGCGCTCGACGCGTTGACGGCCCCGGCCGCGGGCGCGGCCGGGCGCTGACCTCCGTCGCGGCCCGGTCCGGCGCGGCCCGCTCAGCGCAGTTGCCCGCGCTCGTCGGAGCGCAGGGTCGTGACGAGGGCGAAGCAGATCAGGGCGACCCCGATGCGGCCCGAGGCCTGGAGCAGCGGGCCGCGCAGGAGGATGAAGGAGTACCCCGCGACGAGCGGGATGACGATCGCCATCACATTGCCCGGACGCGGGTCCACCGAGGTGCGCAGGGCGTAGCGGCGGTCACCGCGGGCGGCGAGGTAGCCGAGGGCGACGAAGCCCACGACGACCCCGCCGGCCCCGAAGTCGATCCAGACCTCCGCCCACATGGGGGAGGAGAGGTTGACGTTCTTCATCCCCATCCACTGGCCGATCATGACGCCCGTGTCGCGGGGCTTGCCCTGCCAGACCGACCTCGGCACGAAGAAGAACACCGAGCCCGCGAGCTGGCGGCCGTAGAAGTGTCCGGGGCCGGTGTCCGAGAAGGTGATCGTGTTGGCGAACATCCCGATCTGGTCGTAGTCCTTGATCGCCAGCGGTTCGAAGACGGACGTGGTCTGCACGGGCTTGTAGCCGCTGTCGTCGTAGCGGAAGCGGTCGGCGAACGGGAAGACGACCAGGGCGGCCAGCACGCCCAGCGCCAGGGCCGTCCGGTACATCGTCGGGCTCTTGGGGAAGGCGGTGAACAGGAACGAGAAGAGCACCGTCAGGAACCAGTAACGAGGGTTGCTGATCGGGTTGTTGACCACACCGTTGAGCAGCAGCAGCGCACCCCAGGTGGCGATCACCAGCGGCCGCCGGCGGGCCCGTCGCGAGGTCACCAGCCAGCGGGTGAAGACGAGCAGCGCCAGCAGCGCCGGGACGGTGCCGAAGCCGCGCAGGAAGGCGGAGCCGACATTGGACTCCGCGGAGGCGGCGCCGTCGGCCCGGATCGTGTCGGTGATGGCCTGACGGCTGCTGAAGAACACGGCAGGACCGCCCAGTTTGACCACCAGCAGCGCGCTGCCGACGAACGCGATCGCCGCCAGCAGGAACACCCGTCTGCGGTGGAAGGAGGCGGAGCGGTCCTTGCGCCGGGCCCGGCGGATCGGCCGGTGCCGCGACAGCAGGGCGCCGACGTCGAAGGCCGCACAGCCGATCAGCACCAGCGCCACCGCGACCAGCAGGTCGGCGCGCGTGCCGACCACCGGCGTCGGCGTCTGGTCGAGGACGTTCTGCACGAGCGGGGCGACACCCATCGCCACGTACACGAAGAGCCAGAACGAGCCCTGGATCAGCTTGCGGTGGGCCGTCAGCGCCATCACCGCCAGCCGCGTGCCGGAGTAGCAGGTGAGCACCAGCTGCAGCCAGAAGACGCCGTCGCGCACGCCCGGACCCGGCTGCACCGCGACCACCGCGGGCAGGAACAGCCCCAGGCCCAGGATCAGCGGTACGGCCAGCGCGCGGGAGAGCAGCGCCCGCGGCGAGACCGCCGGGACCTCGACCTCCCCCGCCGCCGGACCGGACGGACCGGCCGGGCCCCCCGGCCCCCGCGGCGGGATTCCGCGCGGCTGGATTTCGTGTGCCTGAACGGCCATGCAACAGCCCCCCAACGATTCCCCTCGCGCAGTCTATAGATCCTGCCTCCCCGGGAGCGTGTCCACGGATAATCTGTGCGAACGGTGCCGGGGAGGGCACCCGGGACGGGGGTTCTTGGGGGTGCGTCCGTGACGGCACGTGATCTGTCGGCCTTCACACTGGCCGGATACGACAAGGGGCGGGGCAAGGCCGTCCAGGCGCTGTGGTTCGCGGTGATGAACACCGTGTTCTCCGCCTGGTTCTGCCCGGCCCGGCTGCGGGTGGCGATCCTGCGGGCCTTCGGCGCCACGATCGGCGAGGGGGTGCTCATCCGGCACCGCGTCCGGGTGCTGTGGCCCTGGAAGCTGACCGTCGGCGACCGGACCTGGATCGGCGAGGGCGCCTGGCTGCTCAACCTGGAGCCCGTCACCATCGGCGCCGACGTCTGCGTCTCCCAGGAGGCGCTGCTGTGCACCGGCAGCCATGACCACCGCACCGTCGACTTCCGCTACCGCAACGCGCCGATCACCGTGGAGGACGGCGCCTGGGTCGCCGCCCGCGCCATCGTGCTCGCCGGGGTGACCGTCGGCCGCCACGCCGTCGTCGGCGCCGGCACCGTCCTGTCGAAGGACCTGCCCGAACTCACCCTGCACACCGCCGACGGCACCCGGACGCTCAAGGAGCCCCAGTCGTGAAGGAGCCCCAGCCGTGAAGGTGCTGCACGTCGTCACCCTGCACACGCCCACCAACGCCTTCGGCGGCCCGACCAGGGTCGCCCTCAACCTCGCTCGGGGACTGCGGGGCCGCGGCGTCGACGCCGAACTGGTCACCCTGGGCGACGGCTTCCCCGAGGGGGCGCTGCCGGACGAGGTGGAGGGCGTGCCCGCACGGATCTTCCGCGCCCGGCACGTGCTGCCGCGCTTCGAGGTCTCCGGGATCACCTCGCCGTCCCTGCTCGCCGGCGCGCGGCGGCTGGTGCGCTCGGCGGACGTCGTCCACGTCCACCTGATGCGCGACCTGATCACCCTGCCGGTCGCCGTGGCCGCGCTGCAGTGCGGGCGGCCGCTGGTGCTGCAGACCCACGGGATGGTCGACCCCAGCGACAAGCCGCTGGCCAAGGTGCTCGACGCGCTCGCCACCAAGCGGCTGCTGCGCCGCGCCGACGCCGTGCTGCACCTGACCGAGTGGGAGCGCGGCGACCTGGAGGCGGTCGTCGGCGAGGGCAAGCTGGCCCGGCCCGTACGGCTGCCCAACGGCACCGCACTGCACCAGCCCAGGGTCCGCAGCGGCCCGCCCACCGTGCTCTACCTGGCCCGCTTCCAGGCCCGCAAGCGCCCCAAGGCGTTCGCCGAGGCGATCCCCGAGGTGCTGGCGCACTACCCGGACGCGCGTTTCGTCCTCGCCGGACCGGACTCCGGTGAGCTGGCCGGCACCCTGGAGACGGTGCGCACGCTGGGGGTCGAGAAGTCCGTGCGGCACGTCGGCCCGCTCAGCCACGCCGAGGCGCTGGAGGCCTTCCGCGCCGCGGACGTCTACGTCCTGCCGTCCGTGGACGAGCCGTTCGCGATGTCGCTGCTGGAGTCGATGTCGGTGGGCACGCCCGTCGTCGTACGCGAGTCCAACGGACTCGCCCCCGACATCGAGCGGTCCGGCGCCGGCCGGGTCGTGCGGCGCCCCGAGGACATCGGCAAGGCGGTCCTGGAGCTCCTCGGCGACGAGGCGAACCAGGCGGCCTCGCAGGCCGCCTGGCGCCTCATCCGGGACGAGCTGTCGCTCGACGCCGTCCTCGACGTCCTCCAGGACGTGTACGGGACGGCTATGAAGGAGCGTTCTCCCGTGTCTTCACCCCGATCTGCCAGCGGTAGAAGCTGAGCGCCAGGGCGTAGTCGAAGCCGGCGCGGCCGTCGAGGAAGCCGCGCCGGGCGAGGTAGGTGTAGCCGAAGAACAGCAGCGGCTTGAAGGGCACCCTCTGGAAGATCCGCCCCTGCCGGGTCTTCAGCCCCCGCACCTGCTCCTTGGCGCCCGGGTGGTGCTCCAGCCAGGCCTCCCAGTCCGAGTAGCGGTTGTGCCGCTCGAACCAGGTGCGCACCGGGTCCAGGTCGCGGTGCTCGATCCGGCCCCTGAGCTGCCCCACCGGCCCGTCCGCACGGGGCTGGTAGTGGCCCTCCTGCTCGCCCATGCCGGGTGCGCCCAGGTCGTCGACCTCCGGGTACGACACCCGGGTGCGGTCCAGCAGCGACCGCTTGACCACGGTGTAGCCGCGCCGCAGCGGCCGCCCGGCGAACCAGTACAGCAACGGGATGTCGAAGGCCGCGGGCAGGATGGGCTGCCGCGCGAAGACCTCGCGGAGTTCGTCGATCAGCTCCGGCGTGGGCACCTCGTCCCCGTCCAGGAACAGCAGCCAGGGGATGTCCGGGTGGACGTTGTCCAGGCACCACTGCTTCTTCTTGGGGTACTTGCCGTCCCAGGTGTACGGGACGACCTGGGCGCCCAGCGACTCGGCGATGGCGCGGGTGTCGTCGGTGCTGTCGGAGTCGACGACCACCACCGCCTCGAAGTGGCCGATGACCGATCCGACCGTGGCGGCGATGTTCTCCGCCTCGTTCTTGGTCGGGATCGCCACCACGACCGGGATCCTGCTCTCGAGTTCCGTCATCGGCCCTCCCGTGCCCAGGCGAAGCAGCCGCGCGAGTCGAAGGTCTTCGTGCCCGCGGTGATGGTGACCTTGTGGGCCGTGCCGGTCCTCGTCCCGGCCGTCCACGTGCAGTCCTTGGTGGGCGTCAGGGCGCGGTAGGTGCCTGGCACGACCACGCTGCCCGCCTTCGCCTTGGCTCCCACGGTGTAGGAGCCGTCGGCGAAGCCGGTCGCGGCAGCCGCGAGGACGTCCTCCTGGTCCGGGCACAGATGGGTGACGGCGCCCTTGGCGCCGCCGATCTGTCCCGTGATGATGCCGCCGATCGCGGCGTCCTTGTCGACCTCGGCGACGCGGGCGATGCGGCCGCAGGTCTCCTGGCCCAGTTGCAGGACCGCCGCGGGATCGGTGCCCTTGGGCACCCGCCCCGACAGGTAGTCCTTCTCCTTCTTGGTGAAGGAGCCGGTGACAGGGGTCAGTTCGTCCTGGGGGACCTTGGGCCCGCTGGGGACCGCGTCGGAGGCGGGGTCGGTGGGCGTGGCCGGCTCGTCCGGGACCGGCGCCGAGGTGGCGGCGGTCGGCGCGGGCGCGTCCTTGGCCGCGGTGTCCTTGCCGTCCGATCCGCTGGAGCAGCCGGTGAGCAGCACCGCCGCCGCCGTCACGAGGACGGCGGCGGCGGTGGCGACCCGGCGGGGCGGGTGGGTCATCCGTTCTTCCCCAGGTTGTAGTGCTGGGCGATCTGCGAGGCGGACAGCACGCTCGGGTAGATCGCGGTCTCGTCGATGGAACCGGCGAAGTAGTTGCTCGTCGGGCGGCTGGTCCAGCCCGACAGGTTGTCGCCGCCGACGTGCCAGTAGCCCACGTAGTCGTTCCCACCGGTGATCAGGAAGTTCGACGCCTGTAGCGAGCCGTCGACGTACAGCCGCATCCCGCTGGACCCCTGGGTGGCGACGACGTGGTGCCACTCGCCGTCGTTGTAGGCCCCGGAGGTGGTGATGGTGCGGTTGCTGCCGCTGCGCACGCCGAAGATCAGCCGGCCGGCGTTGGTCATGTAGACGTGCTTGTCGGTGGTGGCGCTCGCCTCGGTGGTCCGGTCGCCGAAGCCGACGATCTTGCCGCCGGTGGTGGTCGTCGTCCGGAACCAGGTCTCGATGCTGTACGAGTTAGGCCGGTTGCGCTTGGCGTCGCTGTACGACCACTGCGTGGTGCCGTTGTAGGTGACGGCGGTGCTGCCGTTGCCGGCGATCGCGCCGGGGCTGACGCCGCGGGTCGGGCCGCCGACGTGGTTACCGCCGTCGTCGGCGGGCGAGTTGTCGGCCACGAAGGTGTTGGCGGTCTCGTTGTAGCGCCAGTACAACGTCGCGCCGTCGGTGAGGACCTGCGTCGGATACGCCTCGGGCGTGGTCGCCGCCGTGACGGTCTGGGTGGGCGACTTGACGGTGGTGTTGGTGCCGTCGCTCGCCGTGACCCGGTAGGTGTAGGTGGCGCCGGCGGTCACGTCGGTGTCCGTCCAGGTCAGCTGCGGCCGCACCCACGGCAGCGAGGAGGCCGTGGTGGTGTACACGGGTGTGGCGGCGCCGTTCTTGTACACGCGGTAGGTCAGCGAGCTGTCGTCCAGGTCCAGGCTGGTCTGGATGCGGACCTTGACCGAGCCCGGGGTGACGCTGGAGGCGTTGACGTTCGGCGTGGTCGGCACGCCGGTGTCCGGCCCCGAGGAGAAGCGGGTCAGGCCCTGCTGGGCCACGCCGTTGACGGTGGTGAACTCCCCGCCGACCCACATGTAGTCGGTGCCGCCGGACGAGGAGACGGCCATGACGCGCGGGCCGATGCCCTCGCCCAGGCCGTCGTTGGTGTCGGGGAACCAGCCCAGCTTCGCGGGGTTGTCGACGGACTCCGCGAGCAGGTGCTTGCGCCGCTGGTTCGGGTACTCGTTCATGGTGCTGCAGTCGTGCGCGTGGGAGCCGCTGTACAGCACGGACTTGTAGACCTCGACGGACTGGGTGGCGCCCAGGCAGGTGTCGCGCCAGCGCTGGTTGAAGTCGCTGAGGTTGAGCGCGATGCGGCCGTCGAAGACCCCGCCGCCGGTGCCCTCGTTGCCCGTGTAGACCCCGGTGGCGTCGGTCGTGATGTCCTTGACGACGGACGTCGACGGGATGAAGGAGGACCCGTAGCCCTTCACCACGGCGCCGGTCGTCGCGTCGACCACGGCCAGGGCGTGCGAGGACGTGCCGTTGACGCGGTCGAAGTCGCCGCCGAGGACGACGTTGGCCCCGTCCGGGGTGATCTCCAGGGCACGGCCCGGAGCGTCGCCGTTGGCGGTGAAGGAGGTGGCGTCGCCGGAGGTGGTGACGGCGGCGAAGTTGTCGTGCGGCTGGCCGTCGACGGAGCTGAAGTCGCCGCCCAGGTAGACGGTGTCGGCGGTGGTGGCCAGCGCGCGGACGGTGGCGTTGACCGCGACGGCGAAGTCCGTCCTGACCGTGCAGGTGGCGATGTCGATCGCCGCCAGGCTGCTGACCGGGGTGCCGTTGACGGCGCCGAAGAAGCCGCCCGCGTACAGCGTGGCCCCGTCCGGCGACACGGCGAGCGCCCGCACGGTGGCCGTGCCGGAGCCCACGGTGAAGGACAGCCTGCAGTCCGTGGGCGCGCCCGTGGCCGCGTCGAAGGCGGCGAAGTTGACCGCCTCGCGCTCGTTCGGTCCGCCCGCCGCCTCTCCGGACGGGCGGACCGACGAGAAGGTGCCGCCGGTGAAGACGGTGCCGTTCGCCTGCGCCATGGCGAAGACGATGCCGTTGGTCTGCCAGGTCGGCAGGCTGTCGGCCGTCATCGCCACCGGCGGCGTCAGTGCCACCGCCGGCTGCGGCGCCATCGCCCCCGCCGCCAGGGACCCCGCCGCCATGGTCAAGGCGGCGGAGATGGATCTGAGCTTGCGCATGTGCCCCCCAAGGCCCCAATGCCCCCGAGCGTGCCCTTTGGCCGCCCGTGCACCGCAGGGTATGGGTTGACATACGGCTGATGGACGGTGTTTGAAGAAAATGTGAGCACTAAGGTGCACCGAATGTCAGTACGAGGACGGGGTGGTTGCTCGCCCCCGAAGCCTCGCTCGACCACAGCCACAGCGCGTCGGTGCCCGCGCCGGTCAGCGCGAGGTCGTAGGAGCCGCCCAGGGCCCCCGCCAGCGCACCGGCGTCCAGCGCCGTCTCGTAGCTGCTCTGCGCCGCGGTGGCCCCGGTGAGCGTGCCGAGCACCGCGGAGGAGAGCGCGGGCCGGCCCGTGTACGCCACGCCGGTCTCGCTCCAGCTCCCGGTGACCGGCACGACTCTCTGGCTGTCGGCGGATCCGGCACTGGCCTCGGAACTGGTGTGCACCCGCAGCCGTGCGCTCTTCAGCACCGTGCCGGCGGGTGCGGCGGGCAGCGGGAAGCGCAGGTAGGTCAGGTACGCCGAGCTGCCGCGCACCGCGAGCGAGCCCGAGGTGCCGTAGTTGGCGGACGGGGCGCCCGCGTTGACGTACGAGTCCTCGGCCGCCTCGACCGTGACCTCGGACTCGGGGGGAGTGCCGCCGCCCCCGGTGCCCAGCGAGTGGTGGTCGGCGACCTGGGCGGCGGTCAGCGCCGACGGGTACACGGCCGTCTCGTCCAGCTGCCCGGCGAAGTAGTTGCTGCTGGGTCGGTTGGGCCAGCCGTTGAGGTTGTCGCCGCCGACCCTCCAGAAGCCGGAGTAGTTCTGGCTGGTGGTGGTGGGGTCGGTGCCGGCGAGGACGCCGTCCACGTACAGCCGCATGCCGGCGCCGCCCTGGGTGGCGACGACATGGTGCCAGCCGCCGTCGTTGTAGGTGCCCGTGGTGATGATGGTGCGGCTGCTGCCGCTGCGCACGCCGAAGGCCAGGCGCCCGTTGTTGGTCATGTAGACGTGCTTGTCGTAGCTGCCGCTCAGGTTGTCGTCGACGTTGCGGTCGCCGAAGCCGACGAGCTTGCCGCCGGCCGTGGTCGTGGTCCGGAACCAGGTCTCGACGCTGAACGCGGCCGGGCGGGCGTGGCGGGCGTCGCTGTAGGCGTAGTCGTTGGTGCCGTTGAAGCCCATGGCGGTGCTGCCGGCCACGGCGCCCGGAGTCTGCCGGTACAGCGGCCCGTTGAGGTAGACCGCGTTGTCGTCGCCGGGGGAGGAGTCGGCGCCGAACTGACCGGACGCCTCGTCGTAGCGCCAGTACAGCGTGGCGCCGTCGGCGAGCACCCGGGCCGGGTAGGCCTGGGTCGCCGACGCGGCGGTCACCGACTGGGCGGGGGACAGGGTGCTGGTGTTGGTGCCGTCGCTCGCGGTGACCCGGTACGAGTAGGTGCTGCCCGCGGTGACGGACGTGTCGGTGAAGGTGAGCTGCGGGCGCGCCCACGGCAGGGAGGTCCCGGTGGCGGTGTGGATCGGCGTGGCCGAGCCGTTGCGGTAGACGCGGTAGGTCAGCGGGCCGTCGTCCAGGTCGAGGCTGGTCCGCCAGCGCACGGTGACCTGGCCCGGCCGGACGCTCGCCACGTTCACCTCGGGCACGCTCGGCGCCCCGGTGTCCGGGCCGGAGGCGAAGCGGGTCAGGCCCTGCTGGGCCGACCCGGCGACGGTGGTGAACTCGCCGCCGACCCACAGGTAGTCGGTGCCCCCGGAGGAGGCCACGGTCATCACCCGCGGGCCGAGCCCCTCGCCGATGCCGTCGTTGGTGTCGGGGAACCACGGCAGCAGCTTCGGGTCGTCGACCGACTGCGCCAGCAGGTGCTTGCGCCGCTGGTTGGGGAAGGCGCCCATGCTGCTGCAGTCGTGGGCGTGCGAACCGCTGTACAGGACGGTCCGGTAGACCTCGACGGACTGCGTGGCGCCCAGGCAGTTGTCCCGCCAGCGCTGCCCGAAGTCACTGGTGTTCAGGGCGATACGGCCGTCGAAGACGCCACCGCCGGTGCCCTCGTTGGCGGTGAAGACCGCCGTGGCGTCCGCGGTGAGGTCCTTGGTCACCGACGTGGCCGGGATGAAGCCCACCGGGTAGGCCCTGGTCAGGGCGCCGGTGTCGGTGTCGACCACGGCCAGGGCGTGCGAGCCGGTGCCGCCGACGGTGTCGAAGTCGCCGCCGAGCACCGCGTGCGCGCCGTCCGGGCTCAGCTGGACCGCGCGGCCCGGCTTGTCGGCGTTCGGGTTCCACGCGCGCAGCGCGCCACCGGTGGACAGCGCCGCGAACCGCGGCCGGGACTGGCCCGCGACCGAGGTGAAGTCACCGCCGACGAAGACGGTGTCGGCGCTGACGTCGATCGCGCGTACGGTCGCCGAGAACGAGGGCCGGAAGGAGGCGATCGGCGTGCAGCTCGCGATGTCGATCGCGGCGAGGCTGCTGACGGCCACTCCGTTGACGGCGTTGAACCAGCCGCCCGCGTAGAGGGTCCGCCCGTCCGGCGAGACCTCCAGGGCGCGCACGGTCGCGGTGCCCGAGCCGATGGTGAAGGAGAGCCGGCAGCCGGCAGGGGCTCCGGTGGCGGCGTTGAACGCCGCGAAGTTGACGGCGGACTGTGTGGTGCCGCCGGAGCCGGAGGACCTGACGGTGGAGAAGGTCCCGCCCGCGAAGACCGTGCCCCCCTGGTGGGCCATCGCCCACACCACGCCGTTGGTCTGCCAGGTCGGCAACGGATCCGCGGTGACGGCCACGGGCGGTGTGAGCGCCCCGGCGGTCGGTGCCGCAGCCATCCCCGCGCCGGCCAGTGAGGCCGCCGTCAGTACCAGTGCAGCGGACAGTCTTCCCCAAGTGCGCATGAGCCCCCCAGCCCTCGCCGCCCCCGGCGGTGCGGGAACGGACCGCCTGCCACGGCAGCGTACGCCGTGACAGGCGGCCCGGAGGAGACCCCGGCGGGTACTTTCGGCCGGGGTCCCCGGATCGCCCGCTACGAACCGAAGGTGAGCACCAGCCGCGGTCCGTTCGCCTGGGACGCGGCCTGACGCGACCAGAGCCACATCGCGTCCGTGCCCGTGCTGGTCAGCGCCAGGGCGTACGAGCCGCCCAGCGAGCCCGTGAGCTGGGAGATGTCCAGCGGCACGGTGTACGACGTCGAGATCGTCGTCGCGCCGCCGAGCGTGCCCAGCACGGTCGGGGACAGCGCCGGCCGGCTGTTGTACGCGACCCCGGTCTCCGTCCACGCGCCCGTGACGGGCACGACGGAGACGGTGTCATTGGTGCCCGCCGTCGGGTCGCTGCTGGTCATGACCCGCAGCACGGCGCTCTTCAGGGTCTGCCCGGCCGGGGCCGGCGGCAGGCTGAAGCGCAGGTACGACAGGTAGGCCGAGCTGCCGCGGACGGCCAGCGAGCCCGAGGTGCCGTAGTTGGCCGACGGGGCACCGGCGTTGACGTAGGTGTCCTCGCCGGGGGTGAGCGTGGTGACGGTGTCGGCCGGGGCGCTGGCCAGGGCGAAGTGGTTGGCGACCTGGGCGGCGCTCAGCACGGACGGGTAGACGGCGGTCTCGTCGATCTGCCCGCTGAAGTAGCCGCTGGACGGCTGGTCCGGCCAGCCGTTGAGGTTGTCGCCGCCCGCCCGCCAGTAACCGGTGTAGTTCTCGTTGGACGTCTGCGGGTTGCTGCCGACGAGGGTGCCGTCGACGTACATCCTCATGCCGTTGGCGCCCTGGGTGGCCACCACGTGGTGCCAGGCGCCGTTGTTGTAGGCGGCGCTGCTCGTGACGGTGTTGGTGGCACCGGTGTAGACGCCGAAGACCAGCCGGCCGTTGTTGGTCATGTAGACGTGCTTGTCGTACTGGCTGCTGGTGCCGTTGGTGGTGTTGCCGAAGCCGACGATCTTGCCGCCCGAGGTCGTGGTGGTCCTGAACCACGACTCCACGCTGAAGGCGTCCGGACGCGGGTGGCTGCGGTCGCTGTAGACCCACTGGTCGGAGCCGTTGAAGCCGATCGCCGTGCTGGAACCGCTCACCGCGCCCGGGCTCTGGCGGTAGGACGGGCCGCCCACGTAGTCGCCGTTGTCGTCCGCGGGGGAGGCGTCGGCGGCGAAGGTGCCGCCGCTCTCGTCGTAGCGCCAGTAGAGGTTGGCGCCGTCGGAGAGCACCGCCGCGGCGTAGCTGTTGCTGCCGGAGGCCACGGTGGCCGTGGCGGTCGAGGAGAGCGGGCTGGTGTTGGTGCCGTCGCTCGCGCTGACCCGGTAGCTGTGGGTCGATCCCACGGTCAGCCCGGTGTCGGTGAAGCTGAGCTGCGGCCGCACCCACGGCAGCGAGTCGCCGGAGGTGGTGTGCACCGGGGTGGACGAGCCGTCCCGGTAGACCTTGTACGTCAGCGCGCTGTCGTCGTCGTCCAGGCTCGCCTGCCAGCTCACCTTGACCTGCCCGGCCGCCAGGCTCGCCGCGCTGGCCTCGGGAGTCGTCGGGTTGCCGGTGTCGGGACCGTTGGAGAAGCGGGTCAGGCCCTGCTGCGGAGCGCCCTGGACGGTGGTGAACTCGCCGCCCACCCAGAGGTAGTCCTTGCCGCCCGCGGACGACACGGACATCACCCGCGGGCCGATGCTCTCGCCGAGGCCGTCGTTGGTGTCCGGGAACCAGCCGAGCAGCTTCGGGTCGTCCACCGACTGCGCCAGCAGGTGCTTGCGCCGCTGGTTCGGGAAGGCGCCCATGCTGCTGCAGTCGTGCGCGTGCGAACCGCTGTACAGCACGGTCTGGTAGACGGCGAGCGACTGCGTCGCGCCGAGACAGGTGTCCCGCCAGCGCTGGTCGAAGTCACTCAGGTCGAAGGCGGTGCGGCCGTCGAAGACGCCGCCGCCGGTGCCCTCGTTGGCCACGTACAGGCCCGTCGCGTCGTCCGTGATGTCCTTGACCACCGAGGTCGCCGGGAAGAATCCCACCGGGTACGCCTTCGTCAGCGCGCCGGTGCCGGTGTCCACGACCGCCAGGGCGTGCGAGTCGCTGCCGCCGACGGTGTCGAAGTCACCGCCGATCATCACATGGGAGCCGTCCCGGGCGGCCTGGACGGCCCGCCCGGGCTCGTCGCCCTGCGGGTCCCAGGCCTTCAGCGCCCCCGCGGTGGTCAGCGCCGCGAAGTACTGCCGGGACTGGCCGGCGACGGTGGTGAAGTCACCGCCCATGTAGACGGTGTCCGCGGTCACGTCCAGCGCCCGTACGGTCGCGGAGATCCCGGGGTGGAAGGAGGCGACCGGCGTGCACGTCGCGATGTCGATGGCGGCCAGGCTGTTGACCTGGACGCCGTTGACGGCGCTGAAGTATCCACCCGCGTAGAGGGTGTCGCCGTCCGGCGAGACGGCCAGGGCGCGCACGGTGGCCGTGCTGCCCGGGCCGATCGTGAACGACAGGTGGCAGTCGGTCGGTGCCCCGGTCGCGGCGTCGAACGCCGCGAAGTTCACCGCGGACTGCTCGTTGGTGCCCGCGCCGCTGCCGGGCGGGCGGACGGTGGAGAAGGTCCCGCCGGCGAAGACGACCCCCTCCGACTGGGCCATCGCCCAGACGATGCCGTTGGTCTGCCAGGTCGGGAGTTCGTCCGCGGTCATCGCCACCGGCGGGGTGAGCGCGGTCGCGGCCGGAGCCGCGGCCACCCCCATCCCCGCCAGAGCCCCCGCCACCAGTGTCCCGGCGGCGGTCATCGCCCCAAGTCTTCGCATGTGCCCCCCAAGGCCTCACTCGTGCACAAGCGGCCCATTCGCCCGCCTGTGGACGGCAGCGTAGGGGGATGTGAAGCTCCTCGTGTGAAGGTTTGACGAAATTGTGTTCACTCTTGGCTCAAGCGGGCGTTGCCGGGACGTAACCCGCCGTCCCCCGAGGCCTGTTCACCGGTCGATGCGCACGGTCACGCCGGCGAGCTGGTCCTCGACCTGCCTGCGGTCGGCGTCGACCATGATCCGGGCCAGCTCGTCGACCCGCACGGAGGGCTTCCAGCCGAGCAGTTCCTCCGCCTTGCTGGCGTCGCCGATCAGGGCGTCCACCTCGCTGGGGCGCTCGTACTTGGGGTCGTAGCGCACGTACTCCGCCCAGTCGAGGTCCACGTGCGCGAAGGCGGTCTCCACGAACTGCCGGACGGTGGCGGCCTCGCCGGTGGCGACGACGTAGTCGTCCGGCTCGTCGCGCTGGAGCATCCGCCACATCGCGTCGACGTACTCGGGGGCGTAGCCCCAGTCCCGTACGGCGTCGAGGTTGCCCAGGTAGAGCCGGTCCTGCAGACCGGCCTTGATGCGGGCCACGGCGCGGGTGATCTTGCGGGTCACGAAGGTCTCGCCGCGGCGCGGGGACTCGTGGTTGAACAGGATGCCGTTGACCGCGAACATCTCGTACGCCTCGCGGTAGTTGACCGTCGCCCAGTAGCCGTAGACCTTGGCGCAGCCGTACGGGCTGCGGGGGTGGAAGGGCGTCCGCTCGTTCTGCGGCGGCGGGGTGGCTCCGAACATCTCGGAGGAGGAGGCCTGGTAGATCCGGGTCTCCACGCCGCTGGCCCGTACCGCCTCCAGCAGCCGCATCGAGCCGAGGCCGGTGACGTCCCCGGTGTAGAGCGGGGCGTCGAAGGACACGCGGACATGGGACTGGGCGCCCAGGTTGTAGACCTCGTCGGGCCGCAGGTCGCGCAGGAGGTTCACCAGGGCCACGCCGTCGGAGAGGTCGGCATGGTGGAGCATGAAGGAGCGGTCGGCCTCCTGCGGCCCCTGGTAGATGTGGTCGATCCGCTCGGTGTTGAAGCTGGACGACCGTCTGACGAGGCCGTGCACGGTGTACCCCTTGCTCAGCAACAGCTCCGCCAGATAGGAGCCGTCCTGGCCGGTCACACCGGTGATCAGGGCGCTCTTGCCCATGCGATCTCCCCCCTTGGGTCGGTTATGTTTCTTTTGCGTACTGATGTGTGGAATCACCCCCGGTGGGGTGAACCCCCCTGGCAGAATTCGCTTCCATGAGCGAAGCGAACGCACTCCTGCCCGACCGCGCCCGGATCTTCGTCGCGGGCCACCGCGGCCTGGTCGGATCGGCGGTGACCCGGCGGCTGACCGCCGACGGGCACGAGGTGATCACCCGTGGCCGCGGCGAACTCGATCTGCGCGACGCGGCGCGCACCGAGGCGTTCCTGAAGGAGCAGCGGCCCGACGCGGTGGTGCTGGCGGCCGCCAAGGTGGGCGGCATCATGGCCAACAGCACCTTCCCGGTGCAGTTCCTCGAGGACAATCTGCGCATCCAGCTGAGCGTGATCGCCGGGGCGCACGCGGCCGGGGTGGGCAGGCTGCTCTTCCTGGGGTCCTCGTGCATCTACCCGAAGCACGCGCCGCAGCCGATCCACGAGGACGCCCTGCTGACCGGTCCGCTGGAGCCGACCAACGAGGCGTACGCGCTCGCCAAGATCGCCGGCATCGTCCAGGTGCAGTCCTATCGCAGGCAGTACGGCGCCTCGTTCGTCTCGGCGATGCCCACCAACCTCTACGGTCCCGGCGACAACTTCGACCTCGAGACCTCGCACGTGCTGCCCGCGCTCATCCGCCGCTTCCACGAGGCGCGGCGCGACGGCGCCCCCGAGGTGGTGCTCTGGGGCTCCGGCAGCCCGCGCCGGGAGTTCCTGCACGTCGACGACCTCGCCGCCGCGTGCGCGGTGCTGCTGCGCGCGTACGACGGCGAGGAGCCGGTCAACATCGGCTGCGGCGACGACCTGACGATCCGCGAGCTGGCCGAGACCGTGCGGGAGGTCACCGGCTACGAGGGTGCCGTCGCCTGGGACACCTCCAAGCCCGACGGCACCCCGCGCAAGCTGCTGGACATCTCGCGTCTCTCCGCCCTCGGCTGGAAGCCGCAGATCCCGCTGCGGGACGGGATCGCCGCCACGTACCGGTGGTGGAGGGACGCTTGCGCTGCCTGACATTCAGTACGCTCCGCGGCCGTCCACGACGGCCCGGAACGTGCGGGCCATCACGTCGACGTCGCTGGTGAAGGTCCAGTTGTCGACGTACCGGAGGTCCAGCTGAAGCGTTTCGTCCCAGGAGAGGTCCGAGCGCCCGCTGACCTGCCACAGACCCGTCAGGCCGGGCTTCACCGACAGCCGGCGCAGCGCGACCTCGTCATAGCGGGCGACCTCCTCAGGCAGCGGGGGGCGCGGGCCGACGAGCGACATCTCGCCCCGCAACACGTTGATCAGCTGCGGTAGTTCGTCCAGCGAGCAGCGGCGCAGGATGCGCCCGACCCGTGTGACGCGCGGGTCGCGGCGCATCTTGAACATCAGGCCGTCGCTCTCGTTGGCGGAGGCCAGTTCGGGCTTGCGGTCGTCGGCGTCCGTCACCATCGTGCGGAACTTCCACATGGTGAAGGGCACGCAGTTCACCCCGTGCCGGATCTGCTGGTAGAACACCGGCCCCTTGGAGCCGAGCCGGATGGCCGCCGCGATGAGGCCGAACAGCGGGGAGAGCAGCAGCAGTCCGACGGCGGCCCCGGCGCGGTCCAGCACCTCCTTCAGGCTCACCTGCACCCCGCGCCGCAGCGGCGGACTGATGTGCAGCAGGGTGAGCCCGGCGGCTGAGGTGAGCTCCACCCGCCGCACCGCGACGTCGGTGAGGCCCGGGAGCACGGCCAGCGGGATGCCCGCGTCGTGCACGGCCCAGGAGAGCTGCCGCAGGCGTTCACCGGCCATCCGCGGGCCGGGCGCGACCAGGACCAGGTCGGCGCCGAGTTCCCGCGCCGCGGTCAGCACCGCACCGGAGTCGGCGCTCGGCCGCGCCGGTGCCAGCGACTCCAGCCGGGCGGCCACGGGCGCGCCGCACTCCAGGTTGGCCAGCCCGACGGGGATGGCGCCGACCACGACGTACTCGTGGTCGGTGCGCGCGGCCAGCTGGTCGACGACGTAGTCGGCCGCGCTCGGCTCGCCGATCACGAGGATGCGGCGCACCGCGTGCGCCTCGCGCCGCGAGGCCAGCAGATGACGGTAGGTCAGTTTGCGGCAGGCGGTGGTCAGCAGCAGACCCGGTGTGAGGGCGAGGAGGGCCACCGAGGGCTCGGAGTGCTCACCGAGCAGCGCGCGGACCACCGCGAGCACGCCGAGCAGGACCATCCAGTCGTAGAGCACGGACAGCCCGCTGCGCGACTCGCCGAGTGCGCGCTGGGTGTACCTGCGCCGGGCGGTCTGGACGATCAGCCAGGCCGCCGCCGCGGTCACGGCGCACAGCACCGGGTGCGGCTGGAACGTGGCGTCGAAGACGATCCCGACCGGGAGTGCGACCCCCACCGCGTCCGTGACGAGCGCCGCCGGCAGGTACCAGCGCGCCTTGTCGCTCAGCCCGCGCGGGGTGGCCGTACGGCCGCGCGCGGGGGACGTATCTATCGGGCCTGAATTGGGTATACCGACACGCCGCATGGACCCCCCTGGCACAACGCGACAAAAGTGGGCGCACCCGCTACTTCCCCAAGCAGCCGTGCGCCGTAATAACCCGGAACGCTATGCCAAACAGTTGTGCGTTCGCTGCGGTTTACGGAATTTCGGAGGCCAGTTGTCCTGAAGTTCACATTCGGCTTGATCTGTCCGCTGGAGGGTTCTGTGATGCGGTACGGCGCCGTCTGGGGATCGTTCCTGATCGTAGGGGGTTGAGGGCTCCCTGTCCGCGCTTCTGACGCGCTCCGGCGGGCGGTTCGCGCGCCCCCGCCCGGAGGGCGGTGTGTCCCGTCCTTTCGTATACGGGCGCGCGCTGTAGGAACCGCTCGTTTCCGGGACGGGTGGGGGGAGGGTGACAGAGCGGACGGACCGGGTCAGTATGGTGTGGCCATGCCAGGCAGTCGCACCGCTCCCACCGCGAGGGACATCGGCAGTCCGGTCCGGTTCCTGTGGTGGCTGGTCGTCAGCCAGCGCCGCCGCGTGGCCCTCGGCGCGCTGCTGGGCAGCACATGGATGGCGAGCCTGGCCCTGTCGCCCTACCTGCTGTCGCGCGCCGTCGACGACGGCCTGCGCGCCGACAACCACGGCGCCCTCGCCGGGTGGTCCGCGGCGCTCCTCGCCGGCGGCGCGTTCACGGCGTGGCTCGGCATCGCCCGGCACCGGACGATGACCAGGGTCCGGATGGACGCCTCCTTCCGCACCGTCCGGGTCACCGTGGCCCACGCCACGCGCCTCGGCGCCGCACTGCCGCGCCGGGTCACCGCGGGCGAGGTCGTCGCCATCGGCATGAGCGACGTGCAGGCCATCGCCCAGTCGCTCACCGTGACCGGTCCCGGGGTCGGGGCCGTCGTCGCGTACGTGGCCGTCGCGGTGCTCCTGCTGTCCATATCCCCGCTGCTCGCCGCCGTGGTGCTGGCCGGGGTGCCGCTGCTCGCCGTCACCGTCGGGCCGCTGCTGCGCCGGCTGCAGGGCGTCGGCGCCGGCTACCGCGAGCAACAGGGCGCGCTGACCGCCCGGTTGGTCGACGTGGTGACCGGACTGCGGGTACTGGGCGGCCTCGGCGGCAAGGAGGCGTACGCCGCGCGCTACCGCCTGGACTCCGCGGCGCTGCGCGACCAGGGCTACCGGGTCGGCGCCGTGACCAGCTGGGTCGGCGCCCTCGGCAACGGGCTTCCCGCGCTCTTCCTCGCCGTCGTCACCTGGCTGGCCGCGCGGATGGCCGCGGAGGGGGCGATCAGCGTCGGCGACCTCGTCGCCGTCCACGGGTACGTCGCCGTGCTGGTGATCCCGGTGGCGCTTTTCATCGAGGGCGGCGCCGACCTGGCCCGTGCCACCGTCGCCGCCCGGCGGGTCACCCGCTTCCTCGCCCTGCGGCCCGAGCACGCCGACGACCCCGAACGGGCCCCCGCCGCCGCCCCCGGCGCAGCCGCCGTCCTGCGCGACCCGGGCTCCGGCGTCGAGGTCCGCCCCGGACTGCTGACCGCGCTCGCCGCCACCCGCCCCGAGGACGCCGTCGCCGTCGTCGACCGGCTCGGCGGCTTCGCCCCCGCCGACACGACCTGGGGAGACGTCCGGCTGGACGCCGTCCCCGTCGGAGCGCTCCGCGACCGGATCCTCGTCGCGGACAACGAGGCCGACCTCTTCGCCGGCACCGTCCGCGAGGTCGTCGCCGGGCGCCACGAGCCCGCCGACGACGCGATCCGCGCGGCCGTCCGCGCCGCCGCGGCGGGCGACGTCGTCGACGCCCTCCCCGACGGCCTCGGCTCCGCCGTCTCCGCGCAGGGCCGCAACCTCTCCGGCGGCCAGCGCCAGCGCCTGCGGCTCGCCCGCGCCCTGCACGCCGCCCCGGACACCCTGCTCGCCGCCGAACCCACCTCCGCCGTCGACGCCCACACCGAGGCGGCGATGGCCGCAGGGCTCCGCGCCGCCCGGCAGGGCCGCACGACCCTGGTCACCACGACGTCCCCGCTCGTGCTCGAACAGGCCGACGTCGTCGTGTTCCTCGTCGACGGCAAGGCGGCCGCCACCGGCGCGCATCGCGACCTGCTGCGGGACGAGGCCGGCTACCGGGCGCTGGTGGCGCGGGGCGCGGGCGAGGGGGCGGGGTGATGGCGGACGTGCTGCCGGTCGCCGACCGTACGCGGGTCCGCCGTGCGGCCCTGGGTGAACTCCGCGCCGACCGCCGGGCGTTCGCCGGCGTGCTGGCCCTCAACGCACTGGCCGCGGGCGCCGGACTCGCCGGGCCGTGGCTGCTCGGCGCGATCGTGGACACCGTCAAGGACGCGCCCGGCCGGGCCGCCCTCGCCGCCGTGGACCGGCTGGCACTCGCCATCGCCGCCTGCACGGTGCTGCAGATCCTGCTGTCCCGTCAGGCCCTCAGGGCCGGCGCCCGCTTCGGCGAGCGCACCGCGGCCCGGATCCGCGAACGCTTCCTCGACCGCACCCTCGCGCTGCCCGCCGCCACCGTCGAGCGGGTCCCCACCGGCGACCTGGCCGCGCGCGGCACCACCGACGTCACCGCCGTCGCGGTCACGCTGCGCGACGCGGTGCCCGAGGTCCTCGTCTCCTGCGTGCAGGTGCTGTTCGTCGTCGGCGCCGTCGTCCTGCTCGACCCGCTGCTCGGACTGTGCGGACTGGCCGGCATGGCGGTGATGGGGGTCGCCCTGCGCTGGTACCTGCGCCGGGCCCGCGCCGCCTACCTCGCCGAGGGCGGGGCCAACTCGGCGCTCGCCGAGGAGCTGTCGGCCACGGCGGCCGGGGCCCGCACCGTCGAGGCGCTCGGTCTGCAGGCACGCCGCGTCGCCAAGGCCGAGACGGCCATCGCTGAGGCCCGCCGTACCCGGCTGCGCACACTCCGGCTGCGTACGGTGCTCTTCCCGGCCGTGGACGTCTCCTACGCGCTGCCGGTCGTCAGCGTGCTGCTGACCGGCGGCGCGCTGCACCAGCGGGGCGCCGTGTCCCTCGGCACCGTGATCGCCTCGGCGATCTACCTGCGGCAGCTGGCCGGGCCGCTGGACAACCTGCTGCTGTGGGTCGAGCACCTGCAGGGTAGCGCCGCGTCGTACGCACGCGTGGAGGGACTGGCGATGGTCCCCGCGGCCGGGCCGCCGACCGATGCCGTGCCCGCGGGCGGGCGCATCGAGGTCACGGACGTCCGGTACGCGTACGGCCACGGCCGCGACGTGCTGCACGGCGTCCACCTGGACGTACGGCCCGGGGAACGGCTCGCCGTGGTGGGCCCGTCCGGGGCCGGCAAGTCCACCCTGGGGCGGCTGCTCGCGGGCGTCGACCGCCCCCGCAGCGGTGCCGTCACCGTCGGCGGCGTGCCGGTCGCCGACCTCGCCCCGGACGAACTGCGCCGCCAGGTCGTCCTGGTCACCCAGGAGCACCACGTCTTCCACGGCACGCTCCGCGACAACCTGCTGATCGCCGAGCCTGCCGCCACCGACACCGAGCTGCTCGCGGCGCTGGCCGCCGTGGACGCGGCCTGGGCCGGAGACCTGCCCGACGGTCTCGACACCGCACTCGGCGGCGGCGCCCACCCCCTCGGCGGCGCCCAGGCGCAGCAACTCGCCCTGGCCCGGGTCGTCCTGGCCGATCCCCACACCCTGGTCCTGGACGAGGCCACCGCCCTGCTCGACCCGGCTACGGCGCGCAGCACCGAGCGCGCCCTCGCCGCTGTCCTACGGGGCCGCACGGTCATCGCCGTCGCCCACCGGCTGCAGACCGCCCACGACGCGGACCGCGTCGCCGTGATGGACCGCGGGGTGGTCACCGAACTCGGCACCCACGACGAGCTCGTGGCCGCCGGCGGCGCCTACGCCGCGCTGTGGCGTTCCTGGCACGGCACGACGGACAACCCCGCGGGCCGGGGCCCAGGCTGCCGCCCGGTCTAGCCGACCAGCCGCTTGCGCCAGTCCAGAGGGGTGACCGTGATGACGCTGTCCGGGTCCCCGTCCCACTCCGACGGCAGCCCGGCCGCCGTGAGCGCCGCGACGACCTCCCGGCCGATCGCCGCCGTCGTCCCGGACGAGCCGTCGAAGCCCCCGTAGAAGAGGGGCAGCCCGCGTCCGGCGGCCGCCGAGTCGGTGCACCCGGAGTGGAAGTAGACGAATCCACGGGCGTCCGGCGCCCCCACCGCGCCGATCCCGGAGTCACGGGGCGAGCCGGCGCCGCCGAAGTGCTCCCGCGCCGTGATGCCCGCCCGCTCCAGCGCCGCGAACGCGCCGGTGAGCCGCTCCGGGTCGGTCTCGCCCTCCCAGCGGGCCTGCTCCGCCAGACGCTCCAGCCACATCCGGTCGACGAGTTCCCACGCCTGCCCGGCGGAGACCGGCCGCCGCCGCCCGGAGACGAGGAACCGCTCGGCGGCATCGGCCAGTTCGGCCCGGGTGGCGTAGCCGCCGACCAGCAGCTCGCGGACCCGCCCCTCCAGACGCGCCCGCTCGTGCTCGTCGAGCTTCGGCGGGCGGACCCGTTTGGGGGCCCGGAGCCTCAAGCGCTCCCAGGCGAGCCCGCCGCCCCAGCCGTTCTCGCCACGGGCCCAGCCGGCCATCGCGGCCACCACGGGTTCCGGGGTGTCCTCGTAGGCCACGTAGTGACGGTCGTACCCGCCGTCGCGGTGCTCCAGTTGGTAGTAGCCCTCCACGGAGGCGTACCACACCTGCAGGAAGACCTCCGGCAGGTCCGGTATCCGCTGGAGGATCAGGAACGAATCGCCTCCGGTCCCCAACTCGGCCACCAGCTCTCCGAGTTCGTGCTCGGAGACCCTGACGAGCCGCCGTCCGTCCTCCCTGCACACGGTGATGGGAAGCATGCGCCCCACCCTGGCACGGAACGCCGCGCCGGGGCCATGCCCGCGGGGTGGGGGCGTTCACGTCGAGGCGGGCCTTCCCGCGGGCCCGCTCCCCTCCCGTACCCCCGCCCGCCCGGGGCCGCCGGCCGCGGAGGGCAGCGCGCGCCAGGGCAGGAGCAGGGCGCTGGCCACGCACAGCACCCCCGCGACGAGGATGGCCACATGGACGCCCCCCACGGCGGCGACGGCGCCGCCGACCAGCAGGGACAGGGGCTGGGCCGTCTTGGAGCCCACCGACCACGCGGTGACCACCCGGGTCATGACGCCGTCGTCCGTGGCGGCCATCCGGTACGTGGTGAAGGACGGGTTGAAGACCCCGGCGGCCAGCAGCAGGAAGGTGTCGGCCGTGATCATGACGACGGGCCCGAGAGGGCCGTGAGGCACCCAGACGAGCAGCAGGAGCCAGGGTGTGCGCAGCACCCCGAACAGCAGCAGCACCCGGTGCGGGCCGAGCCGCCGGGTGAGCGGGGCGGTGAGCCGGGAGCCCAGGGCGCCGCCCAGGCAGGGCAGCCCGAGCGCCAGACCGTACTGCCAGGGGGTGAAGTGCAGTTCGCGGAGCATCAGGACGATCAGCAGCGGATTGCCCATCATGATGGCTCCGCCGAAGAGCATGGCGTTCCAGAAGAGCGGCCGCAGGCCGCGGTGCCCCAGGACGTAGGCCCAGCCGGCCATGAGGTCCCGGCCGCGGCCGGGCGACCCGGCCCGCGCCGGGGGCTCCGGCTCGGGCCGGCGGATCAGGCGGACGCCCAGTGCGGAGAGCAGGAACGAGAAGGCGTCCACGGCCAGCGTGACCGTCGTCCCGCAGGCCGTCACGAGCAGCCCGCCGAGCGGCGGGCCCGCGCTCAGGCTGAGCCAGCTCGTGGTCTCGAACCGCGAGGCCGCCCGGAGCCGGTCGCCGGGCGGGACGAGCCCCTTGAGGTGCGCGGTGCTCGCCGCGCCGAACACGATGCCCGCGGCGGCCTGGACGACGCCCACCAGGCACAGTTGGGCGAAGGTGAGCACGCCGAGCGCCGCCGCGACCGGGACGCTGAGCAGCACGAGGCAGCGGAGCAGATCGGCGGCGATCATCACGGGGCGCTTGCGGCGGCGTTCGACGCGGCCGCCCAGGGGGAGGGTGATGGCGGCGGCCGCGAGCGCGGACAGGGCCGCGAGGAGGGAGACCTGGAAGGTCGTGACCTCCAGCGCCAGGACGGCGACCAGAGGCAGGGCCCCGGTGCCGATGGCGCTCCCCGCCGCACTCACCGCGTAGGCGCCCCACAGCCGGCCGAAGTCCCGGCGTGCGTCATCCGATTGATCATCCGATTGATCGTCCGACGAGGTCATGGCGGCCGAGCCTAACCGTGCCTCCGACATGCGGCAGAGGTGCGTACCGGGCCGGACGGCGCGACCCCGCGAGCCGGCAGGACACGCCCTCTGGTCCGCCCGCGGGTCCGGACGGTCCCGGACGAGAGTCCCGGCGTGGGTTGCCGGGACCCCGAGACCGAGGAGACGCGGTCGATCCGCTGCGGGGCCTCGTCCACGCCCGCGCCGTCGTCAGCTTCCGGCTGGTGGCGGCAGTGGCCCGGTCGCTTCCCGGCGCCGGCGACCTTGCCGCCGCCCCCGGTGCGGGTGCCAGTGCACCGTGGCGGCGCCCGCGCCGGCCCCGTCCGGGCGGCCCTTACCCTTGACCTTTGTGTCCTCTCTGCAATCCGCCCTCGCCGGACTCCTCGACGGGCTGCCGCCGGGCCGTGCCACCCAGGCCGTCGACCGGCTGATCGCCACCTACCGGGGGCGCACGCCCAGCAGTACCCCGATCCTGCGCGACCGCTCCGACGTCGCCGCCTACGCGGCGTACCGCATGCCGGCCACCCACGCCGCGGTCGGCGCCGCGCTCGCGGAGTTCCGGGCCCGGGCGGGGGAGTGGGCGCCGGCGAGCCATCTGGACGTGGGCGGCGGGACCGGCGCCGCGACCTGGGCGGTCGCCGACGCCTGGGAGGAGGGGACGCACACCAGCACCGTCCTCGACTGGTCGGACGCGGCGCTCTCGCTGGGCCGCGAACTGGCCGCGGAGTCGGAGCACGCGGCGGTGCGGGACGCACGCTGGCAGAAGACACCGCTGGGCGCCGGCGCCCGGCTGCCCGAGGCGGACCTGGTCACGCTGTCGTACGTCATCGGCGAACTCACCGCGGCCGACCGCGACGCGGTCGTCGCCGAGGCCGCCAGGGCGGCGCGCGGCGCCGTGCTCGTCGTCGAACCGGGCACGCCCGACGGCTACGCGCGGGTGCTCGCGGCGCGCGAGAGGCTCGTCGCGGACGGCTTCCACGTCCTGGCCCCCTGCCCCCACGACGGCACCTGCCCGGTGCAGGCCCCGGACTGGTGCCACTTCGCGGCGCGGGTCGCCCGGACCTCGCTGCACCGGCAGGTCAAGGGGGGCTCGCTGCCGTACGAGGACGAGAAGTTCAGCTACGTCGCCGCCGCCCGCTTCCCCGCGGCCCAGGCCGGTGCGCCGGACCGGGTCGTCCGGCACCCGCAGATCCGCAAGGGCCAGGTCCTCATCGACCTGTGCACGGTCGAGGACGGCCTGCGCCGCGACACCGTGACCAAGCGGCAGGGCCCGCTGTACCGCGCGGCCCGCGACGTCGCGTGGGGCGACGCCTGGCCGCCTCCCCCCGCGGAGCCGGAGTAGTCCCGCGGGCGTGGACGTCCGGGGCACGGCCTGTGTCCCGGGTCCGCGGGGCGACCGCCCGCCCGCGCGGTCACCGGCCGCCCAGCACCGCCATGGCCGCGTTGTGGCCCGGAACGCCGCTGACGCCGCCGCCGCGCACCGCGCCCGCCCCGCACAGCAGCACGTTCGCGTGCGCGGTCCCCACGCCCCAGGCGCCGCCGCCCGACTCCGCGTACGGGAACGCCAGGTCCCGGTGGAAGATGTGCCCGCCGGGCAGGCCGACCTCCCGCTCCAGGTCGAGCGGGGACTTCGCCTCGATGCACGGCCGCCCGTCCGCGTCCACCGCCAGGCAGTCCGCCAGCGGCTCCGCGAGCACCGCGTCCAGTTGCGCCAGGGTGGCCTTGAGCAGGGACTCCTTCGCCTGCGCGGGGTCGTCCGCGAAGAGCCGCGCCGGGGCGTGCAGCCCGAAGAGGGTGAGGGTGTGCACGCCCTGGGCGGCCAGGTCGGGGGAGAGGATCGAGGGGTCGGTCAGCGAGTGGCAGTAGATCTCGGAGGGCGGCGCCGTGGGCACCGCGCCCTCGGCCGCCTCGCGGTAGGCCCGGTCCAGCTGGGTGTACGACTCGGCGATGTGGAAGGTGCCGGCGAAGGCGTCGCGCGGGTCCACCGCGGTGTCGCGCAGCCGCGGCAGCCGGCGCAGCAGCATGTTCACCTTGAGCTGGGCGCCCTCCGGCTTCTCCGGGGCGGCCTCACCCAGCAGACCGGCCAGCGCGTACGGGGAGGCGTTGACCAGCACGTGGCCCGCGCCCACCGCGCCGCCCTCGAAGGACACCTCGGCCCGGGTGCCGTCGGTCTCGACGGCCGTGACCTCGGTGCCGGTCACGATCTCCGCCCCGGCCGCCCGCGCCGCGTCCGCCAGGGCGTCGGTGAGCGCGCCCATGCCGCCGACGGGCACGTCCCAGTCACCCGTGCCGCCGCCGATGACGTGGTAGAGGAAGCAGCGGTTCTGCAGCAGCGAGGGGTCGTGGGCGTGGCTGAAGGTGCCGATCAGGGCGTCGGTCAGCACCACGCCGCGCACCACGTCGTCCTCGAAGACGGACTCGACGGTCTCGCCCAGCGGGCGTTCGAACAGCGCCGACCAGGCCTCCGGGTCGTCCACCGTCCGCTCCAGCTCGGCCCGGGAGGGCAGCGGCGCGGTCAGCGTCGGGAAGACGCGCTCGGCGACCCGCTGCGTCATGCCGTAGAAGCGCTGCCAGGCCTCGAAGTCGCGGTCGGAGCCGGTCAGCCGGACGAAGCTCTCGCGGGTCGCGGACGGCGACTCGGCGTCGACGAGGAGCCCGCCGTCGCCGTGCGGGGTGTAGGAGGAGATGCGCCGCCGCCGCACGGCGAACCGCAGCCCCAGGTCGTCGACGATCTTCCGGGGCAGCAGGCTCACCAGGTACGAGTACCGGGACAGCCGTGCGTCCAGACCGGTGAAGGCCCGGGTGGAGACGGCGGCGCCGCCGGTGCCCGGCAGCCGCTCCAGCAGCAGCACGGAGCGGCCCGCGCGGGCGAGGTACGCGGCGGCGACCAGGCCGTTGTGGCCACCGCCGACGATCACGACGTCGTACGAGGTATGGAGGGGCAGCTGCTGCGACATGCGCCCCTTCGTATCACGCTCAGTCGCGCAGCTCCATGGTGCAGCACTTCACGCTGCCGCCGGCCTTGTGCAGTTCGGACATGTCCACCGGCACCGGCTCGTAGCCGCGCTCGCGCAGCCGCCGCAGCAGCCCGGTGGCCCCGGAGGGGACCAGGACGTTGAGGCCGTCGCTGACGCAGTTGAGCCCGAAGGCCGCGGCGTCCTGCCGGGTGGCGGTCAGCGCGTCGGGGAAGAGCCTGCGCAGCACCGCGCGGCTGCCGGGGGAGAAGGCGTCCGGGTAGTACATGATCTCGTCGCCGGAGAGCACGCACAGCGCGGTGTCCAGGTGGTAGAAGTGCGGGTCAGTGAGCTCCAGGCCGATGACGGGGCGGCCGAAGAACTCCTGGAGCTCGGAGTGCGACAGCGGGCTGCTGCGGAAGCCCCTCCCGGCCAGCAGCCAGCTCTCGGTGACGGCGAAGTCCCCCTCGCCCTCGTTGGCGTGGTGCGGGTCGTGCACCTCGCCGTAGCCGCGGTTCAGGAACCACTCGCGGTGCGCGGGAGCCTCCGCGGCCCGCTCGGGGTTGGCGAAGCGGGCGCCGAAGACCCGGCCGTCGACCACGGTGGCGCCGTTGGCGGCGAAGACCATGTCCGGCAGGCCCGGCAGCGGCTGCAGGATCTCGACGGTGTGCCCCAGCGAGCGGTAGCGGTCGCGCAGGTCCTCCCACTGCAGCAGGGCGAGCGCGGGGTCGACCGGCTTCGTGGGGTCCATCCAGGGATTGATGGAGTACGTGACGCGGAAGTACGTGGGAGGACACATCAGATACCGGCGGTACGAGGCGGTTCGCGCTGCGCTCAATGAAGGCTCCTCGCGGTGTGGTTGAGGCTCGTGTGACCCGTAGTGACATGGTGGACCCACAGCGGACACCCCGCACCGGATTGCGGACGCAAACACCCCCCGGCGCAGTGGGCCCAGAAGCACCAGGAGGCCCTGTGCCGGATCACCCCAAGTTCCTCTTATGATTCATGCGTGTTCGATTCCAGGCACATCAAGACGTTCCACACCGTGGTCACGGCCGGCTCCTACTCGGCGGCGGCCGTGGCGCTGGGCTACACGCAGCCCGCGGTCACCCAGCAGATGAAGGCGCTGGAGCGTTCGGTGGGCACCGCGCTCTTCGTCCGCGTCGGGCGGCGCATGCGGCTGACCGAGGCGGGGGAGGCGCTGGCCCGGCACGCCGAGACCATCCTGGACAGCATGTCCGTGGCCTGGGAGCAGATAGGGGCGGTGACCCGGCTGGAGACCGGCCGGGTGAGGCTGTGCGCCTTCCCCAGCGCCAACGCCACCCTGATCCCCGAGGCGCTCGCCCTGCTCGCGGCCGAGCACCCCGGCATACGGGTCGAGCTGCTGGGGGACGAGCCGCCCGACTCGCTGGAGCGGGTCACCCGCGGCGAGTGCGACATCACCCTCGCCTTCACCTATCCGGGACTGCACGAGGCCGTGCCGGACGACCTGGTCGAGATCCCGCTGCTGGAGGACCAGCTCATGGTCCTGATGCCGGCCGGGCACCGGCTGGCGAGGTCCCGCTCCGTCCGGCTCGGCGACCTGGCCGGCGAACGCTGGATCGCCGGCTGCATGCGCTGCCGGGTCAACTTCCTCCACGAGTGCGCGGAGCTGGGCTTCGCCCCCGACATCGCCTTCGCCACCGACGACAACCTCGTGGTGCAGTCACTGGTCGCCGAGGGGCTGGGGGTCGCGATGATGCCCGGGCTGGTGCTGTCCTTCATGCGGCTGGACCGGGTCACCGGCCGGCCGCTGGACCCCGTCTCCCGCCGCAGGGTCGCGGCGTACGTGCCGCGCGACCACTTGCGGATCCCGGCCGCGGCCCTGGTGCTCGACGCGCTCCGGGCGGTCGCCGAGCGGCGCAGCGGCTGCTGACCCGACCCCATCCATAAGGAGGGGCACAGCGGGGTGAAGGAACTGTCAGTGGACGCGCGGGCCCGCGCGCACGGACGCTGCGAGCATGACCTCCGCGACCGCTCCGGCGCTCTCCGCGCCCACCGCCAGGCTGGCCCGCCTCGTCGACGAGGTGCGTGAGGCGGTCGGCCGCGGCCTGGCGCCCGGCCCCACGGCCCACCTGGTGGGCGAACGGCTCGCGCCGCACCTCGGCGCCCCCGACCTGCTGGCCGGGCGGCACACCGAGGGCGACCCGGACCGCTACCGCCAGCACGTCCTGCACGCCGAGGAGGACGGCAGCTTCTCCGTCGTCGCCCTGGTCTGGCTTCCGGGGCAGCGGACGTCCATCCACGACCACGTCTCGTGGTGCGTCACGGGCGTGCACCGGGGCCGTGAGCACGAGCGCCGCTACCGGCTGGTCCCCGACGGGGCCGGCTCCCGCCTCGTCCCCACCCAGGACGTCGTCAACGCCCAGGGCGAGGTCTGCGGATTCGCGCCGCCCGGTGACATCCACGAGGTGTGGAACGGCGGCCCCGGCAAGGCGATATCGCTGCACATCTACGGGGCCGACATCTCCCGCCTGGGCTCCAGCGTGCGGCGCGTCTACCGGCTGCCGGTCGGCGAACGGTGAACCTCCGCACCCCCACGCGCACCCCCGCGACCGCGCCCCGCGAGGCGGCGCCGGCCGCCCGCCCCGCCGCGCCCACCGCCGGAAGCGGCGCGGGCCGCCGCAAGGCCGTGGCGGCCGTCCTGCCCGGCCTGCTGGTGGCCGCCGCCGGTGCCGCCCTGGCGACCGCACTGCACCTTCTGCTGCCCGCCCTGCCGGTGCCCACCAGCGCCGTCGTCCTCGGCATCGCCGCCGCCAACCTGCCGGGCCTGCGCACGACCCTGCGCGGCCGGGCCCGGCCCGGGCTGACCTTCGCCGGGAAACGGCTGATGCGGATCGGCATCGTCGTCCTCGGACTGCAGCTCGGGCTGGACGACGTGCTCGGCCTCGGCTGGGCCACGGCCGGCATGGTGGTCTGCGTCGTGGCCGCCACCTTCTGGGGCACCGTCTGGCTCGGCCGCCGCATGGGACTGCGCGGCGACCAGCCCCTGCTCATCGCCACCGGCTACTCCATCTGCGGTGCCTCCGCCATCGGCGCGGTGAGCCAGGTCACCGGCAGCGACGAGGAGGACGTGGCCGCGTCCGTCGCCCTGGTCACGCTCTGCGGCACCCTCGCCATCGGCGTGCTGCCGCTGCTGCACCACCCGCTCGGTCTGGACGACGTGCAGTTCGGCCGCTGGGCCGGGGCCGGCGTGCACGACGTCGGGCAGGTCGTCGCGACGGCGCAGACCGCGGGCCCCGCGGCGCTCGGCGAGGCGGTGCTCGTCAAGCTGATGCGCGTCGCGCTCCTGGCGCCCCTGGTCGCGGGGGTCGCCTACGCGCTGCGCCGGCGGCGCGCGATCTCGGGGGCCGCGGGACCGGACGCCGCTGCCTCCGCCCGGCGCACCCCGCTGCTGCCGCTGTTCGTCGTCGGCTTCCTCGTCATGATCGCGGTGCGCAGCACGGGAGTTCTCCCGGCGGGTGTGCTCGACGGCGCGCAGCAGCTGCAGCAACTGCTGCTGGCCATGGCCATGGTGGGGCTCGGGAGCATGGTGCACCTGCCCGCCCTGGCGCGGACCGGGCCGCGTGTGGCCGCCGTCGGCCTCATCTCCTGGACCCTCATCGCCACCGTCTCCTACGCCGGTGTGCTCCTGACCGGCTGACGGCCGCACCCGTACGCCCGGCATGCCGCCGGGGGCCCTTAAGGTGAGCGCATGCCGACACCGCAGACCGAGCCCGACGACGTCCTGCTCCCCGACACCCGCCGGGCCCTGCTGCACTGCGTCGCGGTCGCGCAGTCCCGCAGCCGCACCCCCTCCCTCGTGGCGGCCGTCGTCCGGGACGGCCGGGCCGTGTGGACCGGGGCGCGCTCCTGCGTGGACGGTCACGCACCGGACGGGGACACCCAGTACCGGATCGGCTCCATCACCAAGACCTTCGTGGCCGTCCTGGTGCTGCGACTGCGCGACGCGGGGCGCCTCGGTCTGGACGACCCCGTCGAGAAGCACATCGGCGCCACCCCCGCCGACGGGGTCACCGTCCGCCAACTCCTCACGCACACCGCGGGACTGGCCGCCGAGACCCCCGGCCCCTGGTGGGAGCGCACGCCAGGCGCGCTGCGTCCCGGGACGGCCGACCTCCTCGGCGAGACGCCCCGGCTGCACCCGGCCGGTGAACGCCACCACTACTCCAACCCCGGGTTCGCCCTGCTCGGCGCCGTCGTCGAGGCCCTCCACGACGGCACGCCGTGGGACGAGGTGCTGACCTCCGAGGTCCTCGAACCGCTGGGGATGACCCGTACGACGCGCCGCCCGCGGGCCCCGCACGCCGGAGGCTGGGCCGTCCACCCTTACGCCGAGCTGATGATGGCCGAGGCCGTGCAGGACACCGGGCTGATGTCCCCCGCGGGCGAACTGTGGTCGACCGCCGACGACCTGTGCCGCTGGGCCGCCTTCCTCGCCGCGGGCGACGCGCGCGTCCTGGCGCCCTCGACGCTGGAGGAGATGCGCCGGCCGGCCGCGCCGGGCGGCGACCAGGGCCTCGGCCTACAGATGTCGAAGGGCCCGGGCGAACGGGTGCTGGTCGGTCACGGCGGCTCCATGCCCGGTTTCGTGGCCGGGCTGTGGTGCGATGTCGAGGAGGGCCTCGGCGCGGTCGTCCTCGCCAACTCCACCACCGGCGCCCCCGCCACCTCGATCGCCGCCGACCTGCTGCGCCTGGTCGCCGAACGCGAGCCCCGCATCCCGGAGCCCTGGCGGCCCGTCTCCGACCCCGACCCGGACCTGCTCGCCCTCACCGGCCACTGGTACTGGGGCACCGCCCCGTACGTGCTGCGCGTGCGCACCGGCCGCGACCTCGAGCTGACGGCCCTGTCCGGCACCGCCCGCGGCGCCCGCTTCCGCGCGCGACCGGACGGCGCCTGGACCGGTCTGGACGGCTACTACGACGGCGAGACCCTCCGTGCCGTGCGCACGGACGACGGCGCCGTCAGCCATCTGGACCTCGGCTCCTTCGTCCTCACCCGCACCCCCTACGACCCCGCGGCCCCTGTCCCGGGCGGAGTCGACCCCTCCGGCTGGACCGCCCCCCTCGGCTAGCGTCCCGCCGCGGGCGCCGCCGCGACGTCCCGTCAGGCCGTCAGGGGGAACTCGCGGCCCAGCGCGGCGAAGACGGCCGAGTTGTGGGCGAAGGCCCGCCGGCACTCCTCCACGACGCGCTGCTTCTCGAGCTCGTCGGCCGGCAGGGCGTCCAGCAGGCTCCGGTACTCGCGCTTGAACGCCGCGGGGTTGCCGATCGCGTCGAAGACGTAGAAGCGCACGCCGTCGCCCTTGCGGGCGAAGCCCCAGGTCCGCTCCGCGATGCCGCGGATGACCTGGCCGCCCGAGAGGTCGCCGAGGTAGCGGGTGTAGTGGTGGGCGACGTAGCCCGCCGGCCACGCGCGGGCGGTCTCGGCGATGCGCCCGGCGTAGCCGAGGGTCTCGGGCAGCGCGGCGGCGCGGTCGCGCCAGCCGGGGGCGAGCAGGTGGTCCAGGTCGCGTTCCAGGGCGGCGACGCGCAGCAGTTCCGGGCGCAGGAAGGGGCCGGCCACCGGGTCGCCGGCGAGTTCCGCGGCGGCGTTCTCCAGCGCCCGGTAGACGAACCAGAGCTGCTCGGTGTAACGCGCGTACGCGGCGACCCCCAGGCGGCCGCCGAGCAGGTCGCCGATGAACGTCGAGGTCTCCGCCTCGGTGTGCCGGTCGTGGCTGGCGGAACGGATGACGGTGGAGAAGGGTGCGGTCGCGGAGCCGTGGGCTGGCGTCAAGGGGACCTCCTGCGTCGGGCCTGCAGGAACGTCGCACTCGGGCGATCCCGAGTCGACGGGTTGCCGACAACCTGTCGGAAACCAGGCTAGCGCGGATCCGCCTTCCGGGGCGGTCGGCCCGTCGCGCGGCGGGTGACGGTGGTCACGGAGCCGCGACTCCCGCCGGTCGCCGCCCCGAGTGCCGCCAGCAGTGACGACGAGAAAAACATTCCCCTATATACGGAAAGTTCCTCATCGGCGGCTCGATACTCTTTGCCCTGATATTGGAGGCCGAATCGGCCGTAACCGCGTTCCCCCTTCCAGGGGACCCCGCGTACGACCGGAATGCGCACGGGGAGCAGGATGGTTTCAACCATCCGTGGATTCCGCTTACGGTCTTTCCCTCGTTACGTAGGGTGGAGCAAGGGTTCACGGGGCGAGGAAAGGGGCTCGATGGTCACCAAGGGCAGGCTGTCCGACTGGCTGCGCCGCAAGGCGGGGGAGCGCAGTGCCGGAGTGGACGGGGCCGCGGTCCGTGCGGCCGCCGGTGGCCGGAACGCCGACGACCTGCGCCGGGACGAACTCCTGCTGGAGGCCGCGGACGCGGGACTGCCCCTGGCACCGGCCGCCCATCCCTCGCCCGTCTCCGGCTACCGCTGCTCCTGTGACCGGATCGGCTGTCCGACCCCGGGCACGCACCCCGTCTCCTTCGCCTGGCAGACCCAGGCCACCACCGACCCGGAACAGCTCAGGCGCTGGCTGCGCGCGCACCCGCTGGCCAACTTCATCACCGCCACCGGTATCGCCCACGACGTCCTGGACGTACCGGCCGAGGCGGGCCGGATCGCCCTGGAGCGGCTGGCCGCCGAGGGCTCCGAGGGCGGGCCCGTCGCCGTCTCCGACGGCCGGATGCTGTTCTTCACCGCCACCCGCGCCACGGCCGACGAGGACGAGTGGTGGCCGTGCGAGCTGGACTGCCATCCCGAGACCCTCGACGAGCACCCGGGCCTGCGCTGGCACTGCCGCGCCAGCTATGTGCTGCTGCCGCCCTCGCGCCTGCCCTCCGGCGCCGTCGTCGCATGGGTCACCGGTCACGGCCCGGACCGGGCGCTGCCCGATCCGCTGCCGCTGCTCGGGGTGCTGACCGACGCCTGCGCCCAGGTCGAGCCCGAGCCCGAGACGGTGGGCTGGCTGCACTGACCCGCGCCGCACCGGCTCCGGCCGCACCGCCTCCGCGGGTCACTCCCCACGCGCGGCGACCAGGCCCACGGTGCGGGTGAGGAAGACGACCTGACCGCCGCCGTCCTTCTTTGCCGGGACGAGCACGGTCTGCCGGGCGACCCGGCCCAGCGTGACCGACTGCTTGAGGGTGCCGGTCATCAGCGCCCTGGTGTACGCGTCGACCTGCGGGGTGACGCCCGGCCGCAGCATGGTGATCTTCGCCGTGTGGTGCGTGGCGAAGAAGACCAGCGCGCCGCCGTCCTCGGTCCGCAGCCCGAGCGGGGCGAAGTCCCCCTCCGTGGCGGGCTGGTCGGCGTACTGGGTGGCCGAACGGGCGGTACGGGCGGTCTTCGCCCGGCTGGTGACCAACTCCGACGTGGACGACCCCGGGGCGAACACGGAGGCGTCCTTCGCGTCGCCCTTGGCCAGGTACCCGGTGTAGGCGCCGCCCAGCTCGCCGGGGTCCACCACCAGTCCGGAGCCCTCGGCCGCCACCGGCTCCACGTACCCCTGCTCGTCACGGGTGAACTCCGGGACGGCGGAGGCCCGCACGGAGGCGACGTACGACACCCGCCACGCCTCGCGGGCACCGCCCCGCTCGAAGACCATCAGCCAGCGGTTCGTGCCGGAGCCCGAACCGCCCAGCTCCGGCGCCACGTCGGCGACGAACCACTTGGGCCAGCCCACCTGGCGGGGTATCAGAAAGCGCGGGTCGCTGAGGCCCAGCGCCTTGAAGCCGGGGTTGCCGCCGGGGGCGACGGTGCTCCGGGCGCGCAGACCGGCCCCGTCGACGGCGCCGAGGGGGCCGGACTCGACGCTGGCGATCAGCTTCGCGTCGAGGTTCTTGTTCGCCTCGTTGTTGACCTCGGTGAAGCGCTCCAGTGCCCTGCCGGCCTCAGCCTTGGTCACCGACGGGATGAGCGCCCGTTCCCCGTGCACCGTCACGCACCCGGTCAGTGGCGCCGCCGTCAGTGTCAACAGGGCGAGCGCCGGCAGGAATCGCGGCCTGCGGGTCATCGGACGTGGGCTCCTTCGTGGCTGCGGCGGACGGCTTCACGGCCGGCGCGGCAACCCTACCGGGGCGGAGGAAGAGGAACATCGTGGGCGCGAGATACAGCGCCCAGACCGTGACCTGCAGCCAGGTCGGGTCGGGCTGGAAGTTGAACACGCCCTTCAGCAGCGTCCCGTACCAGGAGTCGGCCGGGACCGTGTCGCTGACGTCGAAGGCCTGGGCCTTCAGCCCCGGCAGCCAGGCGGCCTCCTGCAGGTCGTGGAAGCCGTACGCGAGCACGCCCGCCGCGACCACGACCAGCATCGCGCCGGTCCAGGTGAAGAACTTGGCGAGGTTGATGCGCAGCGCGCCCCGGTAGAACAGCCAGCCCAGCACCGCCGAGGTCAGCAGGCCCAGCACCGCGCCGACCAGCGGGCGCACGCCGTCGTCGGTGGCCTGCACCGCGGTCCAGATGAACAGCGAGGTCTCCAGCCCCTCACGCCCCACGGCGAGGAAGGAGGTGACGACCAGCGCGCCGGTGCCCATGGCGATCGCGGCGTCCAGCTTCCCGTGGAGTTCGGCCTTCAGGTGCCGGGCGGTCCGCCGCATCCAGAAGACCATCCACGTCACCAGGCCGACCGCCACGATCGACAGCGAACCGCCCAGCGCCTCCTGCGCCGTGAAGGTGAGTTCGGAGGAGCCGAACTGCAGGGCTGCGCCGAAGGCCATGCTCACCAGCACCGCGGTGCCGACGCCCAGCCAGACCGGCGGCAGCTTGTCCTTGCGGCCGGTCTTCACCAGGTACGCGACCAGGATGCAGACGACCAGGCTGGCCTCCAGGCCCTCCCGGAGCCCGATCAGGTAGTTGGCGAACACCGCCGGTCACTTCCTCTCAGTGGTTCTGGAAGAGCTCGCGGCCCCACCAGTCGTCCTCGTCGCGGACGCCCGGCGGTACGGCGTAGACGGCCGAACCCACGTGCTGGATGTATTCGTTGAGCGAGTCGAGTTTCGCCAGCCGCATCTGCAGCGGCACGAAGCCGTCCCGGACGTCGCGCTGGTACGCGATGAAGAACAGCCCGGCGTCCAGGCGGCCCAGGCCGTCGGTGCCGTCCGTGAAGGAGTAGCCGCGGCGCAGGATCGTCACACCGCTGTTGTCCGGGTGCGCGAGGCGGACGTGCGCGTCCGGGAGCATCTTCTTGAAGTCGGGGGCGTCGTGCTCGCGCTGCCGGCCGATCGGGGCGCCCTCGCCCTTCGTCCGGCCGAAGATCTCCTCCTGCTCCCGCAGCGAGGTGCGGTCCCAGGTCTCGATGTGCATCCGGATGCGGCGGGCGACCAGGTACGAGCCGCCGGCCATCCAGGACGGGCCGTCCTTCGCGGACACCCACACGTGCTTGTCCTGCGCGGCCCGGTCCGAGCCCGCGACGTTGTGCGTGCCGTCCTTGAAGCCCATCAGGTTGCGCGGGGTCTGCTCCTCGGGCGTGGTCGAGGAGGTCTTGCCGAAGCCGAGCTGCGACCAGCGCATCGCGACCTTGCCGAAGCCGATCCGGGCCAGGTTGCGGATGGCGTGCACCGCCACCTGCGGGTCGTCCGCGCAGGCCTGGATGCACAGGTCGCCGCCGCTGCGGTTCGGGTCGAGGGCGTCGCCGGGGAACTTGGGCAGGTCCACCAGCGCCTCGGGCCGGTGCGCCTTCAGGCCGAAGCGGTCCCGGCCGTCCTTCGTGGTGAACAGCGAGGGGCCGAAGCCGATGGTGAGGGTGAGCCGCGAGGACGGCAGGCCGAGCGCCTCGCCGGTGTCGTCCGGCGGGGCCTCGGCGAGGCCGCCGACCGCGCCCTCGCCGACCGGCCGGCCCTGCGTCATCTTCCGGGCGGCGTCGCTCCATTCCTTCAGGAGCGCGACCAGCTCCTCGCGGTCCTCGGTCTTGACGTCGAAGGACGCGAAGTGGAGCCGGTCCTGGACCGGGGTCGTGATGCCGGCCTGGTTCGCCCCGTGGAAGGCGATCGCGCCGCCCGCGGCGCCCGCGGGCTGCACGTCGTCCCCGGAGCGGACCGCGGCCACGGCGCCGCCGGCCGCGGTGGCCGCGACGACGACGCCCGCACCGGTCCAGCCGAGCACCTTGCGGCGCGACGTGACGGTCTTCTCGGACATGGTCCGATGCCCCCTCGGGTTACTTGGCGACGGCCGCGGCGAGCTTCGACAGCGGCTCGGCGAGCGCGTTGACCGCGTCCGAGAGCTCCTTGCGCTGGTCCTTGCCGACGGTGTCGTAGGACACGAACTCCGTCGTGCTGCCGCTCTTGCGGTACTTGTCGAGCAGCGCCGTCAGCGCCGGGAACTGCTTGTCCAGTTCGGCGGTGAGCGCCGCGTCGTTCTCGGCGGCGACCGGCTTCAGCAGCTCGTACGCCTTCAGCGCGCCCTCGACGTTGGCGTGGAAGTCCGACAGGTCGGTGTGGGAGTAGCGGTCCTCCTCACCGGTGATCTTGCCGGTGGCGACCTCGTCCAGCAGCTCCTTGGCGCCGTTGGCCATGCTGGTGGCGGTGATGTCGGCCTTGCCGACACGGGTCTGCCAGTCCTTCAGGTCGGAGACCAGCTGGTCGGCGAGGGCGCCCTCCTCGGCCCCGGCCTTCTTGTCCTGCCACAGGGACTTCTCCAGCCGGTGCCAGCCGGTCCACTTCTGGCCGTCCTCCAGGCCGTCCTCGCGGGTGTCGGTCAGCGGGTCGATGTCGCCGAAGGACTCCGCCACGGGCTCGGTGCGCTCCCAGCCGACGCGGGAGGGCGCGAAGAGCGACTTGGCCTTCTCCACGTCGCCCGCCTTGACGGCGTCGGCGAACTGCTGGACCACCGGGACGGTCTGGTCGGCCTGCTCCTGGACGTAGGTGCGGTACGCGGCCACCGCGGCGTCCAGACGCGCGTCGCTCTTGGCGGCGCCCTTGCCGGTGACGGTGATCTTCTGGCGGATGCCGTCGCCCTTCATACCGGGCTTGCAGGCGATCTGGTACGTACCGGCCTTGATCTCGGCGGTGATGGTGGCCTTGGTGCCGGGGCCGATGTTCTCCCGCTCGGTCACGATCTGGTCGCTGGGCGTGTAGACGTAGACCTCGGTGACCTTGGAGCCCTTGTTCTCCACGGCCAACCGGACGTGCCCGGCCGGGAAGGTGGTCTTGGAGACCTCGCACGCGCTGTCCGTCGCGGTCACCGTGATCGCGTCGGAGGCCTTGCCGTCCGCCTTCTCCGCGCACCCGGTGACAGCGGTGACGGCGACCACCATGCCGGCGGCGGCTACTGCGGACATGCGGACGGCGGACATGCGGTCTCCAGGCGGCTCAGGGAAAACGGCTTAGGCAAGCCTTTCCTGTGAAAGGCTTGCCTAACCTATCCGAGGCACCTCGCGCCTATTCGTCCTTTTCGCAAAGAGAAGGTAATGGAAAGGTCAAGGGAGCGTCAGTACCTCCGCGCCTGTGTCCGTCACCACAAGGGTGTGCTCGAACTGCGCGGTGCGCTTGCGGTCCTTCGTGACGACCGTCCAGCCGTCGTCCCAGATCTCGTACTCGTGGGTGCCCAGGGTCAGCATCGGCTCGATGGTGAAGGTCATCCCCGGCTTCATGATCGTGGTGGCGCGCGGGTCGTCGTAATGCGGGACGATCAGCCCGGAGTGGAAGGCGGTGTTGATCCCGTGGCCCGTGAAGTCGCGCACGACGCCGTAACCGAACCGTTTGGCATAGGACTCGATGACCCGGCCGATCACATTGATCTGCCGTCCGGGCTTCACCGCTTTGATGGCGCGATTCAGGGATTCCCGGGTGCGTTCCACCAACAGCCTGGACTCCTCGGCGACTTCACCGACGAAGTAGGTGGCGTTGGTGTCCCCGTGCACCCCGTGGATGTAGGCCGTGACATCCAGGTTGACGATGTCGCCGTCGCGCAGCTCGGTGGAGTCGGGGATGCCGTGGCAGATGACCTCGTTGACGGAGGAGCACAGCGACTTGGGGAAGCCCCGGTACCCGAGGTCCGAGGGGTAGGCCTGGTGGTCGCACATGTACTCGTGGGCGATCCGGTCCAGCTCGTCGGTGACGACACCGGGCGCGATGGCCTTCGCCGCCTCCTCCATGGCCTGTGCGGCGATCCGCGAGGCGATCCGCATCTTCTCGATCGTCTCCGCCGACTGCACCTCCGGGCCGTCGTACGGCCGCGGGGCCGGCCTGCCCACGTACTCCGGACGCGGGATCGAGGCGGGCACGGAACGAGTGGGGGAGAGCTTGCCGGGAACCAGGACTGACATGTCGGCGAGTGTATCGGCGGCCGGTCGGGCAGCATGGCGGCAGGACGTCGTACGAGGAGGGACGATGGCGCTGTTCAGGCGAGTCCGCAAGCCCGCGGGGAAGCCCGGCGAGTGGTTCTACTGCATCGAGCACCACAAGGTCGAGGAGGGGCCCGAGTGCCCCGCCAAGGACCGGATGGGGCCGTACCCGAGCCGAGCGGACGCGGAGCGGGCGATGGAGACGGCCGCCGAGCGGAACCTGCAGTGGGAGAACGACCCGCGGTGGAAGGACCGCGCGCGGGAGGAAGGGGAGGGCTGACCCGGCCGCCGGCGCCGGGTGCACGATGGAGGGGTGAAGCTCGGTCTGGCCGGTGACACCATGCTCGGCCGCATGGTCGCCGCGCGGCTGGCCGAGGCCCCTGCGGAGGCGCTCTTCTCCGACGGGGTCGTGGCCGTCGCGCGGGAGGCGGACCTCTTCGTCCTCAACCTGGAGTGCGCGATCTCCGACCGCGGCGAGCCCTGGCCCGACCCCTTCAAGCCCTTCTTCTTCCGTGCCCCGCCGGCCGCCGTGCGCGCCCTGACGCACCTGGGTGTGAGCTGCGTCAATCTGGCCAACAACCACGCCCTGGACTACGGCCGCACGGCGTTGCTGGACACCCTGGAGCATCTGGCCGCCGCCGGGATCGCCGCCGTCGGGGCCGGACCGGACGAGGCCGCCGCGCGCGCTCCTGCGGTGCTGAGCGGCCGGGGCTGCGGCGCGGGCTCCCCGGGCCTGGGAGTCGTCGGCGTCACCGACCATCCGGCGGAGTACGCGGCGGGACCCGGCCGCCCCGGGGTCGCCTACGCCGACCTGGGCGAGGGCGTCCCGCGCTGGCTCACCGACGGTGTCGCGAGCCTGCGCGCGCGGGTCCCGGCGGTGCTGGTCACCCCCCACTGGGGGCCCAACATGACCACCGCCCCGGCCCGCTACATCCGCGACGCCGCCGCGGTCCTGCGCACGGCGGGGGCCACGCTCGTGGCGGGCACGTCCGCGCACGCCTTCCACGGTGTGATGGACGGGGTCCTCTACGACCTCGGCGACTTCGTCGACGACTACGCGACCGACCCGCGGCTGCGCAACGACCGCGGTCTGCTCTTCCTCGTCACCTTCGACCCCGCCGGCCGGCGGCCCGTCCGGCTGGAGGCGGTGCCGATCGCCCTCGACTTCTGCTTCACCCGCCTGGCCGACCGCGCCGAACGGGCCTGGATCGCGCGGCGGTTCCGGCGCGCCTGCGCGGTGTTCGGGCACGAGGTCACGGAGGAGCGCGGGCGGCTGGTGGTCCGCTGGGACGGGCAAGCTACCCGCCCGTAGCACAGACACCCCCTTCCTGTCCGAGATTCCGAACGGATTGAGGTCCAGACCAACCGCGCTCCGTTTCCCAGGGCACGTGGACCGGATCCGACCGACGGCCGGTCGGAGGAAAGGGGCCCCATGTCCAGGAAACGCACGATGAGCACCAAGCAGAAGATCGCGCTCATGACCGGGGCGGCGACCCTGGCCGGCGGTTTCGCCGTGGTGACGATGAGCATGGGTCACGCCTCGGTGGTGTGCGACGGGCTCGACCAGGCGCTGCGCAACAACGAGAGCTTCATCGCGGGCCAACGCGCAAACCCCGACGCCCAGTCGGCGGCGCGGATCGCCAACCGCGAGGCCGTGATCAAGCAGATCAACGTGCAGCGGGAGGCCTCCGGCTGCGGGGCCGCCCCGGCGGCGCCCGCCGCCCCCGCCGGGCAGGGACAGGGCCAGAACCAGCAGGGTCAGAACCAGAACCAGAACCAGGGCCAGAACCAGGGCCAGGCCGCGCCGCCGGCGGGCGGCGCCGGCGGTCAGGTCGTCTGCGCGGGTTCGACGGTCACCCTCTCCGGCGAGGCCGGCGCGCCCGCCGCCTCCAGCAACCAGTTCCCGCTGGGGACCAGGCTCAAGGTGACCAACCTGGACAACAACAAGTCGACCACGGTGTCGGTGACCTCGACCTCGGGGAGTTGCGCGCTGCTGAACGACGCCGCCTTCGAGCAGGTCCGGGAGCCCGGCAAGTTCCTGATCAGGAAGGCGCGTATCGAGCGCGTCGGCTGACCGGGAGCCCGTGGCCGGTCCGGGCCACCGCCGAACCAGGAAGCGGCGGTGGTCCGGACCTCTTGACGAGAGCACGACAGTCCGCTTCAATCCGCGACAGGTCCAGACCAGCGGTCCAGACCACTCGCACAGCGCAGCCCCCCGCCCCCCACAGGGAGGTCACGTGCTCTTCCGTCGTCATGTCCCCCGTACCGGATCGCGCAGATCCCGCTTCCTGGCCGGCGTCACCGCCGCCCTCCTCGCCGCCGCGGGCAGCCTGATCGCCCTGCCCGGCACCGCCCACGCCGCCAACCTCGTCGCCAACCCGGGCTTCGAGAGCGGCAGCCTCTCCGGCTGGTCCTGCTCCGGCGGATCGGTCGTCGGCAGTCCCGTGCACAGCGGCACCAAGGCACTCGCCGGCGCCGTCAGCAGCAGCGACACCGCCCAGTGCACCCAGACCGTCTCCGTGCAGCCCAACACCGCGTACTCGCTGACCGGTTGGGTGCGCGGCGCGTACGTCTACCTCGGGGTGACCGGCGGCGCGTCCACCTGGACCCCGTCCGCCGCCTCCTACACCCAGCTGACCGTCCCCTTCACCACCGGCGCCTCGCAGACCAGCGTCCAGATCTACGTGCACGGCTGGTACGCCCAGGGCACCTACAACGCCGACGACATCAGCCTCGACGGCCCCGGCGGCGGGGGCGGCGACACCCAGGCGCCCACCGCGCCCAGCGGCCTCACCTCCACCGGCAAGACCTCCTCCAGCGTCTCGCTGTCCTGGAACGCCGCCACCGACAACACCGGCGTCACCAGCTACGACGTCTACCGCGGCAGCACCCTGGCCACCACCGTGACCGGCACCTCCGCCACCGTCACCGGCCTGGCCGCGAGCACCTCGTACACCTTCACCGTCAGGGCGCGCGACGCCGCGGGCAACACCTCGGCCGCCTCCAACGCGGTGAGCGTCACCACCAGCGCCGGCGGCGGCGGGGGCACCGGCTTCAAGCAGGCCGCGCCCTACCTCTACCTCGGCTGGGGCGACCCGCCGAGCCCGTCCACGGTGATGAGCGCCACCGGCATCAAGTGGTTCACGATGGCCTTCATCCTCTCCTCCGGCGGCTGCAACCCCGCCTGGGACGGCTCCCGGCCGCTGACCGGCGGCACCGACCAGTCCACCATCAACGCGATCCGCGCCGCGGGCGGCGACATCGTCCCGTCCATCGGCGGCTGGAGCGGCAACAAGCTCGGCCCCAACTGCTCCACGCCCGAGGCGCTCGCCGGCGCGTACCAGAAGGTGATCGACGCCTACGCCCTCAAGGCGATCGACGTCGACATCGAGAACACCGACGAGTTCGAGAGCGAGGTCGTCCAGGACCGCGTCCTGAACGCGCTCAAGATCGTCAAGCAGAACAACCCCGGCATCCGGACGATCGTCACCTTCGGCACGTCGACGACAGGCCCGAGCTACTGGGGCAACCGCCTCGTCGAGCGGGCCAACGCGCTCGGCGCCGGCATCGACGTCTTCACCATCATGCCGTTCGACTTCGGCGGCGGCGCCGACATGTACGGCAACACCGTGAACGCCGCCGAGGGCCTGAAGACCAAGCTGAAGTCCACCTTCGGCTGGGACGACGCCACCGCATACGCCCACCTCGGCATCTCCGGCATGAACGGGCTGAGCGACCAGCAGGAGACCACCACCCCGGCCATCTGGACCCAGATCCGCGACTGGGCCAACTCCCACCACATCGCCCGGCTCGCCTACTGGGCCGTCAACCGGGACCGCCCGTGCCCCGGCGGCGGTGTGACCAGCAACTGCTCCGGCATCAACCAGAGCACCTGGCAGTTCACCTCGATCACCGCCGGCTTCACCGGCTGATCGGACCCCCGCCCCCCCCCACGGGTCAGGCGGCGGAGGACACCGCGTCCTCCGCCGCCTTGCGCATGCCCACCGCGTGCTCGTTGGTCCGGGCGTCGTACGCCATCAGCGTCGGCAGGCAGGCGGCCAGGACCCCGACCGCCGCCACGCACGCCAGCCCGCCGGACCACACCGAGGTGCGCAGGCCCAGCAGCGCCGCCGAGCCGCCGGCCCGCACCTGGCCGAACTGCGGGCCGATGGTGAAGGAGAGCAGTTCGATGCCGGCCAGCCGGCCGCGCAGCGCGTCGGGGATGGTCTGGTTCCAGATCGTGGCCCGGAACACCCCGCTGACCATGTCGAAAGCGCCCGCGAGCGCCAGGAAGGCCAGCACCACCCACACGTTGCGGGACCAGCCGGCCGCCGCCATGCACAACCCGAAGCCCACCGCGGCCAGCACGACCGCCCGACCGTGCCGGTGCACCCGCGACGACCAGCCGCCGGTGAGGCTCATCAGCAGCGCACCGGCCGGCAGGGCCGCGTACATCAGGCCCAGCGACCAGGGCGCGCCCAGGTCGTCCGCGATGAAGGGGAACACCGCGATGGGGAAGGCCAGTCCGGTGGCGGCGATGTCCACCACGTAGGTGCCCAGCAGTTCCTTGCGGCTCCAGGCGTAGCGCGCCCCCTCCGCGATCGAACGCAGCGACGGGCGCTTCGCGTCGTGCGCAGGAGGTGAGGGCCGCAGCCCGAGGCCGAGGACGACCGAGAGGGCGAAGGTGAGGGCGTCGACGGCGTACGCCCACCGCAGGCCCGCGTAGGCGATCAGCACACCCGCGAGGGAGGGCGCCGCGATCGCGCCGATCTGCCAGCGCAGCGCGTTCAGCGAGGCGGCGGCGGTCAGTTGCCCGTGCGGGACGATGCGCTGCACGATCGCGTCCAGCGCCGGCCGCTGCAGCCCGCCCAGCGCGCTGGTCAGCGCGGCGACGACGTACAACGGCCAGAGCACCGGCCGCGGCAGCAGGGCGTTGAGCAGCAGCACGGCCGACAGCACCCCGAGGGCCGCCTCCGTCCACAGGATGAGCTTGCGGCGGTCCAGGGCGTCCGCGAGCGCCCCGCCGTAGAGGCCGCAGACGATCAGCGGCACCAGTTCGACGGCGCCGAGGGCGCCGACCGCGAGGGTGGAGCCGGTCAGCTCCTTGACCTGGACCGGGACGGCCACGAAGGTCAAAAAGCTGCCGAAGGTCGTGATCAGGCCCGCGCACCACATCAGGCGGAAGTCGCGCGAGGTCCGCCACGGTGCGAGGTCGGGAAGGAGTTTGGACACGAAGTCGCATGGTCCGTGCGCGGGCCGCCCGGCGCAACCGGGTTTTCACGGTCCGTGTGCCGTGACCGGGCGGCCGGACGGCCGGACGGTGGCCGCGAGGCACCGAGGCGGCCCGCCTGCCGCCACCGGGCGCGGGGAACCGGTGGCGGGTGACGCCCTCAGCGCATCAGCCCCGCGGCCGCCAGCCGCTGCCGGATCACCGCGACGGCGGTGTCGTCCAGCGGGACCTGCGGGGGCGCCGTGGCCGCGCAGCCGATGACGCCGCGCAGCCGCAGCGCCGCCTTGAAGGCGCCCAGCGCGGAGGAACTCGCGCCCATCGCGGCGGAGTCCGCGCCCGCGTCGACGATGGCGAAGAGCTGCGCGAGCCGGTCCTGCTCCGCCGCGGCCTCCCGCCAGCGACCCGCGACGGCGTGCGCGTGCAGCCGTACGTAGCCGTGCGGGTCCACGTTGCCGAGACCGGGGACGACACCGTGCGCGCCCGCCAGGAGGGCACCGTCCACGGCGAGTTCGGACCCGGTCAGCACCGCGAAGGAGGAGTCCAGGCCGCGGCGGCGCAGCCCGGTCAGCAGCCGGCGCATGGGGCCGTCGGCGCCGCTGCTGTCCTTCAGGCCGGCCAGGGTGCCCTCCTCCGCGAGGGCCGACACGGTCGCCGCGGGCAGCTTGGTGTGCACCGCGGAGGGGATGTCGTAGGCGAACAGCGGCACCCCGCCCGCCCCGTCCCGGACCCGGCGGAAGTGGTCGGCGATCTCCACCGGATGCGTCGCCGCGTAGAAGGGCGCGGTCGCCACCAGGGCGTCCGCCCCCGCCGCGACGGCGGCCCGCGCGTGCTCCAGCACGCGCGGGGTGGTCATGTCGACGACACCGGCCAGCACGGGCACCCGGCCCCCGACGGCCTCCACGACCGTCGTGAGCGCGGTGCGCCGCTGCGCGTCGGTGAGGAAGGCCGTCTCGCCGCTGGACCCCAGGGCGAAGACCCCGTGGACCCCGGCCGACAGGACATGCCCGACCAGGGCGCGCAGGCCCTCGGTGTCGACGTCCCCCTTCTCCGTGAGCGGGGTGCACAGAGGTGGTACGACCCCGCGCAGCGGGCGGAGCGGATCGGTCCCGGTTGCGGTCATGAACCGCTTCCTACCAGCTCGCCGGCGGCGGCGACACCAAGTGCTCGGCGAGCCGGGTGAGCCGGGGCAGCCGGTCCCGCAGCCGCACCCGGCGTCCGGCCGCCGCGCTGACCAGGTGCTGCAGCACGTCCATACCGACCTCGGAGGGCTCCGGCGGCACGGTGAGCGCGTCGTGCGCCAGCCCGCGCAGCTCGGGATCGCCGGCGTCCATCGCCAGCACCGTCGCGCCGGAGCGCCGCGCGTCGTCCACCCGCTCCAGCAGCCCGGCCTCGGCCCGCTCGGGGGTGACCACCAGTACCGTCTCGCCCCTGCGCGCGGCCTCCAGACGGGCCGTCCCGACCGCCAGGTGCGGGGGCGCGCCCTGCGGCACGCGGTGCCGCACCAGCGTCGGCGACAGCTCCGGGAGCCCGCTCCAGGCGGCCTCGTCATCCAGGTGGGCCGCCATGTGCCAGGGCTCGTAACCGCCGCTGCCGACGAGCAGCAGCCCGCCCGCGGGCCCCCGGCGCACGGCCCCGCGCAGCGAGCCCGCGAAGGACCGGGTCAGCTCCGGCCACTCGCTCCCGGCGAGCAGTTCACGGACGACCTCGACCCGTACGGCATCCATGCCCCGCATCCTCGCGGACCGCGCCCCCGCCCGGCCCCGCTTCGCGCCCCGCTCACCCGAACGGGGTCAGTCCGCGCCGTCCGCGGGCAGGGCCCGGGACACCCGCTCCCGTACGTCCGCGAAGTGCCGCCGCATGGCGGCCCTGGCCGCGCCCGCGTCCCCGGTGCGCAGCGCGCCGACGACGGCACGGTGGTTGGCGACGGCCCGCTCGACCGGGCCTTCGGCGGGCGCCAGGGCGGTGCCGACCTCGTGGTAGGCGGCCCAGAACAGATCGACGAGCTGCAGCACGAGCTCGTTGCCGCAGGAGGAGTAGAGCTCCGAGTGGAAGACCCGGTCCGCGTCCGGGTCGTCGACCATCCGCGCCGCGAGCTCGTCGAGTTCGTCCAGCCGCTGCGGCGGCAGCGTCCCGGCCACCTCGCCTATCAGGCCGACCTCGAGCAGTTCGCGCACCGCGACGAGGTCGGCGAGGGCCCGCACCCGGGACCGCAGATGGAAGGTGAGCGAGGGCATCAGCATCCGCAGCGGCGCCTGTCCGACGAACGTGCCCGTGCCGTGCCGGATCTCGACGATGCCGAGCGCCTGCAGCGCCCGCACCGCCTCGCGCACGCTGTTGCGGCCGGCGCCGAGCAGGTCCATCAGCTGCGGCTCGGTCGGCAGGGCCGCGCCCGGGGCGAGCCGCTGCTCGTGGATCAGCTCGATGATGCGGTCCTGGAGCGTCGGGCCGCGGCCGCTGCCGGCGGTTCGGGTCACGGGGTTCCGCCTTTCCCTGTGCTGTCGTGCACTTTTGACGTTCCGTCAGCTGTCCCGTGCGGCCCGCACCGGACGAGGGACGTCCTGCGTCCGCCCGGCGGCCGCGCATCGGGAGGCAACACCGATGTCATACCTCACATCCGTCGTCCCCCGAGCCGATACCAGTGCGTCCGGGGGCTTTCCCGCACCGTGCGGGGGCCGCGCACGGCCGCGTACGGGCAGGGCCGGGAGGGCCGCGTCACAGCGTCCGCGCGGCCACGCACGGCCCCCACCTGGCAGGATCGCGGTATGACTGTTGACAGTGGCAATGAGACCCCCGCCCCCAAGGTCCCGGCGAAGGACCCGTGGGAGCTGCCCGACGTGTCGGGCCTCGTCGTCGGCGTCCTCGGCGGCACCGGCCCGCAGGGCCGTGGCCTGGCGTACCGGCTCGCCAAGGCCGGCCAGCAGGTGATCATCGGCTCGCGTGCCGCGGACCGCGCCCGGGCCACCGCCGACCGGCTCGGCCTCGGGGTGCAGGGCGCCGACAACACGGAGACCGCCCGCCGCAGCGACGTCGTCATCGTCGCCGTCCCGTGGGAGGGCCACGGCGAGACCCTGCGATCCCTGCGCGAGGAACTCGCCGGCAAGCTCGTCGTCGACTGCGTCAACCCGCTGGGCTTCGACAAGCAGGGCGCCTACGCGCTGAAGCCGGAGGAGGGCAGCGCCGCCCAGCAGGCCGCCGCGCTGCTGCCGGAGTCCCGCGTCACCGCCGCCTTCCACCACCTGTCCGCGGTGACGCTCGAGGACCCGGAGGTCGAGACGATCGACACCGACGTCCTCGTCCTCGGAGACAGCCGCGCCGACACCGACCTGGTCCAGGCCCTGGCAGCGCGCATCCCGGGCATCCGCGGTGTCTTCGCCGGCCGGCTGCGGGGCGCCCACCAGGTGGAGGCGCTGGTCGCCAACCTCATCTCGGTCAACCGCCGCTACAAGGCCCACGCCGGCCTGCGCCTGACCGACGTGTAGGGCCTCGGGGGCATGGGGGACAATGGGCGGGTTCGTGACCGACCCGACAGGAGCCGCCCCCCATGCCCCGCCTCGCCCTCTACGCGCTCGTCCTGTGCGCGCTCGCCGTGGCCGCCGCCGTCGTCTCCTTCGTGGAGGGCAGCTGGCTGGGCGTCCTCTGGATCCTGATCGCGGGCCTGACCAGCAACATGTGCTGGTACTACCTGCGCAAGGCGAAGGCGGGGAAGGAGTCCGGCGAGCAGCGGACCGCTAGCTGAGCGGGTCGCCCTTCCAGAACTGGAAGAAGGCGTAGCCCAGGCCCGACAGCCCGTCCGGGATCCCGAAGGCCGCCGTCACGGAGTCGATGAAGCCGAAGAACGCGGCGTTGACCTCGGGGATCCACAGCACACCGAAGACGGCCAGCAGCCCGAACTGCCCGAACGGCTCCAGCTGGCGCCGCGTCCGGTACGACAGCCAGGGCTCGATCACGCCGTAGCCGTCGAGGCCCGGCACCGGCAGCAGGTTCAGGATCGCCGCCGTGACCTGCAGCATCGCCAGGAACGCCAGCGCGGACGCGAAGGGTGCGTTGGTGCGGTCCAGCGTGATGACACCGAGGGTGAACGGCAGCATCAGGGCGATCGCGAACAGCACGTTGGTGAGCGGGCCCGCGGCCGAGATGAGGCTGTGCTTCCAGCGGCCGCGGATCCTGCCCCGCTCGATGAAGACGGCGCCGCCGGGCAGGCCGATGCCGCCCAGGATCACGAAGATCACCGGCAGCACGACGCTCAGCAGCGCGTGCGTGTACTTCAGCGGGTTCAGGGTCAGATAGCCCTTGGCGCCGATCGAGATGTCGCCGCCGTGCAGCGCGGTGCGGGCGTGCGCGTACTCGTGCAGGCACAGGGAGACGACCCAGCCGGACACGACGAACAGGAACACGGCGAAGCCGGTGCTGGTCGAGAAGTCCGTCCACACCGCCCAGCCCGAGACGGCCATGATCGCGACCAGGCCCAGGAAGATCGGGCTGATCTGCCGCTCACTGCGGGTTGCTGCGGTCGTCATCGTGCGGGCTCCTGCGGAGGCGGTGCGTCATCGGTCGTGGTGCTGGCCGCCCGATCATGCCATCCGGCCACCGCCGGGCACAGCCACGGCGGGATAACGCTCTGCCGACGCCGGACGTTCCTGCGGCCCCGGCCGCGGGTGTCCGTCCGGGGAGCGACCGCGTTGCGATCCGTCATCGATCCCCGCAGGCCCCGTCACGACCCGGGGAGCGCGGGCGCATGCTGAGTCGTACCGGGGTGAGGGGGGAACGATGGGGCGGAATCGGCGCGTCGTCCTGGCGGTGCTCGGCGCCGCAGGGCTGGGCCTGCTGTCCGGATGCGGGGCGGCGATCACGGGAGTCATGGGGATCACCGTGGCCGAGGACGGGAAGCCGCTCGCGGTGATGCTCGTCTGCGAAGGCCGGATCGAGAGCGTCACGCTCCACGACGCCGACCGGGGGCCGAGCAGGAAGAGCCGCCTGGCGGCCTGGAACCGCGGGAGGCCGGCCACGGGATTCTCCGTCTGGTCGCTGGAGGGCGGCGGCAGGGGCTGGAGCGTCGACAAGCCGATGCCGCCGCTGGAGCCGGGACGGACCTACACCCTGTACGGGTGGACGGATGACCCCGCCTCGACCACCAGCGGTGTGGACTTCACGGCCGGGCAACTGGCGGGCCTGCGGCCCGGGCAGGTCCGATGGTTCAAGGGCGAGGAGATGCCGGGCGCGGATCGGGAGGGGTTCGCGACCGGGTCGGTCGAGGAGTTCCGTTCCGAGGGGTGCGCCGATTTGTGACGGGTGGGTCGAGGGTGCGGCCGGGGTGCCCCTTGCGGCCTGTTGTCGTGTGCGGGTTGGTTGCGCCTGCGGGGGACAGCCCGCCGCAGGCGCAAACAACCCGCACACGACAACCGGCCCCCACAGAACGCAACCCGGAGGCAACCGCACCGGCGCCTCGGACAGAATGGGGGCGTGCGCTACGGCATTCTCGGGACGACGCAGGTTCACCGCGACGACGGCACAGCCGTCCCCCTGGCCGGTACGCGGCTGAGGTCGCTGCTCGCCGCGCTGGCGCTGCGTGCCGGGCGGGTGCGTACCACCGAGGCGCTGATCGACGAGGTGTGGGAGGGCGAGCCCCCCGCCGACGCCACCGGCGCCCTGCAGGCGCTGGTCGCGCGGTTGCGGCGGGCGATCGGGCATGAGGCCGTCGGCTCGGTGGACGGCGGCTACCGCCTCGTGGCCGAGCCGGACGCCGTGGACCTCCACCGCTTCGAGCGGCTCGTCGAGGACGGCGGCCGGGCGCTCACCGACGGGGACGCGGCCAAGGCCGCGGAGGCTCTGGACTCCGCGCTCGCGCTGTGGCGCGGCCCGGTGCTGGCCGATCTCCCGGACCGCGTGTCCGTCGCGCCCCGCTACGACGCGCTGCGGCTGGACGCCCGGCGTCTGCGGATCTCCGCCGAGGTGGCGCTCGGCCGGGCCGAGCAGGTGCTGCCCGAGGCCGTGGAACTGGCCGCGGCGCACCCCCTGAACGAGGCGGTCCAGGTGCTGCGACTGCGTGCGCTGCGCCAGGCGGGCCGGGGCGCCGACGCGCTGGCGGCGTACGAGGAGGTGCGGCGCGAGCTCGCCGAGACGCTGGGCACCGATCCGGGCCCCGAACTGCGCGCCCTCCACACGGAGCTGCTGAATCCTTCCGCCCCCGCCCCCGCCCCCGCGGCGCCACCGTCCGGGAGCCCGGCGCGACGCGGCAACGCGCGTGCCCGGCTGACCAGTTTCGTCGGCCGCGAGTCGGACCTCTCCGCGATCGCCGCCGACCTCGCGGCCGCGAGGCTGGTCACCGTCACCGGCCCGGGCGGCACCGGCAAGACGCGCCTGTCGCAGGAGGCCGGGGACCTGGTCGCGGAGCACTGGCCGGACGGTGTCTGGTTCGCGGAGCTGGCGCCCGTGGAGGACCCGCGCACCGTGGCCGTCGCCGTGGTGAACGCGCTCGGCCTGCGCGAGACGCTGCTGCACGCGGCCTCGGCGACCGAGGCGGCGCTGGCCGCCGAGGCGAAGGGGGCCGCGGCCAAGGACCCGCTGCTGCAGCTCACCGAGTACTGCGCGGAACGCCGCATGCTGCTGGTCCTCGACAACTGCGAGCATGTGATCGGCGCCGCCGCCGAGCTCGCGGAGCGGCTGCTCGCGCACTGCCCTGGCGTGGCGGTGCTGGCCACGAGCCGTGAGCCGCTGGGTGTCCCGGGCGAGCTGATCCGGCCGCTGGACCCGCTGCCGCAGACGCCGGCCCTGCGGCTGCTCGCCGACCGCGGGGCGGCGGCCCGCCCCGGTTTCACACCGGACGAGGACCCTGAGGCCTGCGCCGAGCTGTGCCGCAGGCTCGACGGACTGCCGCTCGCCATCGAGCTGGCCGCGGCCCGGCTCCGGATGATGACGCCCCGTCAGCTGGCCGACCGGCTCGACGACCGCTTCCGCATCCTCACCGCGGGCAGCCGCACCGTGCTGCCCCGCCAGCAGACGCTGCGCGCGGTGGTCGACTGGAGCTGGGGACTGCTCAGCGAGGCCGAGCGGATCGTGCTGCGCCGCTTCGCCGTGTTCGCCGGCGGCTGGGACCTGGCCGCCGCCGAGGCGGTGTGCGGAGCGGACGGCGGCGCCGTGGACGCCCGCGACGTCGCCTCCGTCCTTGCCTCGCTCGTCGACAAGTCGCTGGTCGTCGCCGACCTCGCCGAGGACGGCGCCCGCTACCGCATGCTGGAGACCATCGGCGAGTACGCGGCCGAGCGCCTCGTCGAGGCCGGCGAGCGCGACACCGTCGGCCGTCGCCACACCGCGTACTTCCGCGAGTACGTCCGCACCGCCGACCCCGAGCTGCGCGGACCGGGCCAACTGCGGTGCCTGGACCGGCTGGAGCGCGAGCACGAGAACCTGCGGGCCGCGATCCGCCGGGCGGTGGACACCGGTGACGAGCAGGAGGCGCTCTGCCTGGTGCTGGCCTGCAGCTGGTTCTGGGAGATGCGCAACTACCGCAGCGAGATCGGCCACTGGCCCGCCGTGGTGGCCGCGATGAGCCCGGTGGACGCCTTCGCCGAGCCGCTGCGGCTCCCGCCGCTGGACCGCGGGCCGCTCGAGGACCCGCCGCCCATGACGCCGCAGCAGCTCACCGAGGCGCGGCGCTGGGTGCGCACCTCCGAGGTGTTCGCGTACATGGGCGAGCGCGACGTGTGGAACGACCCGGGGCTGGTCGGGCTCGGCGAGGCGATCATCGAGGCCTACCCGCCGGAGCTGCCGCAGTCCAGCCTGCGGCCGGGGCTCTTCCGCATGCTCGGCGCGATGCTGACCGGGCGCTTCGACCGCATGTCCGAGCTCATGGATGAGACGGTGCGCAGCTGCCGCCTGCACGGCCGGGTCTGGGAGCTGGCGTTCGCGCTGCAGCTCCGTGCCAAGGTGATGAACGACGTGGAGGACCGGCTCGAGGCCTCCATGGACGACATCCGCGAGGCCCGGGAGCTCTTCGGCAGGGTCGGCGACGACTGGGGCATGGCCGAGGTGCTGGCGGCGGAGGCCGAGGCGACCGCCAACGCCGGGGACTGGGTCCGCGCCGCGGAGAGCTGCCGCGAGGCCATCGCGCTCGCCCGCAAGCTCGGCGCGTACCAGCACGTGCCGATCATGACGGTCCGCCTCGGCGACGCCCTCGCCAACGCCGGCCACCTCGTGGAGGGGGAGCGGCTGATCCGCGAGGGGGTGGCGGAGGCCGATACCTTCCGTCCGGTGGGCGACGACGCGGGCTACTACGGCAAGGTGCTCCTCATCGCCCTGCTCTCCCGGCGCGGAGAACTGGACGAGGCCTTCGCGCTGCTCGACGCCCTGCAGGCCGCCCCGCCGCGCGGGATGCCCTCGTTCATCGTCGGACTCCTCGCCGCCATCCGCGGCTGGCTCACCGGCATGGCCGGCGACCCGTACGGCGGCCTGCCCCATCTGGCCGAGTCCGTCGCCTACATGGAGGGGCACCCGCTCAGCCCGATCATCGGGCCGCGCCTGGGGGTGCTCCTCTTCCCGCCGGGTGTCGCGCTCTTCACCGGGATCGCGGGCCTGCGGGAGGGCGAGGACGTCCGCGGCCCCGCCCGCCGCGCCGCGCTGGTGCTGGGTGCCCACGACGCGCTGCGGCAGACCGCCTGCACCCCGTGGGAGCGGACGAGCCTGGACGAGGACGCTGTGCGGCTGCGCGGGTACCTGGGCGAGGAGGACTTCGCGCACGCCTACCGCGAGGGCGAGGGGCTCGTCTTCGCCGAGGCGGTCGAGCTGCTGCGCCGGCCCGTCTGAGGCTTCCCTCAGCCGGCCTTCTTGCGGGGCGCCGCCTTCTTCGCCGCGGTCTTCTTGGCGGCCGTCTTCTTCGCCGGCGCCTTCTTCGCGGCCGTCTTCTTCGCCGGGGCCTTGCCGGAGGCGGTCTTCTTCGCGCCGGCCTTCTCCCCGCCGCGGGCGTCGATGCTGGCCTGGAGCGCGGCCATCAGGTCCACCACGTTGTCGGGGGCGGCGGTGACCTCGGCCATCTCGGGGACGGGTTCGCCCTCCAGCCGGGCGGCGACCAGCTCGTCCATCGCGTGCTGGTACTCGTCGTGCATCGACTCCAGATCGAAGTCCTCGGAAAGGGTGTCCATCAGGCTCCGCGCCATCTTCAGCTCCTGCGGCCGCACGGTGACCTTCTCCGGCGGCGCCAGCCCCTCCGCGGCACGGACCTCGTCGGGCCAGTACATGGTGTGCAGGACCAGTACGTCCTCGTGGACGCGCAGCAGCGCCAGCGACTCGCGGGTGCGCAGCGCGATCTTGGTGACGGCGGCCTTGCCGCTGCTGCTCAGGGCCTCGCGGAGCAGGACGTACGGTTTGGCCGCGGCGGTCTCGGCGCCGACGTAGTAGGCACGGGACAGCGACAGCGGGTCGATGTCGCCGGCGTCGACGAAGGCGAGCACGTCGATCAGCTTCTTGCTGGGCAGGGGGAGGTCGGCCAGGTCCTCGTCGGTGAGCACCACCGTGCGGCCGGACTCGTCCTCGTACCCCTTGGCGATCTCCGCGTAGGGGACCTCCTTGCCCTCCTTCTCGCAGAACCGCTTCATGCGGATGCGGCCGCCGTCCTCGGCGTGCACCTGGTGCAGGGAGACGCCGTGCTCCTCGGTGGCCGCGTAGAGCTTGACGGGAATGGAGACCAGCCCGAAGCCGATCGCACCTTTCCACATGGATCGCATACTTTCGTCCCTTTCCGGGGACTTTCCAGACTATGCCCGCCCCGTCAGCCTCGCCCGACCGGCAGACGGTCGAGGTGGACGGCCGCCGAGTGGTCCTCACCCACCTGGACAAGGTCGTCTTCCCGGTCACCGGCCACACCAAGGCACAGCTGCTGCAGTACTACGCGAGCATCGCCCCGGTGCTGGTGCCGCACGCCGCCGGGCGTCTCGCCTCCTTCGTCCGCGCCCCCGAGGGCCCGCACGCCCAGCGGTGGTTCGCCAAACGCCCGCCCGCCGGCACGCCCGAATGGGTGACCACCGCCGGGGAGGCCGACGAGCCGCACATCGTCGTCGACTCCACCCCCGCCCTGGTCAGCATGGCCAACCTCGGCGCCTGGGAGGTCCACGTCCCGCAGTGGACCGTGGCCGGCGGCCGTGACGCCCACGACCGGCTCGTCCTCGACCTCGACCCCGGCGAGGGCGCCGGCCTCGTCCTGTGCTGCCGGGTCGCCGAACGCCTGCGGCAGATGATGGAGGACGACGGGCTCACCGCCTTTCCCGTCACCTCCGGCAGCAAGGGGCTCCACCTGTACGCGCCGCTGCGGCCCGCAACCGAGGCCGCCGCCACCGGCTACGCCAAGGCCCTCGCCGCCCGTATGCGCGACGAGCACCCCGGCCTCGTCGTGTTCTCCATGACCCGCAGCCTGCGCGCCGGGAAGATCTTCATCGACTGGTCCCAGAACGCCTCCGCGAAGACCACCGCCTGCCCCTACACCCTGCGGCTGCGCGACCGCCCCGGCGTCGCGACCCCCGTCACCTGGGACGAGGTCGCCTCCTGCCGGGCGGCGGAGGACCTCGTCTTCACCCCCGAGGAGGTCCTGCGGCGCGCCGCCGACCACGGCGACCTGCTGGCCGCCCTCGACGACCCCGCCGGACGCGGCACCCTGCCGTGACGGGCGCCCCCCGGTGACCGATCCCCTCCCGCTCCCCGTCCGTGTCGCCCTGGCCCGCCGCGTGGACACCGTCCCCGCGGCCGACGCCCTTCCCGGCGGGTGCGCCTACGAGCCCAAGTTCGACGGCCACCGCATGGTCGTGCTCACCGGCCCCGTGCGTCTGCAGACCCGCTCCGGCCGGCTCGTGACCGCGACCTTCCCTGAGATCGCCGAGGCCGCCGGGGCGCTGCCGCCGGGGGTCGTCCTCGACGGCGAGGTCGTCATCTGGCGGGACGGCCGCATCGACTTCGGGGCCCTCCAGCGCCGCGCGCTGCGCGGCTCCCGCCGCGGCCCCGTCCTCCCCGCCAACTACGCGGCATTCGACCTGCTCGCGGCGGCCGGTACCGACCTGCGCGGCCGCCCGTACGACGAACGCCGGGCCGCCCTCGTCGCCCTGCTGGCGCCGCTCGGGCCGCCGCTGCAGGCCGTACCCATGACGACCGACCGCGACGAGGCCGTCGGGTGGTACACCTCGCTCGCCCCGGCTGGCATCGAGGGCCTCGTCGTCAAGGGTCGCGGCCAGCGCTACCGCCCCGACCGCCGCGACTGGCTCAAACTCCGCCACGCCGTCCCGCAGGACGCCGAGGCCATCGGCTTCACCGGCACCCCCCGCGCCCCCCGCGCCCTCGTCCTCGACCTAGGCGACGGCCCCTTCGCCTCCGCGCCCCTGGACGCCCCCCTCCGCACCCAGCTCGCCGCGCTCCTCGCCCCTCCGCAGGCCCCGGCCGCCGCGGCCCTCGACGACGGCACCCCCTACCGTCCACTGCCCGCCCCCCTCCCCGTCGAGGTCCTCCAGGGCGAGGGGCGCCACGCCCTCACGACGGTGCTCCGCCTGCGGCCCGAGGTGTGACCGGGGGGAGGAGTTCACCACCCCGCCCCGGAAAGGCCGTTGAGCAGCGGGTCGGCGCCGCAATAGCATGACGCGTCGCCGCCCGGCCCGTCGCGCGCGACTCCCAGGTTCCGAGGAGACCCCTTCCGCCATGCGCGCGTACCTCCAGGCCGTCCGGCTGCTCGTACTCCTGATCGGCTTCTATGTCATGGCCGTCGGCCTGCTCGCCGCGATCGTGGCCCTCGACGTCGTCCTCACCGGCGTCGCACTGCGGCAGGGCTATGTGACCTTCCTGTTCCTGGGCATCAGCGTCGCCTTCGCCTCACCGCTGGTGTCGGGCCTGTTCGCCTCCGTCCGCGGCTTCAACCGCCGGCGGCCGGACGGGATACGGGTGAGCGCGCAGGAGCAGCCGGAGCTGTGGGCGCGCGTGCGCCGGGTGGCCGAGGCCATGCAGACCCCGGCCCCCGCCGAGCTCTGGCTCGTGGCGGAGCCCGTGGCCGCGGTCTGGCAGAGTTCCTGGGTGCTCGGGCTGATCCCCGGGCCCCGGCGGATGATGCTGGGCATCCCGTACCTCACCGGACTGACCGAGCGTCAGATCGATGCGGTCATCGCCCATGAACTCGGCCACTTCGCCCGGCGCGACACCCTGCTGTCCGGACTGGCGGCCCGCAACCGCGCCGGACTGATGCGGGTCCTGGAGCGGTACGCCGAGGACGGCAACGGCATCGGCCACGCGATGGGCTCGATGTTCGCCGGCTACGCCCGCTTCTGCCTGCGGACGACGCAGGCCCAGGCCCGTCTCGGGGAACTCGCCGCGGACCGCGCCGCCGCGGGGATCGCCGGACGGGACACCACCGCCGCCGCCCTGCGCCGTATCCCCCTGCTCGACGCCGCGCACACCCGCTACATGCGGGAGTACGCCGGCATCGGCACCGCGCTCGGCCTGCTGCCCCCGGCCCGGGAGGTCCACTCCGGCTTCCGCGCCTTCCTGGACAGCGGCACCTGGCAGGAGGAGGAGCGGCGGCTGATCGCCGACCCGCCCCGGGAGAGGACCTCGCCCTACGACTCCCACCCCCCGATGCGCGAGCGCGTCGCGGCGATCGAGGCGTTGCCCGCCGACGATCCCGGGACGTTCCCCGGCGATCCGTCGCCGGCCGGAACCGGACTCGTCAGGGACCTCGCGGGAACAGGCGCCGGCACCGTACTGGCGCTCCCCGGGGCCGCGGAGCTGCGGCAGCTGCCGTGGCGGGACCTGGCCGCCGAGGTGGGGACGGCGGAGCTCGGCACCGAGGCGACACCGGTGCTCAGGGCCGGCCGCGCGGTCCTGCGCGGGCCCGCGGACCTCGCGATGCTGCTGGACGCCGTCGACGCCGGGCGGTGGGCGGAGGTGGTCGACTGCATGCCGCGCCCCGGCCACGGCGGACACATGCTCCTCGACGACTCCCTGCGGGTCCGCGCCCGCGCCGACGCCGCGGACGCGCTGTACTCCCTGGCGCTGGCGGCCCTGGTCGAGGACGGCCGGGCCCGCTGGGAGCTGGACTGGGAACGCGGCAGGCACCTGGAGTTCGACGAGGGAGTGCACGCCGCCCTGGACCGGGCCATGGACGCCGCCGTGTCCCCCGGGGAGGGAGCCGAACCCGACACCTCGGGCCTGCGCGACCTCCTCGGGCTGCCCGCGGACCGGGCACCGGCTCAGCTCTGAGCGGCCGCCGCGGGCACCCGGCGGGTGCGGGTCCAGCGCAGCAGGGTCTCCACGTCCCAGGTGTTGACGACCCGCTCAGGGGGGACTCCGCACTCCTCGGCGCGCGCGCAGCCGTGGATCTGCCAGTCCAGCTGGCCGGGGGCGTGGGCGTCGCTGTCGATGCTGAAGAGCACCCCGGCCTCCACGGCCCTGCGCAGCAGCCGGCGCGGCGGGTCGAGGCGGTCGGGGCGGCTGTTGATCTCCACGGCCACCCCGAAGCGCTCGCAGGCGGCGAAGACCAGGTCCGCGTCGAACTCCGACTCCGGGCGGAGCTTGCCCGACACCAGCCGGCCCGTGCAGTGGCCGAGCACGTCCACCAGGGGGTTGCTGATCGCGGAGATCATCCGCCGGGTCATCTCGTCCCGGTCCATCCGCAGTTTGGAGTGGACGGAGGCGACGACGACGTCCAGCCGGTCCAGCAGCTCCGCGTTCTGGTCGAGGGCGCCGTCGGCGAGGATGTCGCACTCGATGCCGGTGAGCAGCCGGAAGGACGGCGGCAGGCGTTCGCCCACCTCGGCCACCACCTCCAGCTGGGCGCGCAGCCGCTCGGCGGTCAGCCCCCGGGCGACGGTCAGGCGGGGGGAGTGGTCGGTGAGCGCCGCCCACTCGTGGCCCAGCTCCATCGCGGTGCGGGCCATCGTCTCGATCGGGCTGCCGCCGTCGGACCAGTCGGAGTGCAGATGGCAGTCGCCGCGCAGCGCGGCCCGCATCCGCAGCCCCGCGCCGCCCTCCGGCCGGGGGACCGCGTCCGCGGCACCCTCCGCCAGCCGGGTGAGGTAGGCGGGCCGCTCGCCCGCCAGCGCCTCCCGGACGACGGCGGCGGTCTTCGGGCCGAGCCCCTTGACCTCCTCCAGGCCGCCCGCCCGTTCCGCGCGCCGCCGGAGTTCCTCCGGCGGCATCGCGGCGACCGCGGCGGACGCACCGCGGAAGGCACGGACCCGGTAGGTCGGCGCACCGTCCCGCTCCAGGAGGAAGGCGATCCGGTCCAGCGCCGCTACGGGGTCCATGCCTCCAGGATCAGGTCTTGTTGCGGAACCTCGCCACCGCCAGCGGCGCGCTGATCACCGTGATGCCCACGGCCCACATCACCGTCATCATCGCCGAGTGCGCGACGGCGCCGCCGTTGATCAGGTTGCGGGAGGCGTCCGCGAGGTTGGACAGCGGGTTGTAGCGGGTGAAGGCCTCCAGCCAGCCCGGCATGGTCGTGGGCTTGGCGAAGATCGAGCTCCCGAACTGCAGCGGCAGGACGACGATCATGGCGAGTCCCTGGACGGACTGGGGGGTCCGGGCGACCAGACCCAGGAGGATGAAGACCCACATCAGCGAGGCCCCGAAGGCGAGCGACAGCACCACCGCGCCCAGCAGCCCGAACACCCCGTTGTCCACGTGCAGTCCGAGGATGAAGCCCATCAGGAGGAGGATCACCGTGGCGACCAGCGCCCGGCCGATCTCCACCACGATCTTCGCGATCAGCACGGAGGAACGGGCGATCGGCATCGTCCTGAACCGGTCCATCACCCCGGTCTTGAAGTCCGAGTTGACGCCCGTGCCGACCGCCATGGCGATGTTCATGCCCATCATGGCCATCAGGCCGGGCACCATGTAGTTGACGTACTTCTCCTGGCTGCCCTCGAGCGCGCCGCCGAAGACGTACACGAACAGCAGCGTGAACACGATCGGCATCAGCAGCGCGTCGAACATCGACTCCGGGTCCTGCCGGATCTGCAGGACGTTGCGCCGCACGAGGGCGCCGATGTGCCGGAGGTTGGCGCGCAGCCCGATCCGCGGATCGGCGGTCGCGGCCCTGGTGTCCCCCACGGGGACGGTGACGGCGGTCATGCCGCGAGCTCCTCTCGCTCCTGGGTGCCGCTGCCGCGCGTGACGGCCAGGAACACCTCGTCCAGGCTGGGCAGATGGGTGTCGATACCGGCGATGGCGAAGCCCTGTGCGCCGAGCGCGGCCACGGTCTCCGTCAGCTGCTCGTCGCTGAGGATCGGCACGTTGAGCACGCCGCCCGCGTGGTCCGCGACGGCCTGCGCGCCCTTGCCGAGCGCCGCCGCCATCGCGTCGAGCACCCCGGGGTCCACCGGCCGCACCTGCAGCGTCCGGCCGCCGACCTTCGCCTTCAGCTCCTCGACCCGGCCCCCGGCGATCACCCGGCCGCGGTCGATGACCGTCAGCTCGTGCGCGAGCTTCTCGGCCTCCTCCATGTACTGCGTGGTCAGCAGCACGGTCGTGCCGTCCGCGACCATGTTCTGCACCTCGTCCCACACCTCGTTGCGGGTGCGGGGGTCCAGACCGGTGGTGGGCTCGTCCAGGTACAGCACCGCCGGGCGCCCGATCATCGACGCCGCCAGGTCCAGGCGCCGGCGCATGCCTCCCGAGTACTCCTTGGCCGGCTTGCGGGCGGCGTCCGTCAGCGAGAACCGCTCCAGCAACTCGTCCGCCCTTCCGCGGGCGTCCCGCCGGGACAGGTCCAGCAGCCGGCCGATCATGTAGAGGTTCTCGCGGCCCGACAGCGACTCGTCGACCGAGGCGTACTGCCCGGTCAGCCCGATCACCCGGCGCAGTTGCCGGGGCTGCGCCACCACGTCGTACCCGGCCACCGTCGCCGTGCCGGCGTCCGGCCGGATCAGCGTGGACAGGATCCGCACCAGCGTCGTCTTCCCGGCGCCGTTCGGCCCCAGTACGCCGAGCACGGTCCCCTGCCGCACGTCCAGGTCCACCCCGTCGAGGGCCTTCGTCTCCCCGTAGCGCTTCACGAGCCCCCGCACCCTGACGGCGGTGTCCGCGCTCTTGGCATCTCGTTGTGTCATGACGCCACGGTCGCGTGTGTCGCCGACACGGCGCCGACATATCGCTGACAGCCCCACCGACATGGTGCCGACACCTCGGCGAACGCCGGAGGGGGGACGCGAACCGCGTCCCCCCTCCCGGCACCGGTCCCGCAGGGCTCAGGTGGTGACCGACACCAGCCGCTGCCCCTGGGACGTGACGACGTCGAAGCGGGAGATGTCGTCCGGCTGCATCCCCGCCGACCCGTCCAGCGTGAGCGGGTTGGGCTGGTCGGAGGTGCCGTAGCCGGCCGTCGGGACACTCCAGGTGCCGACCGTCTGCTGGGAGCCGTCCTTTCCGACGACGACCAGGCGGCAGGTCAGCGGGCCCTGGACCCCGGCGAGGGTGAGGCCGACCTCGCTGCCCCACTTCTTCTCGTTGATACCGACCGTCGCCTTGACGCCCGTGGAGTTGTCGGTGCCCTTGAACTGCTCCGCGTACACCCTGGCCTGCACGTCGTCCGAGCCGCCGGAGGCCAGCACCGCGACGGTGGGGGCCGCCACGATCAGCGCCACGGAGGCGGCGAGTGCGAACATCCTGCGCCGGGCGCGGGTCTTGCGCTCGTCGGAGACCTTGCCGAGCAGACGCCCGAGCACCTTGTCGCCGCTGGGCGGGACGGGTGCGCCGGCGCCGGCGGGGGCGAGTTCGGCGAGCACCGGCACGAGGCCGCTCAACTCGTCGAGCTGCTGCCCGCACTGGTGGCAGATGGCGAGGTGCTGCTCGAAGCGCGCCATGTCGGCGTCGTCGAGCACGCCGAGGACGTAGGCCCCGACGTCGACATGCGGGTCGTGGGGGGTACCTGCCCCGGAGCCGTAACCGTAGACCGTCACGAGGTGGTCACACCCCTTTCCTCAAGAGCGATTTTCAGGGAGCGGAGGGCGTAGAAGACGCGGGAGCGCACGGTGCCGGGCGGTACCCCCAGCGCCGCCGCGGCCTCGTTGACCGTCCGGCCCTTGAAGTACGTTTCGATCAGCACCTGGCGGTGGGCCTCGGTGAGATCATCCAGTGCGTCGGAGATCGTCATCAGCCTCAGGGAGCGTTCGAGTTCGTCCTCGGCCGGGAGCTGGTCGAGGGCGGCCGGCGAGGCCTCCGGGGGCCGTGCCTGACGGCTGCGGTGGCCGTCGATCACGATCCGCCGGGCGACCGTCACCAACCAGGGCCGCAGGGAACGGGCGCCCGGGTCGAGCCGGGACGCGCTCTTCCACGCGCGCAGCAGGGTCTCCTGCACGACGTCCTCGGCCAGGTAGCGGTCACCGCCGACCAGCCGAAGAACGTAGGCGAAGAGCGCACCCGCGTGTTCGCGGTAGAGCGCCCGCATGAGGTCCTCTTCGGGGACCCCACCTGAGCGATGGTCGGCCACGAGCGCATCCTGCCCTACTGATCGCTGGGGGTCGAGTCCTCTCAATGCCTGCTGTCCCATCAGTACCCGTCTGACCCGTTCTCGGTGGAGGCGCTCTTCGGCTGCGCGGGCGCCCCGGCCTTCTCGCCGTCCGGGGTGGCCGCGTACCAGGTGCGGTTCGCGCCCTGGCCCTTGGTGTCGCCCGGGTTCTTGTCGCCCGCGAAGTGGTAGAGCGGCATTCCGTTGAGCGTGAGCTGCATCGTGCCGTCGGGGCGCTTCACGCTGCCCACCAGGTTCTGGTCCACGCCCTGCACCTGGGTGTCCGAGACCGCGGCGGCCGGCTGCCACTGGGTCGCGCACTCGCCGGTGCAGGTCGAGGTCGGCGGGTTGGGCTTGTCCTGCTCGAAGCGGTACAGCACCCAGCCCTTCTCGTCGGTGACCAGCTTGCCGAGCTGGGCGTTGTCGACGGTCCGGAGGCCGGGTGCGGGTGCGGGCTGCGACGCCTGGATCGCGCCCACCGGGGGACTGGCATGGTCGACGCCCGCGTTGCAGGCGGTGGCGACGATCAGCGCGGCGGAGGCGAATGCCCCCGCCCCCACTGACCGGCGCAACTTCGGAACGTTCATGCCAAGGCCCCCGGCAGTGTCTCGTCGGTGCTCCGCCCCTGGTGGGCGGTTGCCAACTCATACGGAGGCGAGGGGCGGTGTACTCAACGTCCTCAGAAAAAACTTCCGCCCCGGGGAGGGGGTGCCCGGGGCGGAAGCCGGCGGTGGGTCGCACCGCCTCAGGGGGAAGTCGCGCGTGGCGCCGCGACAGGTCGTCGGGAGATCAGTGGAAGCTGTGCTCCGGGGCCGGGTAGGCGCCGCCCACGACGTCCTCGGCGAAGGCCTTCGCGGCACCGCCGAGGGTCTCGCGCAGCGCCGCGTACTGCTTGACGAAGCGCGGCACCCGGCCGCCGGTCATTCCCGCGAAGTCCGTCCAGACCAGCACCTGGGCGTCGCACTCCACGCCCGCTCCGATGCCGACCGTCGGGATGTGCAGGATGCGGGTGACCTCCGCGGCCAGCTCGGCGGGGACCAGCTCCAGCACGACGGCGAAGGCGCCCGCGTTCTGCACGGCCTTCGCGTCGCGCAGCAGCTGCTGGGCGGCCTCCTCGCCGCGGCCCTGGACCGGGTAGCCGCCGAAGGCGTTGACCGACTGCGGGGTGAGGCCGATGTGGGCCATCACGGGGATGCCGGCCTGGACCAGCAGCTCGATCTGCTGGGCGGAGCGCTCGCCGCCCTCCAGCTTCACGGCGCCGACCCCGGCCTCCTTGACCAGCCGGGTCGCGCTGCGCAGCGCCTGCGTCGGACCCTCCTGGTACGAGCCGAACGGCAGGTCGCCGATGACCATCGCGCGCTTGGTGCCGCGCACGACGGCGGCGGACAGCATCGTCATCTCGTCCAGCGTGACCGGGACGGTGCTCTCGTAGCCGAGGTGACAGTTGCCCATCGAGTCGCCGACCAGCAGCACGGGGATGCCGGCCTCGTCGAAGACGGAGGCGGTCATGGCGTCGTAGGCGGTGAGCATGGGCCACTTCTCGCCGCGCTCCTTGGCGGCGGCGATGTCCCGGACGGTGATCCGCCGTGTCCCCTTGCCGCCGTACAGCGCCTTGCTGCTGTCGGGAGCGGGCTGGGCGGGCGTCTGGGCAGCCGGAACGGCATGCGTCATTGCAACGGCTCCTTGTGTCATCTCGAGGCGCCCTCACGGCGTCCCCGGACCGCTTCCATGCTGACACGCGCCGCCGTTCGCGCAAAGGGGGCGGCCGCCGCTCCCCCTTTTGCCGAGGTTTTACAATACGAAACGGTCCCGTATCGGAAATCGGGTCTACCTTGGCCGCATGCCCGTCGACACAGCGCAGCCGCCGAGCCCCGGAGTCCCGGAGGCGGTCCACCGCCGCCGCTGGGGGATCCTGACCGTCCTGCTGTTCAGCCTCCTCGTGGTGGTCCTGGACAACTCGATCCTCAACGTCGCGATGAAGACGATCGCCGAGCCCGCCCCGACAGGCCTGGGCGCCACCCAGAGCCAGCTGGAGTGGGCGATCAACTCCTACACGCTGGTCTTCGCCGGCCTGCTGTTCACCGCGGGCCTGCTCGGCGACCGCCTCGGCCGCAAGAAGGTGCTGCTCTTCGGCATGGCCGTCTTCGGCGTCGGCTCGGTGCTGTCGGCCTTCGCCGGCTCCTCCGGCGAGCTGATCGCCTTCCGCGCGGTCATGGGCTTCGGCGGCGCCTTCGTGATGCCCGCCACGCTCGCCATCATCATCAACGTCTTCGAGCGGGAGGAGCAGCCCAAGGCGATCGGCATATGGACCGGTGCCGTGGGCCTCGCGATAGCCATCGGCCCGGTCACCGGCGGCCTGCTCCTCGAGCACTTCTGGTGGGGCTCGGTCTTCCTGGTGAACGTGCCGATCATCGCCGTCGCCCTCGTCGCGATGGTGCTCCTCGTCCCCGACTCGCGCGACCCGCGGCCGGGACGGCTCGACCCCATCGGTGTGATGCTCTCCATCGTCGGCCTGGTGCTGCTGGTGTACGGAATCATCAAGGGCGGCCAGCTCGCGGACTTCACCGCCCCCACGGCCCTGGCGCCCGTCGTCGGCGGCCTCGCGGTGCTCGGCGCCTTCGTCTGGCACGAGGCCCGCAGCAGCCACCCCGCGTTCGACGTCTCCTACTTCCGCAACCCGACCTTCTCCGCCTCGGTCTCCGCGATCGGCCTGGTCTTCTTCGCGCTCATGGGCGTGACCTTCTTCATGGTCTTCTACACCCAGAGCGTGCGCGGCTACACCGCCCTGGAGTCCGGTCTCCTGCTGCTCCCGCTCGCCCTCGCCCAGCTCGTCTTCGCCCCCCGCGCCCGGCTGGTCGTCGACCGCGTCGGCGCCCGCGCCACGTGCGCCACGGGGCTCGCGCTCATAGCGCTCAGCTTCCTCGGCTTCCGTCTCCTCGACGCCGACAGCCCGATCTGGCTGCTGGAGGTGCTGTTCTTCCTGATGGGCACCGCCATGGCCCACGTGATGCCGCCCGCGACCGTCGCCATCATGTCCTCCCTGCCGCGCGAGAAGGCCGGCTCCGGCTCCGCCGTCAACAACACCTTCCGGCAGGTCGGCGGCGCACTCGGCGTTGCGGTCCTCGGCTCGCTGATGTCGACGGTCTACCGTGACGGCATCGCGGACCATCTGACGGGCCTCCCCGCCGGGGTGCAGCACCAGGCCGGCGAGTCCATCGAGGCCACGCGCGCCGTGGCCGAGGGCATGGGCCCCGCGGGCAAGGCGCTGATCGCCCCGGCCACGGACGCCTTCCTCGACGCCATGCACGTCACCGCCTACGTCGCGAGCGGTGTCGCGCTGCTCGGCATGCTCGTCGTCCTGTTCTTCCTGCCCGGCAGGACCTCCGGGGCGCGCCCCGCGGGCGGGGAGGAACGCGAGGCCAGCCCGGTGGGGGCGGAGCGGTGACCGACACCCGTGCGGAGACGGAACCGTGCGACGGGACGCCGCCCGGCCCCTCCCCGCGCGTCGCACGCGGCCGCCCGCGCAGCGCCGCCGCCGACACCGCGATCATCGAGGCCGTCCTCAGCCTGCTGGAGGAGGGCGCGACGATGGCGGAACTGTCGATGGAGCGCATCGCCCGCGCCGCCGGGGTCGGCAAGGCCACCGTCTACCGGCGCTGGGCGGGCAAGAACGCGCTGATGCTGGACGTCATGAAGTCCGTCGACGAGCAGACGCCGCGGCTCGCCGGCCGCTCGGTCCGTGACGACCTGGTCACCTGCGTCGAGTTCATACGGCGCAGAGCCCTGGTCAAGCGTTCCTCCGCCCTGCTGCGCAACGTCATCGCCCAGGCCCAGAACGAGCCGGAACTGTGGGCCGCCTACCACGACACCGTCATCGCGGCCCGGCGCGCGCAGGTCGGCGAGGTCCTGCGGCGCGGCGTCCGCAGCGGCGAACTCCGCGCGGACATCGACCCGGAACTCCTCGGCGACCTCTTCCTCGGCCCCATGCTGTCCCGCTCGATGCTGCGCCCCGACGCGGCGCTGCCGGAGGGGCTGTCCGAGCTGATCGTCGACGCGGTGCTGCAGGGTGTCCGCGCCGGGAACTGAACGCGTCAGGGAACAGGGGGGAATGTCCTGGTTCTGTCACAGGGCGCCCCGTACGCGGCCCGGTGGGGAACCCGTCGCCCGGCGAGTCCCGTCCTCCGGGCGTCGATCCCCTATGGTCGACTGAGCACCTGGCAAGACAGTGAGGACTCTCCCCATGGCTCAGGCGTACGACGCGGACGTGACCACCGACAGCGGTGACAAGCCGCAGGGTTCGGGTGCGAACGGACGTTTCGGGCGCTTCCGGCGGTACTGGGCGTTCGGCGACGGCATGTGGCGGCGGGGGATCGTCACGGCCGTACTGGCCGTCGCCATCACCGTGGTGATGGCCTTTCACGGAGCGGTGCCCAACCGGGTTGGCAACCTGGGCAGCCTGCTGGAGACCTTCCTGCCGTGGCTCGGGCTCGTGCTCCCGGTGCTGCTGGCGGTCGGCCTGCTGCGGCGCTCGGCCACCGCGCTGATCGCCGTCCTGCTGCCGGCCGTGGTGTGGCTGCACTTCTTCGGCGGGCTCCTCACGGACAAGCACAGCGACGGCGGCGACCTCACCGTGGTGACGCACAACGTCAACGCCGACAACCCCGACCCCGCCCGCACCGCCCAGGCCCTCGTCGGCTCCGGGGCCGACCTCGTCGCGCTGGAGGAGATCCCCGCCGGGAAGGCCGCCGTCTACGAGTCGGGCCTGAAGGCCCGCTACCCGTACCACGCCAGGCTGGGCACCGTCGGCCTGTGGAGCCGGTACCCGCTCAGCCAGGTGCGGCCGGTGGACATCCGGCTCGGCTGGGTCCGCGCCCTGCGCGCCACCGCCACCACCCCGCACGGGAAGGTCGCGGTGTACGTGGCCCATCTGCCCTCGGTGCGGGTCAAGTTCAACGCGGGCTTCACCGCCGGCGAGCGCGACCGCAGCGCCGACGCGCTCGGCGAGGCCGTGGCGGACGAGAAGGTGCCCGACGTGATCCTCATGGGCGACCTCAACGGCACGATGAACGACCGCGCGCTCGCCAACATCACCTCCCAGATGCGCTCCACGCAGGGCGCCGCGGGCGACGGCTTCGGTTTCAGCTGGCCGGCCGGCTTCCCGACCGCCCGCATCGACCAGATCCTCGTCAGGGGCGCGGAGCCGACCGACTCGTGGGTCCTGCCCGCGACGGGCAGCGACCACCGGCCGGTGGCCGCGAAGGTAGCACTCCCGTAACGAGTTCTTCGCCCACGGGAAGAACGGGCCGGGCAGACTTTGTTCCGCAGTTAAACTTATAGTTGCTCGCAACCCTGCCCCGGAAAGGCCTGTCATGCCTCTCGCCCTGCTCGCACTGGCGATCAGCGCATTCGGCATCGGTACGACGGAGTTCGTGATGATGGGCCTGCTGCCCGACGTCGCGGACGACCTGCACACCTCCATTCCGACCGCCGGTTACCTCGTCTCCGGCTACGCCCTCGGCGTCGTCATAGGCGCCCCCCTCCTCGCCGCGATCACCACGCGGATGCCGCGCAAGGCCCTGCTGCTCTCCCTCATGGCCCTGTTCACCGTCGGCAACACCCTCTCCGCACTCGCCCCCGGCTTCGGCTGGCTGCTCGCCGGCCGCGTGCTGTCCGGACTCCCGCACGGCGCCTTCTTCGGCGTCGGCGCCGTCGTCGCCGCGAGCATGGTCGACCCCGCGCGCAAGGCCCGTGCGGTCTCCCTGATGATCGCCGGCCTCACCATCGCGAACATCGTGGGCGTCCCCGCCGCCACCCTCCTCGGCCAGCACCTCGGGTGGCGCGCCACCTTCCTCACCGTCGGCGTCATCGGCCTCGTCGCCATCGCCGGCATCGCCCTGCTCGTCCCCCGCATCCCACTCGCCCCGGGCGGCGGACTGCGCCGGGAGCTGTCGGCCTTCCGCAGCGGGCAGGTCTGGCTGACGCTGGCCACCACGATCTTCGGCTTCGCCGCGGTCTTCGCGGTCTACAGCTACGTCACGCCCATGCTCACGGAGGTCGCCGGCTTCGGGGACGGCAGCGTCACCCTGGTCCTCGCCCTCTTCGGCGTCGGCGCGACGATCGGCAACCTGCTCGGCGGCCGCCTCGCCGACCGCGCCCTGCGGCCCGCCCTCCTCGGCGGGCTCGGCGCGCTCGCGGTCGTCCTGCTGCTGTTCACGGTCACCCTGCACGCCCGCTGGAGCGCGGCGCTCACGGTCGTCCTGCTCGGGATCGCGGCGTTCGCCGCGGGGTCGCCCATGATGATGCTCGTCATGGAGAAGGCCCGGCACGCCCCGGCGCTGGCCTCCGCCGCGAACCAGGCCGCCTTCAACCTGGCCAACGCGGGCGGTGCCTGGCTCGGTGGAGTCGTGCTCGCGCAGGGCCTCGGCTACACCGCCCCGGCGGTGGCGGGCGCGGGGCTGGCGGTCGTCGGGGTGGGGATCGCCACGGCCGGCGGGCTGTGGGAACGGCGCGCGGCGAAGGGTTCCGGGGCGGCGTCGTCCTCGTCCCGGGTCGTCGTCGCTTCCGACGCCGTGGTGCGGCCCGCGGAGCGGGTGGGCTGACGGCGGGGAGCGTCCGCCGTCGCCGGCTGTCCCGCCGTCCCGCGCCCTTCGGGCGCAAACCGGCCGGCTGCGGACGGGAGGGTGGGGCCCGGCCTCCGTCGGCGTGTGCGGTTGGGTGGGTGGCCGGGGTTCAGGCGCCGGAGCGGGGTGCCTTTCCGGTGGCGTGGGTCTCGTTGCCGTCCGCGGGTACAGACGGCCGCTTCCACGCCATCCGAGGGTGGTGGGCGCGCCCGCCGTAGCCCGCGACTGCGGGTGCTTCGGGGTGCTGCCGGGGGCGGGAGGGCGATCGTGCTCGTTTTCGACGGTATGGACGTCGGAAGCGGGCCCGATGTCGGGGGACTCACCCCGCGGACGCCGGTCACGGCGGGCTCGCCACCCACGAAGGTGGGCGTGGTCACCGGCCGGCTGCACCCGCGGACGGCGACGAGACCCCGACCCTACGAACAACCGGCCCCGCTCCGGCCCCTGACCCCAAGCCACCCGCCACCGCAGCCGACGGAGGCCGGGCCCCACCCTCCCATCCGCAGCCGGCATCTGTGTGCCCGAAGGGCGCGAGACGGCGGGAGAGCAGGACATCGGGCATCATCGCCCCCGCGCCGCCCCGGCGCCGGGGCGAACCCGGCCCGAGCGGCGGGCGCCCCAGACCGCGAAGCGCCCGGACGCCACCCGGACCGCCAGCGCGGCGTCACGCGTGCTCGCGCCAGCGGTTCGTGATGGGGAGCCTGCGGTCCTTCCCGAACCCCTTGGCCGAGATCTTCGTCCCCGGCGGGTACTGCCTCCGCTTGTACTCCGCCGTGTCCACCATCCGCAGCACCTTCGCCACCAGCTCCCCGTCGAACCCGGCGGCGACGATCGCCTCGCGCCCCTTGTCCTGGTCGACGTACATCGCCAGCACCCGGTCCAGGACGTCGTAGTCCGGCAGGGAGTCCGTGTCGACCTGGCCGGGACGCAGCTCCGCGCTCGGGGGTTTGGAGATGGAGTTCTCCGGGATCGGCGGGGTCTGGCCCCGCTCCGCCGCGGCCTGGTTGCGCCACTGCGCGAGGCGGAAGACGGTCGTCTTGTAGACGTCCTTGATGGGCCCGTACGCGCCGACCGAGTCGCCGTACAGCGTGGAGTAGCCGACCGCCAGCTCGCTCTTGTTGCCCGGGGCGAGGACGATGTGCCCCTCCTGGTTGGAGATGGCCATCAGCGTCGTGCCGCGCAGCCGGGACTGGAGGTTCTCCTCAGCCAGCCCGGTCAGCCCCAGGGAGCCCATGTAGGCGTCGAACATCGGGCCGATCGGCACGGTGCGGAAGTTCAGGCCGGTGCGCCGGGCCAGCTCGGCGGCGTCGTCCTTGGAGTGGTCGGAGGAGTACCGCGAGGGCATGGAGACGCCGTACACGTTGGCCGCCCCGACGGCGTCGCAGGCGATGGCCGCGACGAGGGCGGAGTCGATGCCGCCGGAGAGGCCGATCAGCACGGAGCGGAAGCCGTTCTTGGCGACGTAGGCCCGCAGGCCGACGACCAGCGCGGTGTAGACCTCCTCGTCGTCGCCCAGCCGCGGGGCCTCGCCGCCGTGCACCTCGGGCTCGTACGCGGGGAGCGGCTCGGCGGAGAGGGTGACGTGCTCGATCTCCAGGCCGTCGTCGGCGATGCCGCCCGGCACCTTGGTGGTGTCCGCGGCGGGCAGGTCGAGGTCGACCAGCACGCAGCCCTCCTCGAACTGCGGGGCCCGGGCGATCACCTCGCCGTCCTCGGAGACGACGATCGAGTCGCCGTCGAAGACGAGCTCGTCCTGTCCGCCGATCATGGCGAGGTAGGCGAGGGTGCAGCCGGCCTCCTGGGCGCGCTTGCGCACCAGGTCGAGGCGGGTGTCGTCCTTGGCGACCTCGTACGGGGAGGCGTTGACGGAGAGCAGCAGCCCGGCGCCGGCGGTGCGGGCGGCGGGCACGCGGCCGCCGTCCTGCCACAGGTCCTCGCAGATGGCGAGAGCGACGTCGACCCCGTGCACCCGGATCACCGGGAGGGTGTCGCCGGGCACGAAGTAGCGGAACTCGTCGAAGACGCCGTAGTTCGGCAGGTGGTGCTTGGCGAACTTGAGTACGACCCTCCCGCCGTGCAGCACGGCCGCCGCGTTGCGCGGCGAGCCGGCGGGCTGGCCGTAGCGGGGCTGGGCCTTCTCACTGCGGTCGAGGTAGCCGACGACCACGGGCAGCTCCCCGAAGCCCTCGGCCGCCAGGCGCTCGGCGAGCGCCTCCAGGGCGGCACGGCTGGCTTCGACGAAGGAGGAGCGCAGCGCGAGGTCCTCCACGGGGTACCCGGTCAGCGCCATCTCCGGGAAGGCCACGAGGTGGGCTCCCTGTTCGGCCGCGTGCCGGGTCCAGCGCACTACCGACTCCGCGTTCCCGGCGAGGTCGCCGACGGTGGAGTCGATCTGATTCAGGGCGAGGCGAAGTTGAGGCACGCCGCCCAGTGTAATCGTCAAATCGACGCGATGTCGTGGGCGGCGCCTGTGGGGTCGCGCACTCGGCCCCCTGGCCGTGGCGGACGGGCCTTTCCGGGGTCGTCCCCCTGTGTCAAGATCGCAAGGGTGCATCACAATGGTGGCGAGGGGTGTCCGGCGGTACCGGCCGCCGCCGAAACAGTCCGGTAATCCCGCGGCGCGATACTGGTCTGGCCCTCGCTCGAGCCGGCACGGACAACAGGCCCCATGACCTGTGAGGTTGGATAGCTATGGATAAGCAGCAGGAGTTCGTGCTCCGCACCCTCGAGGAGCGCGACATCCGATTTGTGCGGCTGTGGTTCACCGACGTGCTGGGTTACCTCAAGTCGGTCGCCGTGGCGCCGGCCGAACTGGAGCAGGCCTTCGACGAGGGCATCGGCTTCGACGGGTCCGCGATCGAGGGCTTCGCCCGGGTGTACGAGTCGGACATGATCGCCAAGCCGGACCCCGGGACCTTCCAGATCCTGCCGTGGCGCGCGGAGGCCCCCGGCACGGCCCGGATGTTCTGCGACATCCTCATGCCGGACGGCTCCCCGTCGTACGCCGACCCCCGCTTCGTCCTCAAGCGGTCCCTGGCCAAGGCCTCCGACCTCGGGTTCACCTTCTACACGCACCCCGAGATCGAGTTCTTCCTGCTCAAGAACCTGCCGCTGGACGGCACCGTGCCGGTGCCCGCCGACAACTCCGGCTACTTCGACCACACCCCGCAGAACGTCGGCCAGGACTTCCGCCGCCAGGCCATCACGATGCTGGAGTCGATGGGCATCTCGGTGGAGTTCTCCCACCACGAGGGCGCCCCCGGCCAGCAGGAGATCGACCTGCGGTACGCGGACGCGCTGTCCACCGCCGACAACATCATGACCTTCCGGCTGGTCATGAAGCAGGTGGCGCTGGAGCAGGGCGTGAACGCCACGTTCATGCCCAAGCCCTTCAGCCAGTATCCCGGCTCCGGCATGCACACCCACCTCTCCCTCTTCGAGGGCGACCGCAACGCCTTCCACGAGTCGGGCGCCGAGTACCGGCTGTCGAAGGTCGGCCGCTCCTTCATCGCGGGCCTGCTCCGGCACGCGGACGAGATCTCCGCGGTCACCAACCAGTGGGTCAACTCGTACAAGCGCATCTGGGGCGGCGCCAACCGCACCGCGGGCGCCGGCGGCGAAGCGCCCTCGTACATCTGCTGGGGCCACAACAACCGGTCCGCGCTCATCCGCGTCCCGATGTACAAGCCCGGCAAGACCGGCTCCACCCGCGTCGAGGTCCGCTCCCTCGACTCGGGCGCCAACCCCTACCTCGCCTACGCCGTCCTCCTGGCGGCGGGCCTGAAGGGCATCGAGGAGGGCTACGAGCTCCCGCCCGGCGCCGACGACGACGTCTGGGCCCTCTCCGACGGCGAGCGCCGCGCGCTCGGCATCCAGCCGCTTCCGCAGAACCTGGGCGAGGCCATCTCCCTCATGGAGCGCAGCGAGCTGGTCGCCGAGACGCTCGGGGAGCATGTCTTCGACTTCTTCCTGCGCAACAAGAAGCAGGAGTGGGAGGAGTACCGCTCCGAGGTCACGGCGTTCGAGCTCCGCAAGAACCTCCCGAACCTGTAGTCGCGGGCCGGCGGGGTCTTCCCGGTACGACGCGATCCGGGCCGGCAGCGCGATGCTGTCGGCCCGGCGTCGTCTCATTCGCCCTGGGCCGTCCGGCGCGGCGCCTGCGGCCTCATAGATGTGACGACGGCCCGGCGTACAGCACGTCACTACGCTCGCGACGTGACTGACCACGGCATTGAGTTCCCAGTCTCCCGACTCCACGTTGTGCCGGCGGTTCTGGCGCTCGCGAGCCCGTCGTGGCAGCGCGATGTGTGGCTGCGGCCGGAGGAGCTCGAAGATCTGGACTACGTGATCCACGTGCTCTTCGACGACTTCTGCGACGCGGACGACCCCGCCCCATGGCTGGGCAGGAGCCTGCGCACGGAGGAGGAAGTCACGCTCATGAGGGAACTGGGCGAGGCTTACTCCCTCGTGCAGGACCAAGTCGGCCACATGGCACCGGACCAGGAATATCTGGATAGTCCGGACTGGGCTCCGGTGATCACGATCGCGGCCAAGCTGGCTCAGGTGATGGTGACCAACGATCTCCAGGCCGCGGTTGTGCTGCATGAGGAACGGTCTCAGCAGGAGTAATTGTCAAGAGCTGTGGAAGGTGCCTCAGCCGGTCCAGGCACCTGCCCGGAGGAAGTCCGGGATGACCGCCCTCAGAGCGTGCGCGTGATCGGTGGACAAGGAGCGGACTTCTGCCACAGCGGCTTCCCTGGTCGTTGAGGCGCGTAGCACCGCGAGTGTGGCGCGTTCGGCCGTGATCTCCCTGTTCTCCCATGGCCCTGGTAGGGGCATGTCCCTGGGGTCGATGATCCGTGTCCCGGTCGGCTCCGGATGGTCAGCGTGTCATCGATGGTCTCGTGCAGTTCCAGAGCGCCACTGCAGGCCCCCCGACCATGTTTCGCCGGGTTCTCGCCGAGATCCGCCCGCAGGGAGTAGGTGAGCACGAGCACGGGGCGCAGTGCCCAGTACGGGCGCTGTTCCTGCTCGCCGGAGTCGTGACGATGATCCCGCGATAACGGACTGACGCCCCTGGCCGGCCCAAGGAACCCTCAGGTCTCGGCGCATCCGGGACCGGACCGTCTGAATCAGGCTCGACTCTCGCCCAGGGCCCGCCACCCGCTCCCTGTCGAGATCGCCGTATGCTCCCAGGTGAAGGTGCTGCTCCGGCCCCACGATCGGGAGGATACGCACACGGTGGCTGATCAGCTGGGGCCGCTTGAGTTCTTCAACGGTGGATGGATCATCGGCGATCCAGCTCGTGATCACCTGCGGTTCAGCCCTGAGGGGCTGGTTCATTGGGTCAACGGGGCTGAGCAGCGTGTCATCCCGTGGGGCCGGATCCTGGAATGGAACCTGTCAGTCGAACCCCCGCGGTCCTCGCATTCCAAGAGATTGCGGCGGACTGCAGCAGTTCTGAGCCTGCTAGGGCATCATTTTCCCCCGGACTGGGGCAGCCCGCGAGTGTTGGTGGCACCCTGCGCCACCCGTACGAATCCTGGAGCGCTGAGTTCACTCACCACACCCGCAAGTACCGCCGACATGACATAGCGGTGCTATGGGACTTCCTGAGCCACATCGCCGAATCCCGCAAGACCGCACGCATGGGCGATCCCGAGTGGGTCGCGATGGCGGTCGCCAAGCTGAGTCGCCAGCCGAAGAGGTACTTCGGTTCCCGGAAGCGAGCCGTACAAGAAACTGTCAACTCCGCCCTACTGCCCCCCGTCCGTGACCCAGCACCCTCGGATCCTGACGGCAGAAGATGACGGCGACAGAGCCGTACGCATGGGGACCGTAGCGGTAACAGGTGGACTGCCTTGAGCCCCTTGGAGTGGGGACGCGGCAACACACAAGTAGTCGAGAACGAACTCTAAAGCGGGTGTCGGACTGTAGTTGAGCACCGTCGCCGGGCCGGCTCTGGGCCGTCGGGTGCGATGTCCGAGGCCTCATAGAGCCTGTCGACGGCCCGGCGTGTCCGTCCCTCGCTGCTCGGCATGAGATGCGTGTAGACGCACGCGAAGTGTGAACCCGCGTAGGCTCTCAGGTCGCCACGCGCACCCGCTCCAAGGCCCACGCCAACCGTGCGGCCGGCACCGCCCATTCAAGAACTGCCCCCGTCGAAGCGACTACGCGCACGATGGCTGTATGAGGACTCACCGACCAGACTTCCCTGCCCTTGGGTCGCCTCGGGTCCGTTGCATCGAGCTCCGTGATCCGGACGACGATTCCACCCATACGGATAAGCGCCGGTGACAGCTGAGCGGTACTGTGCATCCACATTCCGGCTGGCACCCGGGGATGACTCCCTGACAAGACGCGGAGGCCGCACTCGACCTTCCCGTCCTTGGCCAGCCGCTCGCCCCGCTTCTTGAGGATGCGATCCCCGGCCAGCCCTCCCAGCCATCCGCCCAACAAATCCCCCAGCAAGCCGAGCATCGTAAATCGCCCCCTCCGTGCGGTCGTATCGGGAACGTGGACGGTACACAAGATCAGATCAGACTGAACGATCATCCTTCCGAGGCCCACCGCGCGGTACAGCAGCGAAGCAGCGACTCTCGGTAGAGTTTTGAATCAGAAGGTCGCCGTGCCCGTTCTGTGCCCGAGAGGGCGGCAAACCACGGTCAACGACCGCTGCTGGGGCGAACCCAAGCCCAAGGCGCGGTGATTCCCAGGCTCAGGGCTTGAGCTGTCCAGGGCGAAGCGCCGACAGTGGAGGAGCAGGAATCCCAAGTCGTCCCACTGGGTGTCTGACTGCGTTGCAACGGCCCCCGGACCGGGGCGCACAACCACGGACGCTCGCGGATGGTCCGCGCAGGTCGCGGGCGGTTCGGCCGCAGGTCGCACGGTCGCTCGCATTGCTTCGGGACGAAGAGACATACCCGCACCCGCGTTCTGGGACGCTGGGCAGATGCTGACTGAAGACGAAGCCAGAGAAGTCGTTTTGGCCGAGCTCGCACGGCACGCAGAAGCGATCGGCATGGACCTTGCGATCTCCAGGGTTGAATCCGTCTCGTTCGGCTGGGTGTTCTACTGGTGCGCGCGACGGGACATCGGACGCCCCGCCGGCACGCGGCCGAGCCTTGGCGGGAACGCTCCCTTCTTGGTGGATCGGGAGAACGAGCGGTTCGTTCAGAAGGGGACCGGCATACCCATGTCTCAGCAGATCGCTGATTATGAGCGACGGCTGCGGCGCGAGGCTCATGCCCGGAACACGGCAGCGACGCGCGCAAAGCGGCAGGGAAGTGCAGCAACCGACGCGGCTGGTGGCGACCCCGACGGTCTGTGAAGTGACCCAACCGAACGTCGTGCGTCGATCCGGCTCTGGCTACGGATCGGAAGGGTCGGGAGATCCCGTGGGCTTCGAGCGCTTCGGCGTAGCGCTCGAGCTCGGTACCCAGATCGGCATGAAGGAGGCTCGCCACGTGGCGGGCCTCGTCCAGGTCGCCGGGGCGTCACATTGGTGCCTGGGATCGAGCCGGTCGACGGCCCCTGTTGTGGCAGCGTGGACGGCATGACATCCGGAACCGGTACCGACGTCCTGCGCTACACCGCCTTCAGCTCCGAGCCCGCCGGGGGCAATCCGGCGGGCGTCGTCCTCGACGCCTCGGGCCTCGACGAGCCGCGCATGCTCGCCCTCGCCGCCGAAGTCGGCTACTCCGAGACGGCGTTCGTCACGGAAGCGGACCCCGACCGCCGACGGTTCGCCCTGCGCTACTTCAGTCCGCTCGCCGAGGTCGACTTCTGCGGTCACGCGACCGTCGCGACCGCCGTCGCGCTGGCGGAGCGCATCGGGCCCGGTGAGCTGGTCTTCGACACCCCGGCGGGGGAGATCCCCGTGCTGACCGCGGCCGACGGCGAGGGGGCGCTGCACGCCACGCTCACCAGCGTGCCGACCCGGTCCCGCCCCGCTGAGGACGCCGAGCTGGACGCGGCGCTCGCCGCGCTGGGTTGGGAGCGCGGCGAGCTGGACCCCGCGCTGCCGCCGCACGTGGCGTTCGGAGGGGTCCACCACCTGGTGCTCGCCGCCGCCGCCCGGGCCCGGCTGGCGGACCTCGCGTACGACTTCGAGGCCCTCGCCGACGTCATGCGCCGCCACGGGTGGACCACGGTGCACCTGGTCTGGCGGGAGGCCCCGGACCGCTTCCACGCCCGCGACCCCTTCCCGGTGGGCGGGGTCGTCGAGGATCCGGCGACCGGCGCGGCCGCGGCGGCGTTCGGCGGCTACCTGCGGGAGCTGGGCCTGGTGACGGAACCGGGCCGGGTGGCGGTGCGGCAGGGCGAGGACATGGGCCGCCCGAGCGAGCTGCTGGTGGGCGTCGACCCGGGGGACCCGCGGGTGCGGGTGACCGGCCGGGCGGTGGCCCTGGTCACGCCCCCGGTCACGGGGCCCCGGGCTGCCTGATCCAGCCGATGGAGCGCTCGACGGCGCGCTGCCAGTTCTCGTACTCGGCCTCGCGCCGCCCGGGGTCCATGTCGGGCAGCCACTGCCCGGCGCGGTGCCAGTTGTTCCGCAGCACCCTCAGGTCCGGCCAGTAGCCGGAGGCCAGGCCGGCGGCGTAGGCGGCGCCCAGGGACACCGTCTCGGCGACCATCGGGCGGACCACGGGGACGTCGAGGACGTCGGCGATGAACTGCATCAGCAGGTTGTCGGCGGTCATACCGCCGTCGACCTTGAGCTCCTTCAGGCCGATCGAGGAGTCGGCGTTCATGGCGTCGACGACCTCGCGGGTCTGCCAGCCGGTGGCCTCCAGGACGGCCCGGGCCAGGTGCCCCTTGGTGATGTACGAGGTGAGGCCGACGATCACGCCGCGGGCGTCGCTGCGCCAGTGCGGGGCGAAGAGCCCGGAGAAGGCGGGCACGATGTAGCAGCCGCCGTTGTCCTCGACGGTCAGGGCGAGGGTCTCGATCTCCGGGGCGCTGCTGATCAGGCCGAGGCGGTCGCGGAACCACTGCACCAGCGAGCCGGTGACGGCGATCGAGCCCTCCAGGGCGTAGACCGCCGGCTGGTCGTCGATCTTGTACGCGACCGTGGAGAGCAGCCCGTGCCGTGACCTGATCATCGTGGAACCGGTGTTGAGCAGCAGGAAGCTGCCGGTCCCGTAGGTGCACTTCGCGTCGCCGGGGGAGAAGCAGGTCTGGCCGAAGAGAGCCGCCTGCTGGTCCCCGAGGGCGGCGGTGATGCGGACCCCGGGCAGAATGGTCCGGGCCGCGCCGTAGTTCTCGGCGGAGGCGTGGATCTCGGGGAGCATCACGCGGGGGACGCCGAAGAAGTCCAGCAGGTCCTGGTCCCAGGTCAGCGAGCGGATGTTCATCAGCATGGTGCGGCTGGCGTTGGTGGCGTCGGTGATGTGCAGGCCGCCGTCGACCCCGCCCGTGAGATTCCAGATCAGCCAGGTCTCCATCGTCCCGAAGAGCAGTTCCCCGTCGCGGGCGCGCTGCTCCAGCCCTGGCACCTCGTCGAAGAGCCAGCGGATCCGCGGCGCGGAGAAGTAGGTGGAGGGCGGCAGGCAGCAGCGGTCCAGGAAGAAGTCGTCGCCGGGGTCCTTGCGCAGCCGCTCGACGAGCGGCGCGGTACGGGTGTCCTGCCAGACGATGGCCCGGCCCAGCGGTACGCCCGTGCTCGGGTCCCACAGCACCGTCGTCTCGCGTTGGTTGGCGATCCCGATCGCGGCGACCTCGTCCGCCGCGATCTCGGCGGAGGACAGCGCCTGCGGCACGATGCGCTCCAGGTTCCGCCAGATCTCCAGGGCGTCGTGCTCGACCCAGCCGGGCCGGGGGAAGTGCTGCTGGTGCTCGCGCTGGGCGACCGACACCAGGCGGCCCCGGTGGTCGAAGAGGATGCATCGGGTGGAGGTGGTGCCCTGGTCGATGGACATCACATACCGTTCAACCATGATCGGGGCCTGCTTTCCGATGCTTTCCCATGCTTTCCTATGTCTTCCGCTGTTTTCCTCGCGTTCGCGGTGCCCTCGTGTTCCTCGTGTTCCTCGTGTTTTCTGTGCTCCTCGTGCTTCTTGTGCTCCTCGTGCCCACCGTGTCCGGAGCGCGGGCGGGCCTCACCATCGGGCGGCGCCGAGGTCCCTGGAGATCGCCCGGGCGGCCTCCCGGAGCAGCGTGACCAGGGACGCCTGAGGGCGGCTCCTGGTGTCGCAGATCCGCTCGACCGGGCCCGACAGGCCGATCGCGCCCACGACGAGGCCGCCCGAGCTGCGGATCGGCGCCGCGACCCCGGCCTCGCCCATCGACATCTCCTGGACCTCCGCCGCCCAGCCCTGCTCGCGGATCTCGGCGAGCGCGCGGCTCAGGTCATCCGGGACCACCAGGGTGTGCCGCGTGTACGCCTCCAGTTCCTCCTTCAGCAGCGGCTCCAGCGGCGCCGCCCCGTACGCCAGCAGGATCTTGCCGAGCGAGGAGGCGTGCAGCGGCAGCAGGGCGCCGACGTCGAGCGTCTGGAGGCTGTCGTCGGGCCGGAAGACGTGGTGGACGACGAGGACCTGGCCCTCCAGCGGGGTGCCGAGGCGTACCGCCTCGCCGCTGCGGGCGGCCAGCGCGTCGGCCCAGTTGATCGAACGGGACCGCAGCTCGTTGACGTCGAGGTAGCTGGTGCCCAGGTGCAGCAGGGCCGCCCCGAGCTGGTACTTCCCGGTCGCCGGGTCCTGCTCGACGAAGTCCACGTGCTGGAGGGTGCGCAGGATCCCGTGCGCGGTGCCCTTCGCGAGTCCGAGGGAGGCGGCCACTTCGCCCAGCCCGAGCCGGCGGGGACCGCCGGCCAGGAGCCTGAGGATCGCCGCCGCCCGTTCGATGGACTGCAGCGGGCCGGCCATACGTCGATGCTATCCCCGGCAACCTCGATGGGCATCAGCGCGTTTCCGCAGGTCGTTCGGCCTATGAGGGCGGCGTTCGACAATGGCGACCCCGATTCATTGACCCGCGATGTCCCGTCTCGGAAGCTTTCGTGCAGGTCCGGGAGTCCACCCGGCGGGATTTCCCTGGGAGGAGGACACCATGGCGGCAGAGCCCGAGACGATGCCGCAGCGCGAGGATGTGCACGTCTGCGCGCTGTCGCACATCCCAGGCGCCCTGTCCGTGGTGCGCCGGCGGGTGCGGGGCGTGCTGGCGGAGTGGGAGCTGTGCCCGGAGGTCGCCGAGGACGCGCTGCTGGTGATCTCCGAGCTGACCACCAACGCCATCGTGCACGCCGACGGCCCCGCCTCCCTGCGCATCTGCTGGACGGACGTCGACGGGCGCAGCGCCCTGCACATCGAGGTGACCGACTCGGGCCCGTCGGCCCGGCCATGCATGCCGGGGGGATCCACCGACCCCGACGAGCACGGCCGGGGTCTCGGCATCGTGGGCGCCCTCTCGACCCGGCACGGCATCCGTGCCGACCGCGCCGGGTTCACCCGCTGGGCGGACCTGGTCACCGCCTGAGCCGCAGCAGGCGGGGCAGACCGCCGCCCGGGCCCGGGGCGGGCGGCGGGTCGTTCCGCGCGGCACGCCGCAGACGGGCTTACGGTGCCGCTCATGGCACTGAGCATTCGCAACCAGATCGACGGCAAGGTCGCCTCGGTGGTCCCGGGCGAGGTGATGGCCGTGGTCACGGTCCGACTCGACGGCGGGGGACCGGACTTCACTGCGGCCGTGACGGCCGAGGCCGTGCGGGAGCTCGGCATCATCCCCGGCGGCGGGGTGACGGTGCTGATCAAGGCGACGGAGGTGTCCCTGGCGACGGCCCCGGTGCAGGGCATCAGCATCCGCAACCGCATCCCCGGGACCGTCGCCGGAGTGGCGTCGGGGGAGGCCATGGCGAGCGTGCGGGTCGCGTTCGGGGGCGGCCGTGAGCTGACGGCCGTGATCACCCGTGAGGCCCTCGACGAGCTGGGCGTCGCCGAGGGCGCCCAGGTCGTCGCGCTGGTCAAGGCGACCGACGTGTCGCTGGCGACCTGAGGGCGGGGCCCCGGCCGGGGCCGGGCAGGGCCTGTCCGAGGTAGGCGGGAGCGAGCGCCGCCGTCATCATGCGGCGGGCCGTGCCGGTGCCGTCGGCGGGCACCGTCCACAGGTCCGCGCCGAAGTCCCCGGCGAGGGCGTAGACGACCGTGTGGTCGTCGCGCCAGACGACCTGGTCGTCGACGCTGCGCCGCTCGGCGAGCGGGGTCTCGCGCATGGTGGCCAGGTCCAGGACGTACAGCCGCCAGGGCGCGTCGGGGGACAGGCCCGCGACGCGCTTCTTGAAGACCAGCCGGGTGCCGTCGGGTGAGAGCGAGGGGCACTCGACGTTGCCGCGCAGCGTCCGGACGGAGCGGGCCGCGACGTCGCCGCGGACGAGGTAGGTGCGGCCGCCGGTGCCCAGGGTGGCGTAGAAGTGGGTGTCGTCGGAGAAGGTCACGCCCCAGAAGTTGACGTCGGCGGCGTGGTAGGGCCGGCCGTCCCGGATGATCCGGAAGTCCTCGAGGTTCGCGACGAGGGCCCAGGTACGGGTGTCGAGGACGGAGGTACGGGTGGAGAAGTTCGTGCCCGCGTAGGAGTCGCCCCCGACGAACACCGTCCAGGCGGCCATGCGCCCGCTGGGCGACACCCGGGCCCGGGTCGGGATGCCCGCGAGGGGGAAGTGGCGCAGCTCGTGCAGCCGGGCGTCGAGCACGACGGCGCGGTAGGTGTCCTGGACGGCGCCCTTGACCGACTGCAGGCAGATGCCGGTGCCCGCGGCCGCGTAGAAGCGCAGGCACTTGACGTCGGAGGCGGTGCGCGCCGCCGTGGGGCTGCCGGCCGGGACGGTGGCGAGCTCGTCCCGGTGCGGGCCCCACGCCATGTTGCGGAACACCATGCGGGGTGTGTCCGGAGCCAGCGTCACCGACCCCGCCGTGACCGCGGGGCCGCCCGCCTGCGGGCGGTCCTTCTCCGCCGCGCGGTCGGCGGCGCGCAGCACGGACACGGCGGCGACCGCGGCCAGCGCCGCCACGGCGGCGAGCAGCACGAACAGACGGCTGCGGGTGTTCATGGGGGGCCTTTCCTCGGGGGGTCACTTGCTCTGCGCGGGACGCAGGTACACGGCGCAGACCGCGCACACCGTCAGCGCCAGCGCGGCGGTGGTGAGGGCCGTGCGGTCGCCCCAGGCGGTCCAGGCCGCGCCGAAGGCCAGGGAGGCGGCGAAGCGGGCCGTGGCCTGCCCGGTCTGGACGAGGGCGAGCCCGGCGCCGCGCAGCTCGTCGGGTACGGCGGTGGACGCGGCGGCCATCAGCACCCCGTCCGTGGCGGCGTAGAAGGCGCCGTGCAGCAGCAGGACGGCGTACGCCGGGCCGTGCGCGAGCAGCAGCCCGTACGCGGCGAGCAGGGCGACGTGCCCCGCCAGGAACATCCGCCAGCGGCCCACGCGGTCGGCCAGCCGTCCCAGCGGCAGCGCGAGCAGCAGGAAGGCCGCCGCGGTGCCCAGGGGGAGCAGCGCGAACCAGCGGTCGGGGACGCCGAGGCGGTGCTGGAGCAGCAGGTAGACGAAGGAGTCGCTGACCGTCGACAGGCCCAGCAGCGTCGCGCAGACCGTGAGCCGCCGCACGTCCCGGCGGCGCAGCAGCGCCAGGGACGCCCGCAGCGAGGGCGCGGCGGGCGAGTCCGCGGACGCGGGGGCGGGGGCGGTGGCGGGAGCCCCGCCGCGGCCGCCCGGTACGAAGAGCAGCAGCACCAGCACGCCCAGGGCGGCCACGCAGGAGCTCACCGTGAAGACGGCGTCGTACCCCTCGGCGGCCTGCCGCAGGATGAGGAACGCGACCAGCGGTCCCAGCAGCGCCCCGGCGGTGTCCATGGCGCGGTGCACGCCGAAGGCCCGTCCGCGCGTCTCCGGCGCCGAGGACAGCGAGATCAGCGCGTCTCGTGGTGCGGTGCGCAGCCCCTTGCCGGTCCGGTCGACCGCGAGGACGGCACCGATCAGGGGCAGGCTGTGGACCAGGAGCAGCGCGGGCTTGCACACCGCCGACAGTCCGTACCCGACGGCGGCCACGGCCTTGTGCCGGCCGCCGCCCCGGTCGGCGAGGTGGCCGCCGACCAGCCGCACCAGCGCGCTGAAGCCGTTGTAGACGCCGTCGAGCAGGCCGAAGCCGAGCGGGGAGAGCCCGAGCCCGGCGACCAGGTAGAGGGGGAGCACCGCGGTGACCATCTCCGACGAGACGTCGGTGATCAGGCTGACGGTGCCCAGGACGAGGACGGTGGGGGCGACGGCGGTGGCCCGGGGTCCGGGACGCGACGCGTCCCGGACCTCGGTGCCGGCTCCGCCGCGGCTGTCCGCGACGTACACCGGCCTCAGCTCGCCCAGATACCGGTGATGTCCGAGGCGGAGGCGGCGTTGCCGGCGTGCGTGCCGAGACCCGCCAGGTCCTCCAGCGTACGGAGCATGTTGTAGTGGTTGTAGGTCGTCGCGGACGACGAACCAGCCTTGACCGGCTGGCCGTACAGCACGGTCGCGATGCGGTTGCCGCTCAGCCGGTTGTCCTCGTCGAAGGTGACGACGAGCAGGCTGTTGTGGGTCTTCGCCCAGGTCGCGTACGCGCCCAGCTTGTTCTTCAGCCAGGTGTCACCGGTGGAGACCGAGCAGTCGTGCATGTCGCTGCACAGGTTCGGCACCACGAAGGAGACCTTCGGCAGGGTGGTGAAGTCCGTCGGGAACTGCGCGAAGGTCTTCGCCGTCGACGTCGGGACGTTGCTGAACGCGAACCACGGGTTGTGCTTTCGGGCGTACGTGCCGCTGCTGCAGGTGGTCGAACCCTGGCTGGGCAGCGTCTCGTTGTAGCTGGCCCAGCTCTTGCCCGCGGCGATCAGCTCGGAGGCGAGGTTGGGCTTGGAGCTGAAGCCGGGGGTGTAGCAGCCGTCGTCGGTGACGCCCTGGTTGCCGCCCGAGAAGATCTGCATGTAGTTGGGCTGGCTCGGGTGGGTGAGACCGTACGACTGCGTCAGGCTGGCGCCGCCGGCCTTCAGCGTGTTGTTGATGTAAGGGGCGCTGGAGCTGCCGATGACCTGGTTGTAGGCGTGGTTCTCGAACATCACCACGACCACGTGGTCGGGGTTCGGCACGCTGCCGGCCGCGTGGGCGGTCTCGGAGCCGCCGAGCCCGGCCCACAGGCCGAGGGAGGCGGCGGCGACGCCGAGGGCGGAAGCGAGGGCGGTGACGGAGCGGCGGGGGCGGGGCAGGGACCAGCCGGACACGGCGGACCTCCGGAAAGCGGGGGACGGGGGAGTGGTGCCGCGCCAGGTTAGGAGGGGGCCGTGGACGTCCGAAGCGCCGCGGAAATGAAGGTCAGGGGAACGGTGCGTACGTTCTGGATCTTGAGGTCAAGGGCAGGTAAAAGGGCCCCGAAGCGCGGTGGGTTCGGGTCGGCGTGTGTGTGACGCGCTGTCAACTACCTTTCGCAAAAGGGGGTTTGTCGGCATGCAAGAGGATTGCCGGAGCGTGCGCTCGTGGCCTCGAGCGCGGGGTGCCTTCGGTCACCGCGCAGGAGGTTGCGGGGGAAGCGGGAGAAGCTGTCGTCGGAGCCGCCGCGCCGCAGGTGGCCCGGCCGAAGGCGCCCTCCGCCACCGACCGTTGACCGCGACCACCGGCAGTTCGACGGGGAACTGCGCCTACGATGCTTTTGGCCCCAGGAGACCGTCACCGCCGACGGGAAGGTCATCGAGCGGAGCGTCTACGACGGCTTCGACCACGTTGTCGAGTCCCAGAGACACGTTCTCGACCCGCTGGACCACACCGGGACGACGGAGGACGGCGCGACCCAGGCGGAATATGTTCAATGGGGCCCTAGCCGATATGACGCCTTCGGCGGAGGCACTCCCATCAGCCGCCTCGAACTGGACGGGCACCAGCTCGTCGAGTGTGCTTCGGTTATGTGCACCTGCGAAGGCGGAACGAAGGCTTGGCCTCTCGGCCGAAAACGCCGACGACTTGGTACTTCGAGATTGCGGGTGAGAAGGCGGAGGTCTTCTATACGTCTGGTCCTAACTTCCACCATGGGTACCTCGGGCGCGCTGCCGGAGTTACGGGAGAGGCGCTCCATGCCGGTGCGGCGGCCCACTGCAGTGGCGCTATCGGCAAGGCGGACCCGGGTGGCGCCCTGACCGTGCAAGCTGGAATCGACATGTACGGCACATGCGGGTCAGATGTGACGTTCGGTGAATTCCGAAGGAGCGTCCAAGACGTCATCGGTCAGCTCAGTGAGTACCCTGACGTGCAGTATCGTCGCACAAATCAACAGCTTGGCAAGTGGTCGCACAGTTCCTACTACCAGGATGTGTGGCGAGTGTCCCGCTCCGCGGGGCGCTCGCCCTGCCCCGCCGCGGAGGTTTGACATTGTCCGGAGACCTGCAAGCGGCTCGTCGTCTTGTCGGTTGCCTCGTGGGTCCGATCGTCGGAGTGGTGGCCGGGTATGGCGGCATGGCGATGCTGGCCAGGGCCTGGAACGAATGCGAAATAGGAATCAACGCATCGGCGAACTTCTGGTCCTTGATTCCCGTTTTCTTTGCCGCCTGGGGTGCCGCCGCGCTCATTTGGGCAATATCGTTCGGGGCGTTCGGCGGGAAAAGTCTGCTTCTTGCCACGGCAATGGGGATCCTCGGTACACTCTGCATGTACTGGATTCTCATGGCGGGCTGGCGTGCCCCGGACGGCTATCCCGTCAGCGTGAGCGCCTGCGCTCCGGACAACATTCCGCCCTGGTGGCCCCAGTGGTTGCCGTTGTGACAACTGCTGATGTGTGTGGGTTGGGGCTGCAGGGTTGATCTGGCGGCCGACCGCCGCCCCCGGTCGAGCGGGTCAACTCATGCGGAAGGGTTGGTCGCCCCGTACCCGGCCATAGCCGCGGACAGGACGTCCGACCACCAAGGGCTGTCCCGGAACCGCTGGCTGGGTGAGGCGATCCAGTCCTGCTTGCCGGGCTTTGACGACGGCGCAGGCGATCCGGATGGTTTTGTTCACCGACTCGCGGCGTTCCCCCGATGGCCCGGGCCCACCTCACCGGGGCAGCTATCTCGGCCACCACGCCTACAGAATGCCCGATTCGCACAGGCTGTCAGGGTGGCCCGGCGACTGATACCAAGTCGCCAGCATGAGTCCGAGCAGTACCACTGTGGCAAAAACCGTCAATGCCAGGGGTCTCAACAGGCCCTGGCGGCCAGTCAATTTGCGCATCACAGCCCACAGCACGGTCGAGGCCGTCGCCGTACCGATCACCGCCACCACCAACCAGACGAACGGCTGGGCATGGCGACCGAGGTGGCAGCTCGCCCAGGAGTTGAGCAGCAGCACCGCGGCCGCAGACCCCGATCCCAGAAAGACCACCCAGCCGATCAACCAGGAGCCAGCGCTGTACTGCGGGCTGTCGGCTGTGGGGAAAAGCCGTACTTTCTCAGTACCCACGGATCAGCCTTTCGCCATGCTGGTGTGCGCCAGGAATAGTCGGGCAACGGCCGAGCCGCCCAGAGACGCGCGATGCTACATCCAACGCCTTTCCGGCTGGTCGTGGCGATCGGACGCCCGGTGCCCGGCCACCGGCACGACAGCAAGGCATGGGAGGAATCGGGGGGCGAAGGCCGCCGCCGGCAGGACCACGACCATCGCCTGACGGCGGCTATCTGGGCACCGGCCTGGTCATCCCGCACCGCCGCCCACCCGGCGGGAACTCCCCGCAGTGGAAGCAGGAACACAATCGCTCCCACGAACAGGTCCGCGCGCGTCGAGCACGTCTTCGCTCGCATGAAGACCTGGAAGATCCTGCGCGACTGCCGGCTCAGGGGCGACGGCTTCCACCACGCCATGCTCGGCATCGCCCGCCTGCACAACCTCCTGCAGGCTGCCTAACCAACCGACGGGACCGGATCGGCACACCCGCAGACGAGCCTGATCAATTACGGGACAGCCCATAGCTGCCAAAGGCTGGACGAGGGTGGCGGCCAGCCCGAGCGAGTGCCTGACCGACAAAAGGTCCGGGGAACGCGTATTGCGTCCCCCGGACCTTGTTGTTGCTGCGTCAGTGCGTCACTTGACGTACGTGATGCCGTCCGTGGTGATCGCCGGGCGGCCGGAGGTGCCGACGACGACGATCTTCAGCGTGTGCTTGGCGCTGGTGCTCCAGGTCTTGGACCAGATCGTCTGCCGGTAGGCGGTGGTGGAGGACTTGAGGTCCACCGTGGCCGTCTTGACCCCGTCGACGTAGACGTACGCCTGGCCGGAGGTCGAGGCCCGCGAGACCACCCAGCCGACCGAGCGGCCGGTGAACGTCCAGGTCAGGCTGGCGTTCTTGGAGGACGAGGTGTAGGACTTCCCGCCGAGGTAGCTGGTGGAGCTCTTCGTCGACCAGGTACCGGACTTCGTCGCCGAGGTCTCCTGCAGGATCGCCGCCGTGCGGCTCACCGAGGCGGTGGCGTAGTTCCCGGCCGCGTCGGTGGCCTTCAGGCCGTACGTGACCGCGGTGTTCACCTTGCCCGTGGTGCTCCACGACGTGGTGGTCGGGCCGAAGGTGGCGGTGCTGGGGGCGGTCGCCGCGACGCTCTTGAGGGCGCCGTTGTCGGTGGCCTTCCAGGTCACGGAGACCGGCACGGAGGTGCTGGACACCGTGGCGTTGCGGATCTTCACGGACGGGGCGGTGGTGAACGTCGGCCTGGTCGTGTCACCGACCACGCTGTACGAACTCGCCGACGTCGCGGTCTTGTTGTTGTTGTGCACCGCCCGCACGGTCACCGTGTGCTTGCCCGCCGGAACCGTGATCGCCGCGGAGGTGGCGGTACGGCTCGCGGTGGCCGCGACGGCGCCGTCGACCAGGACCTCGAAGCGCTTCACCACGGCGTACGGGGTGGATTCCTTCCACGAGACCGTGGCCGTGCCCTTGGTGTAGTACGAGGTCCCGGAGAGCGTGGCGCCGCTGACGCCGTTCAGCGTCGGAGCGGCGACCCCGGCCGCGTACGAGCGGATCGTGGCCAGCTTGTCGTACAGGTTCTGACCGGGGCACGCGGTGGCGAAGCCGTCACGGTGCCCGGAGATCGGGTTGAACGCGTACGACTTGTTGTAGACCCACGGGGGGCTGTTCTCCGCGCCTTCGACCAGGGTCTGCGTCTTGCTGCCGGGATTGGGGTTGATCCCGTACTGGCCGAGCTTCCACGCGGACAGCGCCGCGATCGAGCCGAGCATCTTGGAGGAGATCGGCGTGGCCGGGACGCGGTTGATGACCTGGAAGGTGCCGATCGCGGCGATACCCCAGCTGCGCGTGTTGAAGCCGTAGGTCTGCGCGCCGATGACCGGCAGGTCCAGGCCGCCGTAGCGGCCCTCGAAGATGGTGCCGCACTTGTCGACAAGGGCGTTGTAGCCGATGTCGCGCCAGTCCTGCGAGAGGTGGTACGCGTAGATCCACCGCACGATCTGGGCCGATTGGCTGCAGTCGTAGTCGGCGGCGGTGTCCGTGTGGTGGACGAAGACCACGTTCACCTTGTCCGCGTAGGGCGGGTCCCCGGCCTCCCGCTTGCTCTCGTCCGCACCCCAGCCGGCGCGGCTCACGATGGCCGGCTTGGCCACGGTGGACGCGGGGGCGGTCGGCCGGGTCGAGCTCGGCGACGGCGAGGTGGAGGGGGAGGCGGACGTGCTCGCGGACGCGCTCGGGGAGGCACTCGTGGACGCCGAGGAGTCCGGTGCCGGGGCCGAGGTCGACGGGGTCGCCGTCTCGCTCGGAGAGGAGACCTCCGGATCCGGCGTGGCCGAGTCGGGCGGGGTGTCGGTCGCCGAGGGGTCGGCAGGCGGAGGCGTGGTCTCCTCGGCGTCCGCCGCGAAGGCGGCGGGCGCCATGGCGACATCGTTGCCGCTCTTCTCGGCGTCGCCCACCAGCTCGAGCTGGAGACCCTTCGGGAGGGTGCCCGACGCGCCCTTCGCCGACACGACCTTGAGCTCGACACCGTTGGAGAGACCCACGTACAACGGTGCCGATCCGCCCCGGGTGGCGCCCTCGGTCTTCGGGTCCGGAGCGTCGTCGTAGTGCGGGTCGACCGCGTGCCAGTCGGACCACCCGCCGGTCTTCACCGAACGGGTGCGCACCTGAACCGTACCGTCCAGCGCGGTGCGCGGGTCGTCCCACGTCACACCGAGCAGGCCGAAGGTCTTCGTGTCGCGCTGCGCCACGCCGCGCTCCCCGCCCTCGCCCTTGAGGGCGAGTGACTGGACCGCACTGGGCACCGGCCCCTTCGAGGCCGCCGACGAGGCGGTCCCCTCCGGGCCGCTGGCCACGGACGCGGCGGTGACGACACCGGCCCCTCCGAGCACGACCGCCCCGATCGCGAGCCAGGCACGCCCGCGCAGACGTATTCGCCGCATGTTCTCTTCCCCGCCCCGTCCCACCCCTGGGTAGCCGTGGGTACCGTTGGTTGATTTTTTAAACCTCAGAAACAGCAAGCGCTTTATACCAGAAGGGCCGGACGGCCCTCACACCGCCGGACGATCACGTCAAAGCGGCCATAACGCCAGGTAACGGAGCCGGGGCCTGGCGGATACTCTCTCTAGGGCGGATCGGGCCGGCCGGGAGCACCGGGAAAGGCAGGCGGCGTGCTGGAAGGGCGACGGGACACCAGGTTCGGGCGGCTGCTGCGGCACGGCTTCAGCGACGCCGTGGCCGCCGAGGCGCTGCTGGGCGGCGAGCAGCTCGCCCCGGTGCGCAGCGATCCGGTCCTGCTCGACGCGCTGGGCGCCACCGCCGACCCCGACCAGGCACTCGCCTCCCTCGTACGGCTCCTGGAGGCCCTCGACGACGGGGAGCGGCGCACCCTCCTCGACACGCTCACCACGGCCAAGCCGCTGCGCGACCGGCTGCTCGGGGTGCTGGGAGCCTCCGCCGCGCTCGCCGACCACCTGACCCGGCATCCGCGCGACTGGCACGCCCTGGTCACCTACGAGCACGCCGACCTGCACCCGGGGACCACGGAGTTCGAGCGCGGGCTGGCCGGGGCCGACGGCCCCGAGTCGCTGCGCGTGGCCTACCGGCGCTGCATGCTGGGCATCGCCGCCCGGGACGTGTGCGGCACCAGCGACCTGGTGCAGACCGCCGCGGAGCTCGCCGACCTCGCCACCGCGACGCTGCGCGCCGCCCTGGCCATGGCCGAGGCGGAGGCGCCGGCCGACGCCGCGCTGTGCCGGCTGGCGGTGATCGGCATGGGCAAGTGCGGAGGCCACGAGCTCAACTACATCTCCGACGTCGACGTCATCTTCGTGGCCGAGGCCCGCCCCGAAGCCGACGAGGCGAAGGCACTGCAGGCGGCCACCCGGTTGGCCTCGCGCATGATGCGGATCTGCTCCGACACCACCGTCGAGGGCAGCATCTGGCAGGTCGACGCCAACCTGCGTCCCGAGGGCCGGCGCGGCCCCCTGGTGCGCACCCTTTCCAGCCATCTGGCCTACTACAAGCGCTGGGCCAAGACCTGGGAGTTCCAGGCGCTGCTCAAGGCCCGCCCGGTCGCCGGCGACCCGGCGCTGGGCCAGGAGTACGTCGAGGCGCTGGCGCCCATGGTGTGGCAGGCCGCCGAGCGCGACCACTTCGTCCAGGACGTGCAGGAGATGCGGCGCCGGGTCGTGGAGAACATCCCCGTGGCGCACCTCGACCGCGAGTTGAAGCTGGGCCCCGGCGGCCTGCGAGACGTGGAGTTCGCGGTGCAGTTGCTCCAGCTGGTGCACGGCCGCACCGACCCGTCGCTGCGCAGCGGCACCACCCTGACCGCGCTGTCCCAGCTCGCCGCCGGCGGTTACGTCGGGCGCGCGGACGCGGCGGCCCTCGACACCTCGTACCGCTTCCTGCGGACGATGGAGCACCGCATCCAGCTCCACAAGCTGCGCCGCACCCACCTGGTGCCGGAGGACGTGGCCGACCTGCGGCGGCTCGGCCGTTCCCTGGGCTTCCGCGCGGACCCGGTGACGGAGCTGCAGCGGGAGTGGCGGCGGCACGCCCGGGAGGTGCGCCGCCTCCACGAGAAGCTCTTCTACCGGCCGCTGCTCGACGCGGTCGCCCAGCTCGCCCCCGGCGAGGTGGGACTGTCCACGGACGCGGCCAAGCAGCGCCTGGAGGCGCTCGGATACGTCGACCCGGCCGCCGCCCTGCGCCACCTGGAGGCGCTGGCCTCGGGGGTCAGCCGCAAGGCCGCCATCCAGCGGACCCTGCTTCCGGTGCTGCTCGGCTGGTTCGCCGACTCCGCGGACCCGGACGCGGGCCTGCTGAACTTCCGCAAGGTCAGCGACGCCCTGGGCCGTACTCCCTGGTACCTGCGGCTGCTGAGGGACGAGGGCGCCGCCGCCGTCAACCTCGCGCGGGTGCTCTCCTCCGGGCGGCTCGCCCCCGATCTGCTGATGCGGGCCCCCGAGGCGGTCGCCCTGCTCGCCGACGACGAGGGGCTCCAGCCGCGGACGCGTGCTGCCCTGGACCAGGAGGTCCTGGCCGCGGTCCACCGCGCGGACTCCGCCGAGCAGGCCGTCGCCGCGGTACGCGGAGTGCGCCGCCGCGAGCTGTTCCGCACCGCGGCCGCGGACCTGGTCGGGGTCCACCGCGACGACCCCGACGCGATCGGCGCCGCCCTCACCGACCTCAACGCCGCCGCCGTCACCGGGGCCCTGCAGGCCGCGGTCAACGCCGTCGAGACGGCCGAGCGCGAGCCCCTGCCGACCCGGTTCTCCGTCATCGGCATGGGCCGCTTCGGCGGGCGCGAACTCGGCTACGGCTCCGACGCGGACGTCCTGTTCGTCCACGAGCCCCACGAGGGCGTCGACGAGCACCTGGCCGCCCGCGTCGCGCTCAAGGTCGCCAACGAGCTGCGCCGGCTGCTGCAGATCCCCACCACCGACCCGCCGCTGCTGATCGACGCCGACCTGCGCCCCGAGGGCAAGAGCGGACCGCTGGTGCGCACGCTGGGCTCGTACGCCGCCTACTACCGGCGTTGGTCGCTGGTCTGGGAGAGCCACGCCCTGCTCCGTGCCGAACCGGTCGCGGGTGACGAGGACCTGGGCGCCCGCTTCATCGGCCTCGTCGACCCGCTGCGCTACCCGGCGGACGGGCTGCCGGAGGAGGCGGTCCGCGAGATCCGCCGGCTCAAGGCGCGTATGGAGTCCGAGCGGCTGCCGCGCGGCGCGGACCCAACGACCCACGCCAAGCTGGGCCGGGGCGGACTCAGCGACGTCGAGTGGACGGTGCAGCTGCTGCAGCTGCGGCACGGCGCGCAGTTCCCCGGACTGCGGACCACCCGCACCCGGCCGGCGCTGGCGGCGGCCGAGGCGGCCGGACTCGTGGCCGCAGAGGACGCCGAGGTGCTGGACGCCGCCTGGATCCTGGCGAGCCGGATGCGCAACGCCGTCATGCTCGTCCGGGCCCGCGCCGGCGACACCTTCCCCGGCGACGGCAAGGAACTCGCCGCGGTGGGGCGGTACCTCGGCTACGAGCCCGGCCACGTGGGAGACATGGTCGAGGAGTACCGCCGGACCACGCGCCGTGCCCGCGCGGTGGTGGAGCGCCTCTTCTACGGCACGGACTAGGCCCTCACCCGGCCGCCGCCCGGTCAGGCCGTGGCGACGCGGACCTGGCGGGGCAACCGGTAGGCGAGGCCACCGTAGACGGCCCAGGAGGCGGCGAAGCCGACGCCGAGGCAGAGGGTGCCGCCGGCGGCGTCCAGCCAGAAGTGGTTGGCGGTGGAGACGATGACGAGCAGGGTGACGACCGGGTAGAGGACACCCAGCACCCGCACCCAGGCCCGCCGCGCGAGCATGGCGACGGTGATGCCGCACCACAGCGACCAGCCGATGTGCATCGAGGGCATGGCCGCGTACTGGTTGGAGACGTGCGCCAGGTCGCCCGATGCCATCGACCCCCAGGTGTGGTGGATCTTCACGGTGTCGATGAACCCGCCGCCCTCCATCAGCCGGGGCGGCGCCAGGGGGAAGAAGTAGTAGCCCAGCAGCGCGATGCCGGTCGTCACGAACAGGACCAGCCGGGTGGGCGCGTAACGCCCGGGGTGCCTGCGGAAGAGCCACACGAGCACCGCGAGGGTGACGATGAAGTGGAGCGTCGCGTAGTAATAGTTCATCCCGACGATGAGCCACGTCACCGAGTTCACGGCATGGTTGACCGCGTGCTCGAAGGCCAGCCCGAGGGACTGCTCGAAGCCCCAGACGTGGCTCGCGTTCCGCATGGCGTCGTCCTGCTGCTCCGGTACGGCGTTGCGCACCAGTGAGTAGATCCAGTAGCTGACGGCGATCAGCAGGATCTCGAACCACAGCCTGGGACGGCGTGGTGCCAGCAGCCCGTTGCCCGTCGTCGCTCCATCGGCGTCACGGGAATCGATGGAGCGCGGCGGTACGCCGCCACTGCGGCGGGCCATGATCTTCGCGGTCGATTCCCCCATGGGGCGATAGTCTGCCATGCGGTCCGGTGCCGTCCGATCAACCCCCGGTGGGATTCCGTGCATCCCGTATACGCCTTCCGGCCGACTGCTGTACGGGTACGGCTGCCCCCGCCTGGGGACCTGATGCCGTCGAACCGCGGACGACCAGTTCGGGCAGGAAGACGAACTCGCTGTGCGGGGCCGGGGTACCGCCGATCTCCTCCAGCAGCGCGCGCACGGCGGCCTGGCCCATGGCGGTGACCGGCTGCCGGATGGTGGTGAGCGGCGGATCGGTGAAGGCGATCAGCGGGGAGTCGTCGAAGCCGACGACGGAGACGTCCCCGGGGACGGACAGCCCCAGCTGCCGGGCCGCGCGGACGGCGCCCAGCGCCATCATGTCCGAGGCGCACACCACGGCCGTGCAGCCGGCGTCGAGCAGACCGGAGGCGGCCGCCTGACCACCCTCGAGGGTGAACAGCGAGTGCTGGATACGGTCGGCCGCCTCCTCGGCGGCCATCCCGAGCACCTCATCCATGCTGCGCAGGAAGCCCTCGATCTTGCGCTGCACGGGGACGAACCGCTTGGGACCGACCGCGAGGCCGATCCGCTCGTGGCCGAGGGCCGCCAGATGGGTGACGGCCAGACGCATGGCACCGCGGTCGTCGGGCGAGACGAACGGTGCCTTGATCCTGGCGGAGAAGCCGTTGATCAGGACGAACGGCACGCTCTGGCCGTGGAGCCGGTCGTAGCGCGCCGTGTCGGCGGTGGAGTCGGCGTGCAGCCCGGAGACGAAGATGATCCCGGCGACGCCGCGCTCGACGAGCATCTCGACGAGCTCGTCCTCGGTCGAGCCGCCCGGCGTCTGGGTGGCCAGCACCGGGGTGTATCCCTGCCGCGTCAGGGCCTGCCCGATGACCTGGGCGAACGCGGGGAAGATCGGGTTCTCCAGCTCGGGCGTGATGAGCCCGACCAGGCCCGCGCTGCGCTGCCGCAGCCGCACGGGCCGTTCGTACCCCAGCAGGTCGAGGGCGGCCAGCACGGACTGGCGGGTGGCGGCGGAGACACCTGGCTTGCCGTTGAGGACACGGCTGACGGTCGCTTCGCTCACCCCCGCCTGGGCTGCGATGTCGGCAAGCCTTGCGGTCACAGGATTGGACTGTACCGGTCGCATCTCAGATCGCCCACCAGATGCACGAATCAGCCGGAAGACGGACGGATCCGCCGGTGGGCGCGACGGGCTCGGAGGAGAGCACCGGCCGCCCGGGAACGGGCAGTTGGACCGGCGCCGACTGGGTGTTGACGGTGCACACCAGGCCGGGCCGGGAGAAGACGAGCACTCCCTCCGGGGCGTCCAGCCAGCGCATCGGCCCGTCGCCGAGGCCGGGCAGCTCACGGCGCAGCCGCAGCGCCGACCGGTACAGCTCCAGCGTGGAGTCGGGGTCGCCGGTCTGCGCCTGGACGCTGAGCCCGCCCCAGCCCGCGGGCTGCGGCAGCCATCCGGCGGCCGGGCCGAAGCCGTGGCTGGGGCCGTCGGTGGTCCATGGGATGGGCACCCGGCAGCCGTCGCGCAGCCCGTCCTGGCCGTTGTCCCGGAAGAAGGAGGGGTCCTGGCGGACCTCGTCGGGCAGGTCGGTGACCTCGGGCAGGCCCAGTTCCTCGCCCTGGTACACGTAGACCGAACCGGGCAGCGCGAGCATCAGCAGCGCCGCGGCGCGGGCCCGGCGCAGCCCGGCCGCGCCGCCGCCGTAGCGGGTGACGTGCCGGACCACGTCGTGGTTGGAGAGCACCCAGGTGGTGGGGGCGCCGACGGAGACGGTGGCGGCGAGGGACTCCTCGATCACCGTGCGCATCGCCCCGGCCTCCCACGGGCACTGGAGGAAGTGGAAGTTGAAGGCCTGGTGCATCTCGTCGGGGCGGACGTACAGCGCCATGCGCCCGGCGTTGGGGGCCCAGGCCTCGGCGACGCCGATGCGCTCGGCCGGCAGCGCCTCCGGCCGGGGGCAGCGGGAGTAGGAGTCGAGCAGCCGGCGCCAGGCGCGGTGGATCTCGTGGACCCCGTCCTGGTCGAAGAAGGGGAGCGTCTGAGAGCCGATCATCTTGACCTGCTCCTTGCGGCCGATGTCGGGCAGGCCGGCGGCCTTGACCATGCCGTGGGCGACGTCGATGCGGAAGCCGTCGACGCCCAGGTCCAGCCAGAAGCGGAGGACGGCGTCGAACTCCTCGCGGACCTCCGGGTGCTCCCAGTTGAGGTCGGGCTGCTCGGGCGCGAAGAGGTGGAGGTACCAGTCGCCGTCCGCGACCCGGGTCCAGGCGGGGCCGCCGAAGACCGACTCCCAGTCGTTGGGCGGCAGTTCGCCCTGCTCGCCCCTGCCGGGGCGGAAGTGGTAGCGCTCACGGGCCGGCCCCCCGCGCCGGTCCGTGAGCGCCGCCCGGAACCACGCGTGCCGGTCGGAGGTGTGGTTCGGGACGATGTCGACGATCACCCGCAGGCCCAGCTCGTGGGCGGTGCGGAGGAGCGCGTCGGCGTCCGCGAGGGAGCCGAAGAGGGGGTCGACGCTGCGGTAGTCGGCCACGTCGTAGCCGCCGTCCGCCTGGGGGGAGGCGTAGAAGGGGGTCAGCCACACGGCGTCGGCGCCCAGTTCCGCCAGGTAGGGCAGCCGGGCCCGGATGCCGGGCAGGTCGCCCACGCCGTCACCGTCGCCGTCGGCGAAGGAGCGCACGTACACCTGGTAGATGACGGCGCTGCGCCACCAGCCGGGAGCGCGCCCCCCGGGGGCGGCCGGGGTCTCGTCGGTCGCGTCGTGGATGACGGGGGCGAGCTCTTGGGTCATGTCGGTCCCTCGTGAGTCGGCGCCGGTCCCTGCCGATGGTTCCGAATCCGCCGCGTGATCGGCAATGCCTTTCATGAATTTGCGGAAGATCGCGTAACGGCTTCCAGAACGGTGAGCGTCCCATGGCGCGTCTCCTGTCTGCAACTGTGAGGACACGCAGATGTAACGATCGGAAGATCTTGCAAGTCTTTGCAGCAAGGTCTTTCGTCGGGCTTTCTTCCCTGTTACGTTCCTCGACAGCCCGGCCGCGGCAAAGGCGCAGTCGGCAGGGGGGACGCGGCGACGCGCCCCGCACCATCACGGGCTTTCATCCTGGAGGAGATCACATGCGGCGTGGCATAGCGGCCACCGCGCTGGTTGCGGCGCTCGGGCTCGCGGCGACGGCTTGCGGCGGCGACAGCGGCAGTGACAAGGCCGGCGGTCCCGTCACCATCACCTGGTGGGACACCTCGAACGCGACGAACGAGGCGCCGACCTACAAGGCCCTGGTGGCGGAGTTCGAGAAGGCGAACCCGAAGATCAAGGTCAAGTACGTCAACGTCCCCTTCGACGCGGCGCAGAACAAGTTCGACACCGCCGCGGGCAGCAAGGGCGCTCCGGACGTGCTCCGCTCCGAGGTCGGCTGGACGCCCGCCTTCGCCAAGAAGAGCTACTTCGTCGCGCTGGACGGCACCGACGCCCTCGCCGACCAGGACAAGTTCCAGGCCTCCCTGCTGAAGCAGGCCCAGTACGAGGGCAAGACCTACGGTGTCCCGTTCACCACGGACACCCTGGCCCTTGTCTACAACAAGAAGCTGTTCCAGGAGGCCGGCATCGCCGAGGCCCCCAAGACCTGGGACGAGCTGAAGACCGCCGCGGGGACGATCAAGAAGAAGGCCGGCGTCGACGGCTTCTGGCTGAACACCGCCTCGTACTACGCCCAGCCGTTCCTGTACGGCGAGGGCACCGACATGGTGGACACCGCCGCCAAGAAGATCACCGTCAACGGCGAGGCCGCCGCCAAGGGCCTGAAGACCTGGCAGGGGATGTTCTCCGGCGCCGGCCTGCACAAGGCGGACACCACCGCCGACTCCTACGCGCACATCCAGGACGCCTTCGTCAACGGCAAGGTCGCCGCGATCATCCAGGGCCCCTGGGAGATCACCAACTTCTACAAGGGCTCCGCGTTCGCCGACAAGAACAACCTCGGCATCGCGCCCGTCCCGGCCGGCTCCTCCGGCTCGGCCGGCGCCCCCACCGGTGGCCACAACCTCTCGGTCTACGCGGGCTCGGACAAGGCGCACCAGGAAGCCGCCATCCAGTTCGTGAAGTTCATGACCTCGGCCAAGAGCCAGACGCAGATCGCCCTGAAGAACTCCACCCTGCCGACGCGCTCGGACGCCTACACCGCCGAGGTCACCGCCGACCCGGGCGTCAAGGGCTTCCAGTCGGTCCTGTCCGTCGCCCAGCCGCGGCCGGAGCTGCCGGAGTACGGCTCCCTGTGGGGCCCGTTCGGCGAGGAGCTGACCAAGGTCGCCGGCGGCAAGGAGCCGCTGGACAAGGGCCTGGACAACGCGGCCACCGCGATGGCCAAGCTGCTGCCCGACTACAGCAAGTGATCCCCGCGGCCGCCGGTCCCGCCCGCTTCCGGGCGGGGGCGGCGGCCACCGGCTGTTCCACCCGGTAAGAAACCCCGTAGAAGAGGGCCAACGATGACAGTCGCCGCCCAGGGCACGGCCGCCAAGACCCGCGGTTCCCGCGAACCGCGCCCCGGTCCGATCAAGCGCCTCAAGCGCTCCTACCAGAAGTACTGGTACGCGTACGCGATGATCGCCCCGGTGGTCGTCGTGCTCGGCGTGCTGGTGGGCTACCCGCTGGCCCAGGGCTTCTACCTCACGCTCACCGACGCCAACAGCCTGAACTCGGCCCGCACCATCGGCGTCAACCACATCGACGCCACCTACGAGTTCATCGGACTCCACAACTACGCCGACATCCTGTGGGGCCCGACGGCGTACGACCGCTTCTGGGCCCACTTCATCTGGACGGTGATCTGGACCGCGGTCTGCGTGACCCTCCACTACGGCGTGGGCATGGGCCTGGCGCTGCTGCTCAATCAGAAGCTGCGCGGCCGCACCTTCTACCGCATGATGCTGATCCTGCCCTGGGCGGTGCCGACCTTCGTCACCGTCTTCTCCTGGCGGATCATGCTCAGCGACTCCGGAGTGGTGAACTCCTTCCTCGGCGCGCTCCATCTGCCGCAGCCCCAGTGGCTGGAGGACAGCACCTTCCAGCAGATCGCCGCGATCGGCGTCAACACCTGGGTCGGCGTCCCCTTCATGATGGTCTCCCTGCTCGGCGGCCTGCAGTCGATCCCCTCGGAGCTGTACGAGGCAGCGGAGATGGACGGCGCCAATGCCTGGCAGCGCTTCCGCAACGTCACCCTGCCCGGCCTGCGCTCGGTCAGCAGCACCGTCGTCCTGCTCGGCATCATCTGGACGTTCAACCAGTTCGCCATCATCTACCTGCTGTTCGGCAGCGGGGCCCCCGACGCGCAGATCCTCGTGACCTGGGCGTACTACCTCGGCTTCGGCCAGCAGCCGCGCGACTACGCGCAGTCCGCCGCCTACGGCGTCCTGCTGCTGTCCATCCTGGTCGTCTTCACCGCCTTCTACCGCCGCTGGCTCGCTCGCAACGAGCAGCTCGCCGGCTGAGGGGATCGCAGCATGAGTACCACCACCAAGACGACGGTCCCGGGCCCCGGCCTCGGCGGCGACCCGCTCGCCCCCCCGGCGCGCCCGCGCCCGAAGCGGATCCGCGGCCGCGGTCAGCGCAGCCGCACCGCCTCGGTGCTGTCGCACGGCGTGCTGATCACCGCCAGCGTCATCGCGCTGTTCCCCATCGCCTGGCTGGTCTTCCTCTCCCTCGGCCCGGACAAGGACGACTACCTGCACCCGGGCCGGATCCTGGACAAGGCCGGCTTCGCCAATTACTCCTTCGTGCTGGAGCACACCAGCTTCTTCACCTGGATGGGCAACACGGCCATCATCGCGGGCGCCACCTGCGTCATCGGTGTGATGATCGCCGCCACCACCGGCTACGCGGTCTCCCGGATGCGCTTCCCGGGCTACAAGAAGTTCATGTGGGCGCTGCTGGTCACCCAGATGTTCCCGGTCGCCGTGCTCATGGTCCCGATGTACGTGATCCTGTCGGACCTGGGCCTGATCGACACCTACGGCGGCCTGATCCTCGTCTACTGCAGCACGGCCGTGCCCTACTGCGCCTGGATGCTCAAGGGCTACTTCGACACCATCCCGTTCGAGATCGACGAGGCGGGCCGGGTCGACGGACTCAGCCCCTTCGGCACCTTCTGGCGGCTCGTGCTGCCGCTGGCGCGGCCGGGACTCGCGGTCGCCGCCTTCTACACCTGCCTCACCGCCTGGGGCGAGGTCGCCTTCGCGACCACCTTCATGCTCGACGACGGCAAGTACACCCTCGCCGTCGGCCTGAGCAGCTTCGTCAGCGAGCACGACGCGCAGTGGAACCTGATGGCCGCCACCGCGGTCCTGATCGCCATCCCCGTCAGCGTCGTCTTCTACCTCGTGCAGAAGCACCTGGTCACCGGCCTCACCGCCGGCGCGGCCAAGTCCTGACCCGTACCACCCGCATCCCCCGGGGCGCCCGGCCCGACCGGCCGGGTGCCCCGCCCCCGCCCCATCGCCGCACCGAGCCTTCCATCCTCCAAGGGATCACCATGACCCAGTACCTGGCGGACTCCACCCGTCATCCCCACACCTCCGACCGGCCCGTGGCCACCACGGACTGGTGGAGAGACGCGGTCATCTACCAGGTGTACCCCCGCAGCTTCGCCGACGGGAACGGCGACGGCATGGGCGACATCCCCGGCATCCGCGAGCGCCTGCCGTACCTGCGCGACCTCGGCGTCGACGCCGTCTGGCTGAGCCCCTTCTACGCCTCCCCGCAGGCCGACGCCGGCTACGACGTCGCCGACTACCGGGCCATCGACCCGATGTTCGGCACCCTCCACGACGCCGACGGCCTGATCCGCGACGCCCACCGGCTGGGTCTGCGGATCATCGTCGACCTGGTCCCCAACCACTCCTCCGACCAGCACGAGTGGTTCAAGCAGGCGCTGCGCGAGGGCCCCGGCTCGCCGCTGCGGGCGCGCTACCACTTCCGTCCTGGCAAGGGCGAGGACGGCGAACTGCCCCCCAACGACTGGGAGTCCGTCTTCGGCGGACCGGCCTGGACGCGCGCTGCCGACGGTGAGTGGTTCCTGCACCTGTTCGCCCCGGAGCAGCCGGACTTCAACTGGGAGCACCCGGCCGTCCAGGACGAGTTCCGCTCGATCCTGCGCTTCTGGCTGGACATGGGCGTCGACGGCTTCCGCATCGACGTCGCGCACGGCCTGGTCAAGGCCGACGGCCTGCCCGACATCGGCGCCCACGAGCAGCTCAAGCTCCTTGGCAACGATGTCCTGCCCTTCTTCGACCAGGACGGCGTCCACGAGATCTACCGCTCGTGGCGGCGCATCCTCGACGAGTACTCCCCCAGCCTTCGGCCGGGGGTGCCCCCACGCCCGCGCATCGCCGTCGCCGAGGCCTGGACCCCCACCGTCGAGCGCACCGCCAACTACGTCCGCCCCGACGAACTGCACCAGGCCTTCAACTTCCAGTACCTCGGCACCAAGTGGGACGCCGCCGAGCTGCGCGAGGTCATCGACCGCTCGCTCGACGCCATGCGCCCGGTCGCCGCGCCCACCACCTGGGTGCTGTCCAACCACGACGTGGTCCGCCACGCCACCCGGCTGTCCTCCGACGGGAAGAGCCACGACCTGCGCCGCGCCCGCGCCGCCTCGCTGCTGATGCTGGCGCTGCCCGGCTCCGCCTACGTCTACCAGGGCGAGGAGCTGGGCCTGCCCGAGGTCACCGACCTGCCCGACGAGGCCCGTCAGGACCCGGCGTTCTTCCGCGCCGCGGGCCAGGACGGCTTCCGCGACGGCTGCCGCGTCCCCATCCCGTGGACCGCCGAGGGCACGAGCCTCGGCTTCGGCAGCGGGGGCAGCTGGCTGCCGCAGCCCGAGGGGTGGGCGCGGCTGAGCGTGGCCGCGCAGACCGGCGACCCGGGCTCCACCCTGGAGCTGTACCGCTCCGCCCTGCGGCTGCGCCGTGAGCGGGACGGCCTCGGCGCGGGCGAGTCGGTCCGGTGGCAGGACGCCCCGCAGGGCGTGCTCTCCTTCCGCCGGCCCGGCTTCGCGTGCACCGTCAACACCACGGCCGCGCCGGTGACACTGCCCGTGCCGGGCGCGCTGCTGCTGGCCAGTTCTCCCGTGGAGGTCACGGCGGACGGGGTAGTCGTCCCGGCCGACACGACCGTCTGGTGGGCCGTTTGACGTGCGCCGCGGTCGCATAGGGTCTGCAGGTGTGAACACCACAGCCCGACTCGCCGACATCGCGGCGCAGGCAGGGGTCAGCGAGGCCACCGCCAGCCGCGTGCTGAACGGGAAGGCGGGGGTCGCCCCCGCCACCCGGCAGAAGGTGCTGGCCGCCCTGGACGTGCTCGGCTACGAGCGTCCGGTGCGGCTGCGCCAGCGCAGCGCCGGCCAGATCGGGCTGATCACCCCCGAGCTCAACAACCCGATCTTCCCCGCCTTCGCCCAGGTCATCGAGCAGAACCTGACCGGCTACGGCTACACCGCCGTGCTGTGCACCCAGCACCCCGGCGGCTCCACCGAGGACGAACTGGTGGAGGCGCTCGTGGAGCGCGGGGTGCGCGGCATCGTCTTCCTGTCCGGGCTGCACGCCGACGTCACCGCCGACCCCGAGCGCTACGCCCGGCTGCTCGGCCAGGGCGTGCCCTATGTGCTGGTCAACGGCTTCAACCCGGCGATCGCCGGACCGTACATCTCGCCGGACGAGCGCGCCTCGGCGCGCATCGCCGTCCAGCACCTGGTGGAACTCGGCCACCAGCGCATCGGCCTGGCCGTCGGCCCCAACCGCTTCGTGCCCGTGCACCGCAAGGTCGAGGGCTTCGTCGAGGCGCTGGGCGGCCTGCTCGGGCTCGGCGAGGAGCAGGCCGGGGAGTACGTCCGGCACACCCTCTTCTCCGTGGAGGGCGGCCACGCCGCCGCCGGGGCGCTGCTGGACAAGGGCTGCACGGGCATCGTCTGCGGCAGCGACCTGATGGCGCTGGGCGCGGTGCGCGCCGTGCGGGAGCGCGGGCTGACCGTCCCCGGGGACGTCTCGGTCGTCGGCTACGACGACTCGCCGCTGATCGCCTTCACCGACCCGCCGCTGACCACGGTCCGTCAGCCGGTCGAGGCGATGGGCGCGGCCGCGGTGAACGCCCTGCTGGAGGAGATCGGCGGCAACCCGGTGCAGCGCTCGGAGTTCGTCTTCCAGACGGAACTGGTCGTCCGCGGTTCCACGGGTCAGGCGCCCGGCGCCGGCCGGCGTTCCTGAGGGCCTTCCCGACGGCGGGGCCCGCCGGGCATCACGCGTCCCGCGTGCGGATGCCGAGGCGGGCCCTGGACCTGCCCCGGGCGGGGCGCAGCGGGGTGGCTTCTCCGGTCCTGGGCCCGTCCCCGTACCGGGGGCGCGGTCCGGCCGGCCGGGCGCGTGGGACCCGCCGTCAGGGGCGGACCCCCGGCCGGCCGAACCGGGCCGAAGAGGAACGTAACAGCCGTTCCGGCCGGGACGGAAGGCCCCTGCAGAAACTTTCTGCAAGATTCTGCAGGGGCGTTGCGCAGGGGCATGATCGCAGGTGAGAGGCCACATGGCCCTCGGCCGGAGGCCGCTCAGGGCGCGATGCCCACACCGTCCAGGCGGCTCCATGCGCGCTCCTGGGCGGCGGACAGCGCCGGCCAGCGCAGCGCCCCCGGCCGCGGGTACACGCGGGAGGCGTAGGAGCGCGGGACGTATCCCGGCTCGAAGAAGCACCCGGTGCCGTAGGCGGCGTCGAACGCCGGGCAGGAGGCCGCCACCGAGCGGGCCGTGGGCCGGTGGCCCGTCCGCACCCAGGTCGCCAGCGACCGCATCGCGGCGGCGTACTCCGAGGAGCTCAGCTCGCTGTGCTCGCTCTCCCGCGTGAAGTTCTGCACCAGCAGCCCTCCGCGGTGGGCCCCTTCCAGGGAGGCCCGGTAGGCCGCCTCGTGCTCGACGAAGGCGGTCGGGTCGTCGATGGCGTGGACGGTGAGCACGGGGATCGACACGGCGCCGGTGACGTCGCTGTCGAAGGACAGGTCCCGCCGGGCCGCCGGGTCGGCGGCGAAGCGCTCCACGCCGGCGTTGAGGGCCGCGTCGTCGTGCGAACCGGAGTAGCGGACGGTGTCGTTGCCGAACGGGTTACGGCCGCCCAGCCGGTTGTGCACGATGTCGCGGAAGGTGAAGGTCGCGAACCGAAGGTGCGACTCCAGCGTCCGCTCGGGAAGCCTCGTCACGGCCAGGATGTCGTCGAGGTTGCGCTGCTGCAGGGCGGTGCGCTCCTGCGGGGCCGAGGAATAGCCGGTGCACTCCTGCAGGCGGGCGCGCAGTCCGGTGGCCGTCATCGTGGAGTCGGCGCGCAGCCCCATCCACAGCGGGTACTGGGGCTCGGTGGGCCTGGGGTGGTTGCGGCAGTAGTACTGGTAGACCACGCGCAGGTCCACCCGGTAGTCGTAGCCGCGCGAGCCCCCGCCCAGGACGCCGCTGGTCAGCAGGGCGCCGTCGTACGGCGACCGGTGACCGACCGCGTAGATCTCGGCGACCTTGGCCGCCACGTTCCCGCCCCAGGACTGGCCGTGGACGAAGGTCCGGCGCGGCGTGCCGAAGCGCTGCACGAACAGCCGCCGCACGTTCTCGGTGTCCTCGGCCGCCATCCGCGTGCCGTAGCCGCCGCGGCGGTAGGACGAACCCGCCCAGGCGTAGCCCTCCTTCACCATGACCGACCAGCGCGTGAGGTCCCCGACGCTGCGCTCCGGGTCGGAGGTGTCGCCGAGGTCGGGGCCGCCGTGGGCGTGGACGACCAGGGAGCCGTTCCAGTCGTGCGGGACCGCCATCGCGTAGTGGGCGCCGTTGGCGTCCTGGCCGCGGTAGCAGGTGGCCTGCGCCGTCAGCTCGGCCGGACAGTCGGCGGGGGCGGGCGCCGTCCCGGCGGCCGCCGCGGGTGGGGGTCCGGCGAGCCCGGTGGCGAGGAGGGCGGCGATGCCCCCGGCCGCCAGGGCGATACGGCGTCGTGCGGCTCCGGAACCGGTGCGTCGTGGGGAATGCCCGGTGAGCATGGTCTCGTCCTCCCGTGGTCACCCGGCGCGTCGTCGCGCGGGGGCCCCGATGTTTCGGGACGCGGTGGCGGGGGTCCAGAGCCGTGGCCATTGCGTTCATAGTGTTCGGTGATCCACCGCCGGGGGAGGGATGCTGACGGTGTGTCACACGCGACGCACCGCCGCCCCGGCGGGGCTGTTGGAAATCCTTGCGACATCTTGCTGTAAGCCCTTCGCAAGGAGTACGGTCCCGGTCACTGGTCCGGCACCGCTGCCGGACCACGGCTCATGGCGCGTGGGCTCCCAGAGGTACAACCGTCCGCACACGGATTCCGCAAGGAGAACACCCCGTGGCCCAGCACACCGGGCTGCCCGCGTCCACGCGCCCACGCGCGCGCAGACGCGGAGCCGCAGCCGTCGCGGTGGCGGCCCTCGCCGCCGCCTTCGCCGTCCCCGCCTCGGCGCCCGCCGCGCAGGCGGCCGCCCCGCCCCCGCCGCCCTCCGACGGGGCGCTCGCCGCCCGGGCGGCGCGTCACGACCTCACGCGGGAGCAGTTCTACTTCGTACTGCCGGATCGTTTCGCCAACGGCGACCGGTCCAACGACAGGGGCGGTCTGACCGGCACCCGGCTCAGCACCGGCTACGACCCCGCCGACAAGGGCTTCTACCAGGGCGGCGACCTCAAGGGACTCACCGACCGGCTCGACTACATCAAGGGCCTCGGCACCACCGCGATCTGGATGGCGCCGATCTTCAAGAACCGGCCCGTACAGGGGACGGGTGATGGGGGTACCTCCCAGGGCGAAGCCTCTGGGGGAGCCTCGGCCGGCTACCACGGCTACTGGATCACCGACTTCACCCAGGTCGACCCGCACTTCGGCACCAACGCCGACCTCAAGGCCCTGATATCCAAGGCCCACGCCAAGGGCCTGAAGGTCTTCTTCGACGTCATCACCAACCACACCGCCGACGTCGTCGACTACGACGAGAAGTCCTACGGGTACCTCTCCAAGGGCGCCTTCCCCTATCTGACGAAGGACGGCGTGCCCTTCGACGACACCGACTACGCGAAGGGCGCAAAGGGCTTCCCCGCCGTCGACCGCGACTCCTTCCCCCGCACCCCCGTCGTCACCGCGGAGGACAAGGTCCCGGCCTGGCTCAACGACCCGACGATGTACCACAACCGGGGTGACTCCACCTTCGCCGGCGAGAGCTCCGAACAGGGCGACTTCTCCGGCCTGGACGACCTGTGGACCGAGCGTCCCGAGGTCGTGAAGGGCATGGAGGAGATCTACCAAAAGTGGGTCCGCGACTTCGCCGTCGACGGCTTCCGCATCGACACCGTCAAGCACGTCGACCTGCCGTTCTGGACCCAGTGGGCCACGGCCCTCGACTCCTACGCCGCCAGGCACGGACGCGACGACTTCTTCATGTTCGGCGAGGTCTACTCCGCCGACACCTCCATCACCTCGCCCTACGTCACCCAGGGCCGGCTCGACGCGACGCTCGACTTCCCCTTCCAGGACGCGGCCCGCCAGTACGCATCCCAGGGCGGCTCCGCAGGCAGGCTCGCCTCGGTCTTCGGCGACGACTACAAGTACACGACCGACAAGGCCAACGCGTACGAGCAGGTCACCTTCCTCGGCAACCACGACATGGGCCGCATCGGGACCTTCCTGAAGCAGGACAACCCGAAGGCCGACGACGCCGAACTCGTGCGCCGGGACCGGCTCGCCAACGAGCTGATGTTCCTCTCCCGCGGCAACCCGGTGGTCTACTACGGCGACGAGCAGGGCTTCACCGGCGCCGGCGGCGACAAGGACGCCCGCCAGACGCTGTTCGCCTCCAAGGTCGCCGACTACCTCGACGACGACCAGCTGGGCACCGACCGCACCCACGCGAGCGACGCCTACGACACCGGCGCCCCCCTCTACCGGGCGATCGCGAAGCTGGCCGCGCTCCGCAAGGCCCATCCGGCGCTCGCCGACGGCGTCCAGACCGAGCGCCACGTCACCGACGGCGCCGGGATCTACGCCTTCTCGCGCACCGACCCGAAGACCCGCACCGAGTACGTCGTCGCCGTCAACAACGCCACCGAGGCGCGGACCGCCGACGTCCCCACCGGCTCCGCGAACACCGCCTTCACCGCCCTCTACGGCACCGAGGGTTCCGTGACCAGCGGCGCCGACCGGAAGATCGGTGTCACCGTCCCGGCGCTGTCCACCGTGGTCTACAAGGCGGGCAGACCGCTCGGCGCCCCCGCCACCCGGCCGTCCCTGACGCTGAAGGCCCCCGCCGCGGGTGCCACCGGCACCGTCGAGCTCTCCGCCGACGTCGACGGCGGGCAGCTCAACCGCGTGGTCTTCGCCGCGCAGACCGGCAACGGCCCGTGGAAGGTGCTCGGCTCCGCGGACCACGCGCCGTACCGGGTCACCCAGACGGTCGGCGACGACGTGACGCCCGGCACCGCGCTGCGGTACAAGGCCGTCGTGATCGATTCCGCCGGCCGGACCGCCGCCGCCACCGCCCGGACCACCAGCGGCTCCCCGGCCCCGCCGGAGACCCCGGTGGCGAGCAGCCGCGACTACGCCGTCGTCCACTACAAGCGGGCCGACGGGAACTACGCCGACTGGCGCCTGTACGCCTGGGGCGACATCGCCGACGGCGAGGGCACGACCTGGCCCGCGGGCCACGACTTCATCGGCCGCGACGCCTACGGCGCCTTCGCCTATGTGAAGCTCAAGCCGGGCGCCTCCAGTGTCGGCTACCTCGTCATCGACAAGGACGGCACCAAGGACGTCGCCGCCGACCGCTTCATGGACGTCACCAGGACGGGCGAGATCTGGGTCGAGCAGGGCAAGGAGGCCGTCCTCACCGAGGCCCCGCCCGGCACCGAGCCGGGACAAGACAGGTCGAAGGCCGTCCTGCACTACCACCGCGCCGATGGGGATTACAGCGGCTGGGGCCTGCACACCTGGACCGGCGCCGCGAACCCCACCGACTGGACCGCCCCGCTGCAGCCGGTGCGCACCGACGCGTACGGCGCCGTCTTCGAGGCGCCGCTGGCCGCGGGCGCCACGTCCCTCAGCTACATCGTCCACAAGGGCGACACCAAGGACCTGCCCGCCGACCAGTCGCTCGACCTCGCCACCTACGGGCACGAGGTGTGGCTGCTGAACGGCACCGAGAAGTACCTGCTGCCCTCGACTTCCGGCTCCTCCGCCGACCTCGACCTGTCCTCGGCCAAGGCCCAGTGGATCGACGCGGACACCGTCGCCTGGAAGACCGGTGACACCGCCGCGAGCCACCAGCTGGTCTACGCCCCGGACGGCGGCCTGACGATCAAGGACGGCGCGCTGTCCGGCGAGGGCCACTGGCTGCGCCTGCAGCGCGTCGCGGGCGGTCTGACCGACGCCCAGAAGGCCCGCTTCCCGCACCTGAGGGACTACGCGGCCTTCACGATCGACCCCCGCGACCGCGACCGCGTCCGCACCGCCCTCACCGGGCAGGTCGTCGCCACGCAGCGGCTGGCCACAGGGGCGCTGCTGTCCGCCACCAGCGTCCAGATCCAGGGTGTCCTCGACGACCTGTACGCGGCCAGGGCCACCAGGGCCGTCCTCGGGCCGGTCTTCAGCCACGGCAGGCCCACGCTGTCCGTGTGGGCCCCCACCGCCCAGTCCGTCTCCCTGGAACTGGACGGACGCACCGTCCCGATGCGGCGCGACGCCGCCACCGGTGTGTGGAGCGTGTCCGGCGAGCGGAGCTGGACGGGCAAGCCATACCGGTACGTCGTCAAGGTCTGGGCGCCCAGCGTGCAGAAGGTCGTCACCAACAAGGTCACCGACCCCTACTCGGTCGCCCTGACCGCGGACTCGAAGCAGAGCCTGGTGGTCGACCTCGACGACGCGAGGCTCGCACCGGGCGGCTGGTCGCACCTGGCCAAGCCCAAGGCCGTGGGCCTGAACAACGCCCAGATCCAGGAGCTCCACATCCGGGACTTCTCCGTCGCGGACTCCACCGTCCCCGCCGGGGACAAGGGCAGGTACACCGCCTTCACCGACACCGGCTCCGCGGGCATGACGCACCTGAGGGCACTGGCGAAGGCCGGAGTCTCCTACGTCCACCTGCTGCCGGCCTTCGACTTCGCCACCGTCGCCGAGAAGAGCACCGACCAGGCCACCGTCGACTGCGACCTGGGCGCCTACCCGGCCGACTCCGACAGGCAGCAGGAGTGCGTGGCCGCGGTCGCCGCCAAGGACGCCTACAACTGGGGCTACGACCCCTTCCACTACACCGTCCCCGAGGGCTCCTACGCCACCGACCCGGACGGCACCAAGCGCACCGTCGAGTTCCGGAGGATGGTGCAGGGCCTCAACCAGGCGGGCCTGCGGGTCGTCATGGACGTGGTCTACAACCACACCGCGGCGAGCGGCCAGGACGACAAGTCGGTCCTCGACCGGATCGTGCCCGGCTACTACCAGCGCCTGCTGGACGACGGAACCGTCGCCGACTCCACCTGCTGCTCCAACACCGCGACCGAGAACGCGATGATGGGCAAGCTGGTCGTCGACTCGATCGTCACCTGGGCGAAGGAGTACAAGGTCGACGGCTTCCGCTTCGACCTGATGGGCCACCACCCGAAGGCGAACATCCTCGCCGTCCGCAAGGCGCTGGACGCGCTCACCCCCGCGAAGGACGGTGTCGACGGAAAGAGGATCATCCTCTACGGCGAGGGATGGAACTTCGGCGAGGTCGCCGACGACGCCCGCTTTGAGCAGGCCACCCAGAAGAACATGGCCGGCACCGGCGTCGCCACCTTCTCCGACCGGGCCCGCGACGCGGTCCGCGGCGGCGGCCCCTTCGACTCCGACCCCGGTGTCCAGGGTTTCGCCTCCGGCCTGTTCAACGAGCCCAACGGCTCCGCCGCCAACGGCAGCGGGGCCGAGCAGCGGGCCCGCCTGCTGCACTACCAGGACCTCATCAAGGTCGGCCTCACCGGCAACCTGAAGTCCTTCTCCTTCACCGACAGCGCCGGCAAGGAGATCACCGGCGCCGAGGTCGACTACAACGGCTCGCCCGCCGGATACGCGGACGCCCCCGGCGACGCCCTCGCCTACGCCGACGCACACGACAACGAGTCCTTGTTCGACGCGCTCGCCTTCAAGCTGCCGAAGGGCACCTCGCCCGCCGACCGGGCGCGCATGCAGGTCCTCGCCGAGGCCGTCCCCGCCCTCTCCCAGGGCCCGGCGCTCTACCAGGCGGGCTCGGACCTGCTGCGCTCCAAGTCCCTGGACCGCAACTCCTACGACTCCGGCGACTGGTTCAACGCCGTCCACTGGGACTGCGGCGCGGGCAACGGCTTCGGCCGCGGCCTGCCGCCGAAGGCGGACAACGAGTCCAAGTGGTCCTTCGCCAGGCCGCTGCTGACGGCGGACACGCTTCGGGTCGGCTGCGCCGAGATCACCGCGGCCTCGGCCGCCTACCGGGACCTGCTGCGGATCCGCTCCACCGAGCCGGCCTTCGGGCTGACCACGGCGGCCCAGGTCCAGGAGCAGGTGTCCTTCCCGCTCTCGGGCGAGGACGAGACCCCGGGCGTGATCACCCTGCGCGCCGGGCGGCTGGTCGTGGTCTTCAACGCGAGCCCGAAGGCCCAGGACCAGCGGGTCGGCGCCCTCGCCGGGAAGGGCTACGCCCTCCACCCGGTGCAGGCCACCGGCTCCGACGCCGTGGTGAAGCGGTCCTCCTACGACACCGCCTCCGGCACCTTCACCGTGCCGGGCCGCACCGTGGCGGTGTTCGTCCGCACGTAGCGCCACGTTCCGTCACCGCCCGGCCGGCGCCCCGCCCCCGCGGGCCCGGCCGGGCGGTGCTGCGTACGGGCGAAGTGCGTGTCCATCCGGATGAATCGGCGGCGGGTCGGCTCCGGTGGGCGATCCGGCAGGGGTACGGATCCGCGCGGCTCCGGTGACGCACGGTGATGGCCGTCCCCGGGTGGCCTCGTTCCCGTCGTCCCCTGGAGGACCCTTGAAGCGGCGCCAGCGAATATCGCTCTCCACTCTTCCCGCCCTGTTCGTCCTGCTCGTCGGCACCCTGCTGGGCACGGTCACCTCGGCCCACGCCGAGGACTGGGGGCCGGGCGCGCAGCTCGCGGCTCCCCACGGCCGCCCCGCCGCAGGCCACGGACCGGGCCCGGGAACGGGTGCCCCCGGGCGCCTTCCCGGCGGTCCGGAGAACCCGCGCATCTGCATCGGTGCCACCTTCACCGACCCGAAGTTCTTCTGCGGCGACCCCCGGCTCGGCCCGCGGCAGCTGCCCGCCAAGGGGCTGCTCGGCGCGATGCTGACCGACTACCGGCGGCTCGACGGGCAGAACGCCAACGGCTTCCTGCGCACCTGGTTCGACTTCGCGGCGAACAGCTACAAGTTCCCGCCCAACGACGGCTTCCTCCCCGGCGGTCCCGTCGCGGTGATCAACCTCGCCGTGGGGCAGCGGATCGACCGCTTCGGCGGCGAGGGCGGACGGTTCCTCGCACCGGCGGGCTCGCCGTACGCCCAGCGCTCCATCGCGCCGTCGAACCTCAACACCTTCGACCCGGGCTACCCCTTCAACTACCACCTGTACAAGGTCGTCAGGCCGTTCGCGGTCTCCGCGGGGCCCGTGGCGCCCTTCTACGGGCAGCCCGGCAACGGCCTCCAGTACGTGCTGCCGATCGGCGACAGCGTGGCCAACCACGTCACCAACGGCGACCTCATCCGGCTGAACTGACGGGTGCGGCGATGGACCGGCGTGAGCTGTGCGACGCCCTCGCCTCCGCGGGGGTGCCCGGCGGGCTGTACGAGGTCCCGGGCTTCCACGAGTTCGACCTGAGGCCGCCGGACTTCAGGTACCTCCGGCAAGAAGGCAAGGTGTGGGTGGTGGGCAACGTCGAACGCGGGGTGCACGACCCGCACCGGCGTTTCGACACCGAGGACGCGGCCTGCCGCTACCTCTACGACCGGCTCACGCACCCCGGGCCCGCCGCGGGCCCCGGGGCCGACGAGGAGATGGAGGCGGTCCTGCGCGACCGGGAGGAGATCCGGCGGGCGGCCCATGACAGCTATGAACGGGCCCGGCGCCGGCGGAACTGATGCGGGCCCCTTGCGGCCCGCCGACGCGGAGCGGCCCGCCCCGGGATCCGGGGCGGGCCGCTCCGCACGTCGGCGGCGATCGTCACAGGGCCTTCTCCAGCAGCGTCACCGCGTACGGGCTGCCCTTGCCGCCCTGCTTGTGGGGCTGCTCACCGACGACGGTGTAGCCCGCGCCCTCGTAGTACCCCCGCAGCCGCGGGTTGTCCGCCACGCAGTCCAGCCGCGCGTACGGGCGGCCCTCCTCGGCGATGCGGCGCTCCGCCCGGTCGAGCATGGCCCGGCCGAGGCCGCGCGGGGCGGCCGTCCGGTCCACCATGAGGCGGTGGACGTAGCCCGCGTCCGGGGGGCGCACCCCCCAGGCGTGCTCGTCGGTCCACCACAGCTCCCAGCCGCCGACCACCCGGCCCTCGTGCTCGGTGAGCCAGACCTCGCCCGCCGCCATGCGGGCGCGGAAGTGGCCCTCGCCCATCTCGCCGGGCTTCCACTGGTCGATGCCGTGCTCCTGCATCCAGCGGGCGGCGTCGTCCCGGAGGCGGACGAGGAGGGCGGCGTCGCCGGGCAGCGCGAGGCGAAAGGAGAGATCCTTCATGCCTCCATTGTCCGGTGACCGCCCACGGGCCGTCGTCCGGCCTGTCCGCGAGGTCCGGGCCGGCCGTCCTGGGCGTACTTCGCCGTGAGGAGGCCCTCGGCCGCACCGCCGTGCCGGGACGCTCTCCGGCCACCGGGGCGGGGGGAGCGCGTCGCCTCAAGCGCCCCGGAGGTGAGGCGGGGCGGACGGGGCGGACTCAGCGCAACGTCGTGAGCGCGGCGCCCGAGTCGAGCACCGCCGACAACTCGGCCCGGGCGCCCTGTTCGGCCCGTACCGCCATCGTCGGGCCCTTCGAGGTGCCGGTCACGCCGCCCGCGGCCTTGATCCGCGTCACGTCACGGCTGCCCGCGGCCAGCAGGTACCAGTGGCCGGCGGTGGACTTCCACAGCGCCCCGGCCAGCACCCGCGGCATCCCCCGGCCGCACGCCCCGCCGTCCCGGCCGCTCTGGCCCACCGGCGCGCCCGGGGTGCCCGGCTCGGACACCGGGGGCAGGAACAGCGCCAGCGCCCGGCCGTCGGTGCCGCGCCAGGTGTCGGCGCGGGCGCAGACCCACGAGGCATGGCCGTTGTCCTCCGGCAGCCGCTGCGTGGCGTACCGCCAGACGTTGACCGACCGGGTGCCCAGGCCGCTCATGGAGGACAGGTTGCAGGCCGTCCGGGCCACGTTCGCCAGGGCCGTGGGGCCGGTCGCCTCCAGCGGCGCACCCGCCGCCGGCGGCTGGTACGTCAGGTGCGCCGGCACGAGGTCGCCGAGGTCGGTGAGGAGGAACGGCCGGTCCGCGCCGAGTCCGCCGGCGGCGCGGAACTGCAGCGCGGGCCAGGTGTCCCCGCACACCCCGGGGCGGCTGTCCGCGCCCGGCATGCGCACCGGCTCGGTCACCCCGTCCGTCGTGCGGTCCAGCTTCGCGGGGGCGCGCCCCGGGTCCCGCAGGTCGCGTGATGCCGCCTCGGTGACCCAGGGCGCGGTCAGGAACCGGGTGTTGCCGTCCGTCCGGCCGAGCACCACGGCCGCCGTGGTCACGCCCGCGCCGTCGACCCGGGCGAAGTCCAGGGCCGCCGTGCCCCCGCCGTCCCGCGGCTCGGCGTACCGCACCAGCCGCAGGCCGTCGTACATCAGCACCACCGTGGCGCCGTCCACGTCCCCCGCGTACAGCAACTGCGGCTGCTGCACGGGAAGTCCCTCTGCGGTGCCCTTGGTCGCCGACACCGAGACCCGGGCGGAGGGCCGCGCCCACACGGCCATCGCCCGGCCCAGCAGCGCCCGGTCGCCGACGCGTCCGCCACGGGTCGGCCAGGCGGTGAAGTCCACCCGGGAGGCGCGGGTCCACGCGGTGTCCTTCACCCGCACGAGCTTCGCCGGGTCCAGCAGCACCGCGGTGCCGTAGGCGCCCGGTGACCCGCCCGCCGCGTACGGGTCCTGCCCGCCGGTCAGCACCGCGACCAGGGTCGCGGTGACGGCGATCGCGCCCGCCGCGATGAGGCCCACCCGCACGTGCTGGCGCCTGCGCAGCAGATCCGTCGGCCGGGCGTGCACCGTGCACGGGTCGAACCCGCTGCCGCCCAGCAGCAGTCCCTCCGGAACCGCCTTGGCGGCCTTCAGCGCGCCCCGCGGGTCGGCCACCCCGGCGGCCACGAGCAGCCTGCGCACCTCGCGGCCGTCCGCGTGCCGGGGTCGCTCCAGCTCCAGCAGCGCGTACGCCGCCCGCCCGGCCGCGTTGAGCCCGGACAGCGCCCGGTCAAGCTCCGCCTCGTCCGTCCCGGTCGCCTTGGTGTGCAGCCGCAGGCCGAGGACGTACGGCGCCGGACCGCCCACCAGGGTCCTGCGCAGCCGGCCCCGCCAGCCCCGCTCGCGCCCGAACGCCAGCGCCGTGTCCAGTACTTCCTGCCGCACCAGGGCGTAGGCCGGGTCCACGGTGCCCCGCGGGCCGGCCACGTCGGCCACGGCGGGGTCCGGTTCGCACGGCGAGCGCGGCAGCGCGCCCTGCGTCAGGGTGTGGGCGGTCAGTACCCTCCGGTGCCGGCCGAGCGACGGCGGCAGCGTCAGATAGGCCAGCCGGACCAGGTGCGGGTAGTTCTCGACGAGTGCGGCCTCCGCCTCCTCGACGTCCACGATGACGGGTGCGCCGTGCCGGGGACGGGTGGCGGTCGCGTGCTGGGCGTTCACGTTCCGTTGAACGAGTGAATCCTGGGATGGTCACTCCGCCGCCCGCGCGCCGCCCCCGGTGCGGGAGCCGCCACGCGCTCTCCGGGCGGGCGTTGTCGGTGCCCACCGCCATGATGGCGGCATGCACGAGACGGACTGGGCCCGGCTGTTCCACGCCTACGGGGCCGCGACGGACACCCCGCGGCATCTGGCCGCCCTGCGCGCCGGCCGGGAGTCGGAGGTGGCGGCCGCCCTGGCGCACCTCAACGGGGCGATCGTGCACCAGGGCACGCCCTGGCCCGCCACACCGCCGGCCGTCCGGCGGGTCGCGGAGCTGCTCGCCGGGGAGCACCCGGCCGGAGCGCGCTCCGCGCTGCTGGGCTTCCTGCGATACGCGGCGGAGGCGGCGCCCGGCCCGGCGGAGGCCGAGGAGTGCCGGGCGCGGGCGTTCCCGGCTCACGGAGCGGCGATCGACGCCTGGGAGGAGGCCTGGGCGAACGCGGACGAGGAGGAGCAGGAGGCCCTCTGGGACGGGGAGATGGCCGACCTGGCGGTCCTCCGCGCGGCCGTCGGGGTGTTCGACGCCCTGCCCGCCGTCCACGCGGCCGCCGCCGTCCATCTGACCGACCCCGACGCGCGGGTGCGGGCCGCCGCGGCCGCCTGCGTGGCGATCACGGCCGCCCACCCGGCACTCGCCGGCCGGAGGCAGGAGGTGGTCCGGGTGCTCACCACGGCCTCGCGCACCGCCGGGACGGACGAGCGTGCCGCCCTCGCCGTCCACCTGGGGGAGCTGGGCGAGGCGCCGCGGTCCCTGCTCGCCGACCCCGAACCAGCCGTGCGTGTCTGCGCCGCGCTCGCCCCCGCCCTCGAGGGCGACGAGGACGCGGACGCGGTGCTGCTGGAGGCCCTGCGCGACCCCGTGGCGCTCGACGCGGCGTTCGGGCGGACGCCGGCCACCTTCGCCGGCCGCCCCCGCTTCACCGTCTCCGCCGCGGTGTGCCGGCGCGTCACCGACCCCGAGCGGCTGCTGCCCGCGGCCCTCGCCGTCCTGCCGCTGCTCCAGTGGCGGTACCCGAACCCGGATCTCGGCCCCTACCTGCCGCTGCTCTTCCCCGACGGCTGGCCCGCCGCCCATGCCGCCACCCCGCCGCAGCGCGCCTACGCCGCCGCCCTGGCCGCGCACGACACCTTGTGGGACCCCCGCGGCGGCAACCGGGGCGCCCTCTTCGCCCCGCTCGGGCTGCCCGACGACCGCTCCGCATGGCGGGCCCTGAGCGCGACGTCCGAATCCCGCCGGACCTCCTGACCCGATCCGGCGAGGCTGGGGCCATGGACACCCATCGCACCGTGTACGAGGTCCGGGCCCTCGACCCGGCCGTGGCGCAAGAGCTGCGGCGTCTCGACGACGCCGGTCTCGTCCCCCGCCCCGAGCCCGACCCGGAGGGCGGCGCCCCGCTCCGCTGCTGCCTGCGGCGCAGCGCGCCGGGGGAGCGGATCGCCCTCGTCGGCTACGCGCCGCTGCGGCGTTGGGCCGCGGCGACCGGGGCCGACCCCGGGCCGTACGCCGAGACCGGTCCCGTCTTCGTGCACGCCGCCGCCGGGGACTGCCCCGGCCCGCCGGACGTCCGCGGCTACCCCGCCGCCCTCCACGGCGACCGGCGGGTCTTCCGCTGCTACGACGCCCGGGGCCGCATCCTCGGCGGCCGCCTGGTGCAACTGACCGCGGACGAGGCGGGCGCGGGCGCCGCCGACGCCGTCCTCGCGGCCCGGTTCGCCGACCCGCGGGTGGCCGTGGTGCACGTACGGGCCGTGGAGTACGGCTGCTTCCTCTTCGAGGCCGTCCGCACCACGTGAACGCGCCGAGGGCGCCCGGCGGGTGGCCGGGCGCCCTCGGGGACGGTGCGGAGCGTCAGACGAGCGCGGCCTTCTCCAGCGCCGAGCAGCAGGTGCCGACGATGAGGCGGGTGACGACGTAGGGGTCGACGTTGGCGTTGGGCCGGCGGTCCTCGATGTAGCCCTTCTTTTCGACCTCGACCTGCCACGGGATGCGGACCGAGGCGCCGCGGTCGGAGACGCCGTAGCTGTACTCGCTCCAGGGGGCGGTCTCGTGGGCGCCGGTCAGGCGGGCCTCGACGCCGGAGCCGTACTGCTTGATGTGCTCCATCGGCTTGCCGTCGCGGCCGAGGGCCTCGCAGGCCTCGATGATCGCGTCGTAGCCCTCGCGCATGGCCTTAGTGGAGAAGTTGGTGTGCGCGCCCGCGCCGTTCCAGTCGCCCTTGGCGGGCTTGGGGTCGAGGGTGGCGGAGACGCCGAACTCCTCGGCGGTGCGGTAGAGCAGCCAGCGCGCGACCCACAGCTGGTCGGCGACCTCCAGCGGGCTGAGCGGGCCGACCTGGAACTCCCACTGGCCGGGCATGACCTCGGCGTTGATGCCGGAGATGCCCAGACCGGCGGCGAGGCAGTTGTCGAGGTGCTTCTCGACGATCTCGCGGCCGAAGATCTCGTCGGCGCCGACGCCGCAGTAGTAGCCGCCCTGCGGGGCCGGGTAGCCGGCCTCGGGGAAGCCCAGCGGGCGCGAGCCCTGGAAGAAGGTGTACTCCTGCTCGATGCCGAACAGCGACTCCTGGCCCGCGAACTGCTCGGCGACCGGGCGCAGCAGGGCACGGGTGTTGGAGGAGTGCGGCGTGTCGTCGATGTTGAAGACCTCGCACAGCACCAGCAGGTTCGCGCCGCCGCGGATCGGGTCCGGGTAGGTGGCGACCGGCTTGAGCACGCGGTCCGAGCTGTGGCCCTCGGCCTGGTTGGTGCTGGAGCCGTCGAAGCCCCACACACCGGGCTCCGCCCCGTCGGCGAGGATCTTGGTCTTCGAGCGCAGCTTGGCGGTCGGCTCGGTACCGTCGATCCAGATGTACTCGGCCTTGTAGCTCACGGGCGTCATCCTTGGTGGCGTGTGCCTTGCGGGGCGGGTGGTGTTGCCGATGCAGCGTCACAATCTGTGATTTCGCATCCATTGCCCGTGTGTTAACCCGATGTGAACGCGCTGCCGTCCCCCCTGCCGGACACCCCGGTCCGACGGGCGCCGGGCCCCGCCACGGCCGCCGGAACACCCCCGTGTGCCCGGCGGCCACAGGGCCGGAGCCGCCCTCCGCCGCCCCGGAGCCGGGGCCCCGCGGACCGCCGTGACCAGGGACGTAGGGTGTGTGCCATGCCTCACATCACCGTGGACTACACAGGCAACCTCGCGGACGCCTTCGACCGGCGCGGCTTCGCGACCGCGTTGCACCCGCTGGTCGCGAAGACCATCGACACCAGTGTGGAGGCGTGCAAGACCCGCTTCCTCCGGTCCGACGAGTACGTCCTCGCCGACGGCGGGCCCGAGCACGCGCTCGTCCTCGTCCGCGCCGCCGTCCTGTCCGGGCGCACGCCCGAGGCCAAGACGCGGCTGAGCGAGGCCGTCCTGGAACTGCTGAAGCAGCACCTCGCGCCGACCCCGGGGCTGAGCGTGCAGACCGCCGTCGACATCGTCGACCTCGACCGCACCTGGTACCGCAGCCACACCGAGCCGGCGGGGGAGCGGTGACCATGCGCATCGGACTGCTCGGCACCGGCCCCTGGGCGGAGATCGCCCACGGCCCCGCCCTCGCCGCCCACCCCGACGTCGAGTTCACCGGCATCTGGGGCCGCCGCCCCGAGGCGGCGGCCGCCCTCGCCGCGACCCTCGGCACCCGCGCCTACGCCGACGTGGACGATCTCATCGGCGACGTGGACGCCGTGGCGATCGCCCTGCCCCCGGACGTGCAGGCCCCGCTGGCCGTGCGTGCCGCCGAGGCCGGCCGGCACCTGCTGCTCGACAAGCCGGTCGCGACGACGGTGACCGACGCCCGCCTCGTCGCCGACGCCGCCGAGGCCGCCGGCGTCGCGTCGGTGGTCTTCTTCACCCTCCGCTTCGACGCCACCAGTTCCGCCTGGATCGACGAGCAGGCAGCCCGCGACGGCTGGTTCACCGCCCGCGCGCAGTGGCTCGGCTCGGTGTTCACCTCCGGCGACAGCCCCTTCGCCGACTCCCCGTGGCGGCGTGAGAAGGGCGCGCTGTGGGACGTCGGACCGCACGCGCTGTCCGTGCTCCTGCCCGTCCTCGGGGACGTCACCGCGCTCACTGCCGTCCAGGGCCCCGGCGACACCGTCCACCTGGTGCTGCGGCACGACGGAGGCGCCTCCAGCACGGCGGCGCTGAGCCTCACCGCCCCTCCGGCGGCCGCCGGCATGACCGTCGAGCTGCGCGGCACCACCGGCGTCGCCTCGCTCCCCGAGCGCGCCGACGGGCCGGTGCCCGCCTTCGGCAACGCCATCGACGCCCTGCTCACGGCCGTGGGCACCGGCGTCCCCCACCCCTGCGACGCCCGTTTCGCGGCGCGCGTGACGGAGTTGCTGGCCTCGGCCGACCCTGTGTGACGCGCCGTCAGGGGCGGGACCCTGGCGGGCGACTTGCGAAGTGCCTATCGTTTTGGGTATGGCAGCGGACTGGTGGTCCATCGAAGTCCTCAACGCCAGCACACCCGCCGCGGCATGGCGTGACGCGTACGCGCCGACGCTCGTCGAGTCGGCGGTCACCAACCGTGCACTGGCGTGGGAATGGCACACGTACGGGTGGGGTGTCGTCTTCGAGTTGTGCTTCCGCGAAGAGGAGCACTGGCTCGGTTGGCGCTCCCTGCCCGGCACTCGCGCGGCGCTCGACGCCGTCCCCGATCCGGTCTCCGGCGTCCTGGTCCACCGCGGTCGCGGCGGCACCAGCGGAGCGTTCGTCCCCCGCGCCCCGCACCGTTCGCCGGGCGCGGCCGCGGTGGGCCTCCCCGAGCCCCCGCCGGAACCCTCCGGCGCCGACCTCCTGTGCGAACGGGCGACCCCCGTCTGACGCCCTCAGCGCGCGCCGCGCGGTACGCGCGTCTGCCGCGGCCACGCCCGGCCCGTCGCCTCCACGGCCGCGGCGCGCAGCAACTCCAGTACGGCCGCTGCGGGATGGGCGGCGAACTCGGGGAAGCGCCACCGCTGGTACTCGTTCCAGTAGCTCACCGCGCGGCGTTCGGTGACGGAGAGGAACTCCGGCTGCTCCCCGGCGAAGCGCCCGTACACGCGGCGCGCCTCGCTCCCCGGGACGAGGGCCTCGGTGAGCCGTGCGCGGATGTCGGCGACGATCTCCAGCACGTACTCGCCGGTGAGCCGCACCACGAACGGCACCGCCCAGGACTCGTCCGCCCCGGCGACGTGCGCCGCGTGCCGCTGCCGCACGTACCCGTCATGGTGCGCGGCGAACAGGCAGTGCAGGACGAGGCGCTGCCGGGGGGTGAGGGCGGCCGGCACGTCGGCGGCCGGCTCGGGGTGGTACAGGCGCACCGGGAGCAGCACGCTGCCGTGGGCCTCCCAATGGGGGCCGTGGGACGGGGGCGGGAGCAGGGCGGTGACGGCGCGCACGTCCGGGCCGAGCACCGCGGGGAACGCCGCCGTCATGGACGGCGGATCGGCATGCGCGGCGGACACGCGCCGAGCCTACCCGGACCAGGACATCCGTGCGGCGGGAAGAATGCGCTCCGGTGCGGCCTTGTACGGATCATGAAGGCCATCGTGTACACGGAAGGCGGCGGCCCCGAGGTGCTGCGCCCGACCGAGCGGCCGGTGCCGCGACCGGGTCCGGGCGAGGTGCGGGTACGGGTCGAGGTGTCGGGGGTCAACCCGACGGACTGGAAGTCGCGGCGCGCCGGCCCGCCCGCCACGGTCGCGGAGCAGGTGCCGGACCAGGACGGCGCCGGGGTGGTGGACGCGGTCGGCGAGGGCGTCGACCCCGGCCGGACGGGTGAGCGGGTGTGGCTGTGGGAGGCGGCCTGGCAGCGGGCGGACGGCACCGCCCAGGAGTACGTGACGCTCCCCGGGGCGCACGCCGTGCCGCTGCCCGATTCCGCGTCCTTCGACCTCGGCGCCGCCCTGGGCATCCCCGCGATGACCGCGCACCGCGCGCTGACCGTTGCGGAGCACGGCCCGGCGCGGCTCGCGCCGGGCGCCCTCGACGGCCGGACCGTCCTGGTCGCGGGCGGTGCGGGCGCGGTCGGCCACGCGGCGATCCAGCTCGCCCGCTGGGCCGGGGCCTCGGTGGTGACCACGGTCAGCGGACCCTACAAGGCGCACCTCGCCCGGGCCGCCGGCGCGCACCACGTCGTCGACTACCGCGGGAGCGACGCCGCCGAGGAGATCCGCGAGGTCGCGCCCGGGGGCGTCGACATCGTGGTGGAGGTGTCCGTCGCGCAGAACACCGCGCTCGACCTTGCGGTGCTGGCGCCCGGCGGCGTGGTCGCCTACTACGCCGACAACGGCGGCGCCGAGTTCACCCTGCCCGTACGGGAGAGCTTCGCGCGCAACCTGCGCTGGCAGGGCGTGCTCGTCTACACCATGCCGGACGCGGCCAAGGCGGAGGCCGTCGCGGCCCTGACGGCCGCCCTGGCCGACGGGGCCCTGCGGGTCGGCGAGGACGCGGGGCTGCCGCTGCACCGCTTCCCGCTGGAGCGGACCGGCGACGCCCACGCGGCCGTGGAGCAGGGTGCGGTGGGCAAGGTCCTCGTCGACGTCCGGACCGGCCCGTAGCCGCGCGGGGCGGGCGGTGCGGCTGTCGCGTTTGTTCAAGACCGGCCGCCGCCCGCCTCCGCAGGATGGGCGCATGACCGAACCGCACGCATTCATGATCGAAGCCGCCGCCGAAGCCGCCCGGGTCGCCCGCGGTGTGGGTGCCGACCCGGCCCGTCTCTCCGCGCCCACCCCGTGCGGGGAGTGGGACACCCGCACGCTGCTCAACCACTGGATCCTCTACACCTCGCACGGCCTGGAGCACCGGGCGCTGCGCAGGCCGCTGCCCGAGGAGCTGACCGCCCGCGACTTCACCGCCGCCCCGGACTGGGCCGGTGCGTACGCGGAGCAACTGGACCGCGCCGTCGCGGCGTGGGCGGCGCCGGAGGTGTGGGAGGGCGAGCTCGACCTGGGGTACGAGAAGATGCCGGCCGCCGAGGTCGCCTCGATGATCGTCAAGGAGCTCGCCGTCCACGGCTGGGACGTGGCCCGCGCCACCGGCCAGGAGTACCGCTGCGGCGCGGGGCTCGGCGCGTTCGTACTGGAGGTCGTCGACCGGTACGCCGAGGTCTACCGCCGCTACGAGGGCTTCGCCGAGCCGGTCACGCTCCCGGACCCCGCCGCGGCCACGGCCTTCGAGCGGGCCCTGGCCCTGTCCGGCCGCACTCCCGCGCGCTGACGGCGGCCCGCGCGCCGGCGGCGGCCTACGCGCCGATGACGCCCGTGCCCAAGAGGCCGAAGAGCAGGGTGCCGATCACGAGGCGGTACACGATGAACGCGTTGAACGAGTGCTTGGCCACGAACTTCAGCAGCCAGGCGATCGACCCGTACGCGACGACGAAGGACACGACCGTCCCGACGATCAGCGGCGCGGTGTCGACCCCGGCGCCGAGCGCGTCCTTCAACTCGTACAGGCCGGCACCGGTCAGCGCGGGGATGCCCAGGAAGAAGGACAGGCGCGTCGCGGCGACCCGGTCCAGGTCGAGGATGAGCGCGGTGGACATCGTCGCGCCGGAGCGTGAGAAGCCGGGGAAGAGCAGGGCGAGGATCTGCGAGGAGCCGACGAGCATCGCGTCCTTGAACGTGGTGTCGTCCTCGCCGCGCTTGTGGCGGCCCATCTGGTCGGCCGCCCACATCACGCCGCTGCCGACGATCAGCGAGCCCGCGACCACCCACAGTGAGGCGAGCGGCCCCTCGATGAGCGGCTTGGCCGCCAGGCCGACGACGACGATCGGGATCGTCGCGAAGATCACCCACCAGCCGAACTTGTAGTCGTGGTGGTACCGCTCCTCGCGGTTGGCGATGCCGGTGAACCACGCCTTGCAGATCCGGACGATGTCCTTGAAGAAGTAGACCAGCACGGCCGCGATCGCGCCGGACTGGATGACCGCGGAGAAGGCGACGACGGCCTTGTCGTCCACCGGGATGCCCATCAGGCCTTCGGTGATCTTCAGGTGGCCGGTGGACGAGATCGGGAGGAACTCGGTGACCCCCTCCACGACGCCGAGCACAGCTGCCTGACCGATACTGATGGCGCTCATGGGACCCATCTCTGCGGAGTACGTGGCGTGCCCGGGCCTGCACCGGCCGGAGCCCTACGGAGTGTAAGAGAAGTCCCGCGCCCCCCGCGAACCAGGTCCGCCCCGATCGCACGCCCCGAAGGCCTTTGCGGCGGGCGGCGACCTCGCGAACAGGCAGGACGTGCCCGAGCGCGGTCCGCCGGCATGTCGCGTATGTCACATCACCGGCATCCCATGTGAAATCACGAAGAAAGGTGTGCATGCCGCAGAAAAGGCACAGAAAGCCACATCGGTGATGCCGTCGAGATGCGGCCGCGCGGTGTTTGCGACGGGCGGCGCGCAGGAGGCCGGTCGTACCGCCCGCCTCTCCACCCCCCGGCCCCCGCGTACGCGGATGGGCCGGGGACGCCCCCAAGTCCCCCGCGGCGCGGGGACGGTGTGACGCAGGGCTCGAACAGGCCCGGGTGTGGGCAATACTGGCCGCCGCATGCCTGCGTAGGAGCCTTTCATGTCGATGATCAGCAATCTCCGCAAAGCCGTCCGCCTCAGCCACATACGCCAACGGCGTGTGGACCTCAGTCACCCGGCGCGTTCCCCGTTGGGCAGCTCGGTGGTGAACTGCGTGGTCTACATGGACGGGCTGCGGCAGGACGACTGCGCCGCGTACGAGGCGATCGCCCGGGTCCGCAAGTCCGGCCGCGGCTTCGTGTGGATCGGCCTCCACGAGCCCACGGAGGCGGAGTTCGCCGGTGTCGCCGAGCTGTTCGGACTCCACCCGCTCGCCGTCGAGGACGCCGTCCACGCGCAGCAGCGGCCCAAGCTGGAGCAGTACGGCGACACCCTGTTCACCGTCCTCAAGACCGCCCGCTACGTCGAGCACGACAGGCTCACCGCCACCAGCGAGGTGGTGGAGACCGGCGACATCATGGTCTTCACCGGCGCCGACTTCGTCATCACGGTGCGCCACGGCGGCCACGGCTCCCTCGGCCCGCTCCGGGAGGGCCTGGAGACCGTCCCCGACCAGCTCTCCAAGGGGCCGGCCGCCGTCCTGCACGCGATCACCGACCATGTCGTCGACCAGTACCTCGCCGTCACCTCCGCGGTCCACGAGGACATCGAGCAGGTCGAGACGGACGTCTTCTCCGACCACCGCGGCCGCGGCACCGACGCCGGCCGGATCTACCAGCTCAAGCGGGAACTGCTGGAGCTCAAGCGGGCGGTGGCCCCGCTCGGCCGCCCCCTGGAGCGGCTCGCCGAGGTCCCGCTGCCCGGCATCGAGGCCGACCTGCGGACCTACTTCCGCGACGCCGCCGACCACCTCGCCCGCGCCACCGAGCAGGTCAACTCCTTCGACGAACTGCTCAACTCGATACTCCAGGCCAACATCGCGCAGGTGACCATGGCCCAGAACGAGGACATGCGCAAGATCAGTGCCTGGGTCGCCATCCTCGCCGTCCCCACCATGATCTGCGGCCTGTACGGGATGAACTTCGAGCACATGCCGGGGCTCCGCTGGACCTACGGCTATCCGCTCGCCGTGGGCGTCATGGTCGTCATCTGCTTCGTCATCCACCGCGGATTCCGGCGCAACGGCTGGTTGTGAGCAGTGCTGTGTGACATATTACCGGCGTGAGCAAGCCGACGAGCTGCGATGTCGTGGTCGTCGGCGCCGGGATGGTGGGCGCGGCCTGCGCCCTCCACGCCGTGGCGGCCGGGCTGCGCACCGTCCTGGTGGACCGCGGACCGGTGGCCGGCGGCACCACCGGGGCCGGCGAGGGCAATCTGCTGGTGTCCGACAAGGAACCGGGTCCGGAGCTCGGACTCGCCCTGCTCTCCGCCCGGTTGTGGCACGAGCTGACCGAGCGTCACAGCCTGGGCCCGACCGCCGAGTACGAGGCCAAGGGTGGGCTCGTCGTGGCCGCCGGCGAGGAAGGCCTCCACGCGCTGCTGGACTTCGCCGCCGCCCAGCGGCGCGGCGGCGTCGAGGCGGTGCCCGTACCGGCTGACGGGCTGCGCGACCTCGAACCCCATCTGGCGGACGGCCTCGCCGGAGGCGTCCACTACCCCCAGGACGCCCAGGTGCAGCCCGCGCTCGCCGCCGCCCGCCTCGTACGCGCCGCCCGCGACCTGGGCGCCGAGGCCCGGCTCGGCACCACGGTGACGGCGGTCCTGCGCACGCCGGACGGCGCCGTGCGCGGGGTCCGCACCGACCGCGGCGACATCCACGCCCGGGCCGTCGTCAACGCCGCGGGCACCCGGGGCGGCGAGGTGGCCGCACTCGCCGGGGTACGGCTGCCCGTACTGCCGAGGCGCGGCTTCGTCCTGGTCACCGAGCCCCTCCCGGCGCGCACCGTCCGGCACAAGGTGTACGCGGCGGACTACGTCGCCGACGTCGCCAGCGACTCCGCCGACCTGCAGACATCCGCAGTCGTCGAGGCCACCGCGGCGGGCCCGGTCCTCATCGGCGCCAGCCGTGAACGCGTCGGCTTCGACCGCACCTTCTCCCTTCCCGTCGTTCGCCGTCTCGCCGCCCAGGCCCTCGCCCTCTTCCCGGTGCTCCGGGACGTCGCGACGCTGCGCGCGTACACCGGCTTCCGGCCCTACCTGCCGGACCACCTTCCCGCGATCGGCCCGGACCCCCGCGCCCCCGGGCTCCACCATGCCTGCGGGCACGAGGGCGCCGGCATCGGACTCGCCCCGGCGACCGGCCACCTGATCGCCCAGTGCCTCACCGGGGTCCGCCCCGACCTCGACCTCGCCCCCTTCCGCCCCGACCGCTTCCCCGCCGAGGAGGCCACCCCGTGAGCCGCCGCAGCCCCCTGCGCCTGGCCCGCGCCGCACCGGGCCCGGGCTTCACCTTCACCTTCGACGGGCGCGACATCCCCGCCCACCCCGGTCAGTCCGTCGCCGCCGCCCTCTGGTCGGCCGGTGTCCTGTCCTGGCGCACCACCCGCGTCGACGGCGCCCCCCGGGGGGTCTTCTGCGGCATCGGCGTCTGCTTCGACTGCCTCGTCACGGTCAACGGCAGCCCGGGCCGGCGCGCCTGCGTCACCGTCGCCCACCCCGGCGACGTCGTCACCCCGCAGGCCGGCACGGGAGAGCTGCCGTGACCGGGGAGAGGTACGAGCTGGCCGTCGTGGGTGCCGGCCCGGCGGGGCTCGCGGCCGCGCTGGAGGCCGCGGACGCCGGCGTGCGCGTCGCGCTGGTGGACGCCGCGCCCCAGGCGGGCGGGCAGTTCTACCGGCAGCCCGCACCGGGCCTCCGGGCCCGCAGGGCCGGGGCCCTGCACCACGCGTGGGGTACCTGGCGAAGGCTGCGCGGGCGCCTCGACGCCCACATCGAGGCGGGCGGCGTCACCCACCTCCCGGAATGCCAGGTCTGGTGCCTGGAGCCGGGGTTCACCCTGCACACGCTGGAGGCGGGCGCGATCGGCGCGGACGGGGTGGTCCTGGCGACCGGGGGATACGAGAAGGTGCTGCCGTTCCCCGGCTGGACGCTGCCCGGGGTCGTCACGGCGGGCGGCGCGCAGGCGATGCTCAAGGGCGGTCTGGTGCTGCCCGGCCGTACCGTCGTCGTCGCCGGGACGGGGCCGCTGCTGCTGCCGGTCGCGGCGGGCCTCGCGGCGGCCGGGGCGCGCGTCGCGGCGCTCGCCGAGGCCGCCGACCCGCGCGACCTGCTGCGGCACGCCACCGCCGTACCCCTCGGCAAGGCTGTGGAGGGCGCCGTGTACGCCGCCCGGCTGGCCCGGCACGGTATCCGCGTGCGCTGGCGGCACACGGTCGTCGCCGCCCACGGCGTGGACCGCGTCGAGGCGGTCACCCTGGCCGGGCCCGGCGGCGCACGGCGCCGTGTCGCCTGCGACGCCCTCGCCGTCGGCCACGGGCTGCTGCCGCACACCGACCTCGCCGGCTCCTTCGAGGTGGACGCGGAACAGCGCACCCCCACCCCCGGTGTCTGGGCCGCCGGCGAGGTCACCGGCGTCGGCGGCGCCGAACTCGCCCTCGCGGAGGGGGAGATCGCCGGACGTTCCGCCGCCGCCCGGCTGCGCGGTACGGAGCCCGATCGCGCGGGGTGGGCGACCGCCGCCCGCCGCCGCGAGCGGCTGCGGAGGTTCGCCGGCGTGCTCGACGCCGTCTACCGCCTCCCCGGCGGCTGGGCGCAGTCCACCGTCACCGACGACACCGTGCTGTGCCGCTGCGAGGAGGTGCCCGCCGCCGCCGTCCGCGAGGCCGTCCGCGACCTCGGCGCCGGCGACCTGCGCACCGTCAAGCTGCTCACCCGCGCCGGGATGGGCTGGTGCCAGGGCCGTGTCTGCGGCCCCGGTGTCGCCGCCGTCGCCGGATGCCCCTTCACCGACCCCGGGCGCCCCCTCGCCCGGCCCGTGCCGCTCGGCCTGCTGGCCGCCGAGGCAGCCGAAGAGGAAGAGAGGGAACAGCCATGAACAGCACCCCCGACCGCCCGTGGCGCGGCGTGCTCGTCGCCACCGCCCTGCCGCTGCGCGCCGAGGACCTGTCCGTCGACTACGAGGCCTACGCCGCCCACTGCGGATGGCTGGTGGCGAACGGCTGCGACGGCGTCGTGCCCAACGGCTCGCTCGGCGAGTACCAGGTCCTGACCCCCGCGGAGCGCGCCAGGGTCGTGGAGACGGCCGTCGCCGCGGTCGGCGGCGAGCGCGTCGTACCGGGCGTCGCCGCGTACGGCTCCGGCGAGGCGCGCCGCTGGGCCGAGCACGCCGCCGACGCCGGATGCTCGGCCGTGATGCTGCTGCCGCCCAACGCCTACCGCGCGGACGAGCGTTCCGTGCACGCCCACTACGCCGAGGTCGCGCGGGCCGGGCTGCCGGTCGTCGCGTACAACAACCCCTACGACACCAAGGTCGACCTGACCCCGCGCCTGCTCGCGGAACTGCACGAGGCGGGTCACATCAAGGCCGTGAAGGAGTTCAGCGGCGACGTGCGCCGCGCCTGGGAGCTGGCCGAACTCGCCCCGGGACTCGACCTGGTGATCGGCGCGGACGACGTGCTGCTCGAACTGGCCGCCGCGGGCGCCAAGGGCTGGGTCGCGGGCTACCCCAACGCCCTGCCCCGGACGTGCGGCGAGCTCTTCCGCGCCGCGGTCGCCGGGGACACCGGGACCGCGCTGCCGCTCTACCGGTCGCTGCACCCGCTGCTGCGCTGGGACTCCCGGACGGAGTTCGTCCAGGCCATCAAGGTGTCGATGGACCTCGCCGGACGGTACGGGGGCCCCTGCCGCCCGCCGCGTGTGCCGCTGCTGCCGGAGCAGGAGAAGGAGGTCCGGGCCGCCACCGAGGCCGCGATCGCCGCCGGCCTGGCGTAGCCCCCCGGCCCGCGGCCCCACCTGCGGCCCCGGCACCCGACCCACGAGGAGGACACACCCCCATGCGCAGCAAACTCGTCCTGCACGCGGTGGACTCCCACACCGAGGGCATGCCCACCCGCGTCGTCACCGGCGGCATCGGCACCGTCCCCGGCGCCACCATGAACGAACGCCGCCTCCACTTCCGCGACCACCTCGACCACATCCGGCACCTGCTGATGGACGAGCCCCGCGGCCACGCCGCGATGAGCGGGGCGATCCTGCAGCCGCCCACCCGCCCGGACGCCGACTACGGCGTGATCTACATCGAGGTCTCCGGCTACCTGCCGATGTGCGGGCACGGCACGATCGGCGTGGCGACCGTCCTCGTCGAGACCGGCATGGTGCCGGTGACCGAGCCCGTCACCACGGTCCGCCTCGACACCCCGGCCGGCCTGGTCGTCGCGGAGGTCGCCGTCACCGACGGCGCGGCGACCGCCGTGACCCTGCGCAACGTCCCCTCGTTCAGCGTCGCCCTGGACCGCAAGGCCGTCCTCGCCGACGGCCGCACCGTCACCTACGACCTCGCCTACGGCGGCAACTTCTACGCGATCCTGCCCCTGGACTCCTTCGGCCTGCCCTTCGACCGGTCCCGCAAGGACGACATCCTCGCCGCCGGTCTCGCGCTGATGGACGCGATCAACGCCCAGGAGCCGCCCGTCCACCCGGAGGACCCCACCATCCGCGGGTGCAAGCACGTCCAGTTGCTGGCGCCCGGCTCCACGGCGGTCCGTTCGCGGCACGCCATGGCCATCCACCCCGGCTGGTTCGACCGCTCGCCCTGCGGCACCGGCACGAGCGCGCGGATGGCGCAGCTGCACGCCCGCGGCGAACTGCCCCTGCACCAGGACTTCGTGAACGAGTCCTTCATCGGCACGCACTTCACGGGGCGGCTCACCGGCACCACCGAAGTGGCCGGCCTGCCCGGCGTGCTGCCGTCCGTCACCGGCCGCGCGTGGATCACCGGCACGGCCCAGTACCTGCTGGACCCGTCGGACCCGTTCCCCGCCGGATTCGTCCTCTAGCGACCCGGACACCGATACTGGTCGCATACATGCCACGTCGCCGAGGAGGAGCCACCGCATGGCAGCGCACGACGGGCCCGCCCTGCCCGCCCTCGGCGGGCAGCGCTCCGGCAGTTACCGCGAGCGCGTCGCGGACGCCCTGCGCGCGGCGCTGGTCGCGGGGGAGCTGCGCCCCGGCGAGGTGCACTCCGTGCCCGCGCTGGCGGGCCGCTTCGGCATCTCCGCCACGCCCGTCCGCGAGGCGCTGCTGGACCTGGCCAAGGAGGGGCTGCTCGACCCGGTGCCCAACAAGGGCTTCCGGGTCACCGCGGTCTCCGACCGGCAGCTCGACGAGTACACCCACATCCGCTCCCTCATCGAGATCCCGACCGTCACCGGCCTCGCCTCCACCGCCGACGCCACGGCGCTGGAGGCGCTGCGCCCGGCCGCCGAGGAGATCGTCACCGCCGCCGCGGCCGGGGACCTCATCGCCTACGTGGAGGCCGACCGCCGCTTCCACCTCGGGCTGCTCGCCCTCGCCGGCAACGAGCACCTGGTCGAGGTCGTCGGCGACCTGCGCAAGCGCTCCCGGCTGTACGGCCTCACGGCCCTCGCCGAGCGCGGCCTGCTCCGGGCCTCGGCGGAGGAGCACCTGGAACTGCTGGACGTCCTCCTGGCCCGCGACGGCGCGGCCGTGCAGGCCGTCATGACCCGTCATCTCGGACACGTCAGGGGCCTGTGGGCGCGCTGACCGGCGGAGGCGGCCCGGGGCCGTTCTTCGCCGTACGCACCGGGCCGGGGGAGCCCCGGGCGGAGGGATTCGTGCCACTGGCGGAGGTGTACGCCGGGCGGCCGTCGCCCGCGCTGACCGCACGGGTGGCGGAGGTGGGGCGACGGCTCGGCACGCCGGAGCGGCGCGTCGCCGCCTCGCTGGCCCAGCAGGGGCTGGCCGCGCGGCTGTGGTCCGTCGCGCTCGGCCCGGCGGCGCTGACCGACCGCATGCCCGACCTGTCCGGCGGACGCCTGTGGTGGCACCCCGGCCGGTCCGCCCCGGACGAGCTGTGGCTGCCGGACGACGCCCCGCGGGTGCCCGCGGGCCGGCTGCGCGAGGACGTGCTCCTGGGCCACCTCGTGCCCCTCTGCGAGTCCGTGCACGCGGTGTCGGGCGTCGCGCCGGGGCTGCTGTGGGGCAACGCCGCCTCGGCCCTGGCCGGGACCCTGCGGGTGCTGCACTCCTGGTGCCTGGGGGAGGGCGCCCGGCCCGGCGCCGCCGCCCGTGCCGTCGCGCTGGCGGAGGAGCTGATGGCGGACCCCCTGCTGCGCGACGCCGGCGGCCTGCGCCTCACCGGGCCGGGCGCGCCCGCCTACGTCCGCCGCAGTTGCTGCCTGTACTACCGCGTGCCCGGCGGCGGACTGTGCGGGGACTGCGCGCTGCGCTGAGGGCGGGCCGGCCGCCGGTGGACGCCGCGTCGAACTCCCGGTGACCAGGAACTATCTATGTCGGCATAGAAGTTGATGATGTGGAAAGCTGTCGTCAGCGGTGCCGGGTCAGGGCCCGGCCGGCCGCCGAGAGGAGCGCAGCGTGATGGAGAACGGCTTCCGCGCCGAGGAGATCGACACCGGCAGGCCGCACCCCGCGCGGATCTACGACTACCTGCTGGGCGGCAAGGACAACTACGAGGTCGACCGCAAGGCCGCCGACGCACTCGCCGTCGCGGCGCCCGAGGTGAGGATCGGCGTCCGCGCCAACCGGGCCTTCATGCGCCGCGCCGTCCGGCACGTGGTCGGCAGCGGCGTCCGCCAGGTCCTCGACATCGGCACCGGACTGCCCACCTCCCCGAACGTGCACGAGATCGCCCAAGAGGTGTCGGCCGACGTCCGCATCGCGTACGTCGACAACGACCCGATCGTGAACACCCACGCCAACGCCCTGCTCAGCCGCTCGGCCGCCACCAGCGTCGTACTCGCCGACCTGCGCGACCCCCGGGCCGTCCTGGACCACCCCGACGTCCGGCGGGTCATCGACTTCGACGAACCGGTCGCCCTGCTCCTCGTCGCCGTCCTCCACTTCCTCACCGACGGGGACAAGCCCGCGGAGGTCGTCGCCACCCTGCGCGACGCACTCCCGGCTGGCAGCTACGTGGTGCTCTCGCACGCCACCGGCGACTTCGCCGACCGCAGCGACGCCCAGGCCGTCTACAACAACGCCACCGCGAGCCTCAACCTGCGCTCCCGGTCCGAGGTCGAGCGGCTCTTGGACGGCTTCGAGTTGGAGGAGCCGGGCCTCGTCCAGGTCCCCTTCTGGCGCCCCGACACCCCCGTCCCGCCGCGCTCCGGCGAGATCGGCTTCTACGGCGGCGTCGGCCGCCGCGCCTGACAGGACCCTCCCGTCTTCAGACGGGCCGCTCCAGCCGGTCCCTGAGGACCCGGGCCCTGGCCCGCTGGACCGCCCCCGCCTGGGAGGCGGCGAAGCGCAGCAGGCCGGGCGGCGTGCGCAGGCGCAGGGTGTCGGTGACCAGGCTGCCGGCGCCGTCGCGCTCTATGGCGAAGCGGTAGCCCATGCGGACCCGGGCCGGGCTGCGGACCTCGCCGGAGATCTCGGCGGAGTGCGGCAGCCGGTCCGGGACGGCGACGAGCGTCACGTCGATGACGTTGTCGTGCCGCAGCAGACCCAGGAACCGGAACCGCTCCACGGCCGTGTAGCGCACGCTCCCGCCACTGCGGTGCACATCGCGGACGTCGACGAGGAGCGGCGACAGGCCGATGTAGTGCGTCGGTTCGGCCAGGTGCGCGAAGACCTCATCCGGGGGCGCGGCGACCCGGAAGGTGTGCTCCAGTTCGGTGGACGGCATAGCGGACCCCTCCTCGGCACGGCACCCGGCACGGCGATCCTCCCACCTGGGGCCGCGCCCCACACGGCTTCCGCGACGGGAAAGCCGTCGGCCGGTGCGCGGCCCGGACGGGCGGTTCCCCGCGTCGGCCCGAGCGCGCGCTCCGGGAATGGGAGGATCTTCCCGGAGGAAAGCGCGTGGACATGTGTGAACTGTTGGAGTGGCTGGCCGGGCACGGAGTCACCACGGTGTTCAAGGTCGACGGCGACCGCATGGTTGAGCGCAAGAAGGCATGGATGGTCGTCATCAGTGGCGGGCCGCTCGGCGAGGACTCGTTCTTCCGCGCGGACATGGACACGGCAGAGGCGTGCCTTGACGCGGTGCTCGCTCACCTGGAGAGCAAGGGTCTGTCGCCGTTCGCCTGATCGCGACGTCCCGTGCGGTCTGGTGCCGCGCCTCGATGCGAACTGTGGGCGCGACGGTCGACCGGCCTCGTCATCTGCCAATTCTGCGGCTCTGGTGCCACTTGAGGGCGGCCGTGAAGAACATCGGTCCCAGCAGGGCCAGGGTGACGTGAACCGTCGGCCGGATCATGTTCCAGGCCACAAAAGCCAGTTGCGCCCAAAAGATCAGCCACAGCCACCAGGGCATGATGCCTGGCGTCTTGACCCTCCGCCCCATAACCCCACCCCCGCGATGGCAGGGACGATAGCGCCGTCGAGAGCCGGCGCACCAGGCCCTGAGGCATTGGCTGGGGCGGTCCGCGGTGTGGCCTGCAGATTCCCGGCCTGGGACGTAGTGGAGAAACCCACACGGACAAGCCGTGGGCCGTGCCTCCCGATTTGGGAAACACGGCCCACGGCCCATGGACGGCCCAGGTCAGGGACTCATGGCCCTGACCTGCGGACTTCCTAGATGTCGAAGTAGAGCTCGAACTCGTGCGGGTGCGGCCGCAGCGCGATCGGGGCGATCTCGTTGACCCGCTTGTAGTCGATCCAGGTCTCGATCAGGTCGGAGGTGAAGACCCCGCCCTGGAGGAGGAACTCGTGGTCGTCCTCGAGCGACTCCAGGACCGCCGACAGCGAGGTCGGGACCTGCGGGACGCCCGCGTGCTCCTCGGGGGCGAGCTCGTAGAGGTCCTTGTCGACGGGCTCGGCCGGCTCGATCTTGTTCTTGATGCCGTCGAGGCCCGCGAGCAGCAGCGCCGAGAAGGCCAGGTACGGGTTGCCGGAGGAGTCCGGGGCGCGGAACTCGATGCGCTTGGCCTTGGGGTTCGCACCCGTGATCGGGATGCGGATGGCCGCGGAGCGGTTGCGCTGCGAGTAGACCAGGTTGACCGGGGCCTCGAAGCCGGGGACCAGGCGGTGGTACGAGTTCACCGTGGGGTTGGTGAAGGCCAGCAGCGCCGGGGCGTGCTTGAGGATGCCGCCGATGTAGTAGCGGGCGGTGTCCGACAGGCCCGCGTAGCCCTGCTCGTCGTAGAACAGCGGGGCGCCGTTGGTCCACAGCGACTGGTGGACGTGCATGCCGGAGCCGTTGTCACCGAAGATCGGCTTGGGCATGAAGGTCGCGGTCTTGCCGGCACGCCAGGCGACGTTCTTCACGATGTACTTGAAGAGCATCAGGTCGTCGGCCGCGGCGAGCAGCGTGTTGAACTTGTAGTTGATCTCGGCCTGGCCGGCGGTGCCCACCTCGTGGTGCTGGCGCTCGACCTGGAGGCCGGACTTCATCAGCTCGAGGGTGATCTCGGCGCGCAGGTCGGCGAAGTGGTCGACCGGCGGGACCGGGAAGTAGCCGCCCTTGTACTTGACCTTGTAACCGCGGTTGTCCTGCTCCGCACCGCTGTTCCAGGCGCCGGCCTCGGAGTCGATGTGGTAGAAGGACTGGTTCGCGCCGGTCTCGAAGCGGGCGCTGTCGAAGACGTAGAACTCGGCCTCGGGGCCGAAGTACGCGGTGTCGGCGATGCCGGAGGAGGCGAGGTAGGCCTCGGCCTTCTTCGCCACGTTCCGCGGGTCACGGCTGTACTGCTCGCCGGTGATCGGGTCGTGGATGAAGAAGTTGACGTTGAGCGTGGAGTCCCGGCGGAACGGGTCCAGCTTGGCCGTGGAGAGGTCCGGCACCAGAGCCATGTCGGACTCGTGGATGGCCTGGAAGCCGCGGATCGAGGACCCGTCGAACATCAGCTGCTCGTCGGGGTCGAAGGACTCGACCGGGACCGTGAAGTGCTGCATCACACCGGGCAGGTCGCAGAACCGGACGTCCACAAACTTGACGTCGTTGTCCGAGATGAACTTCTTCACCTCGTCGGCGTTTTGGAACGACATCCAACTCCTCCTTGGCCCGGCCCGGGAGGCCGGATTGCAGCTCATGGGTGCGACCAGTGCGGTGGCGCACGTTGATGCCGACCATAGAGATCGGGCATTTCCCTCTCGTGACCCATTTGTTTCTTGCAGGTTAACCGAGCCGCCGCACGGGTGCCGGGTCGGACGCGGGCGCCCCGGGGCGGGGGGTTACCGTGGAGCCGTGGACAACAGGGATGTCATCGGATCGTGGATCGAGGGCCCGAAGGCCGCCGCGGAGCGGATGGGTGTCGACTTCGGCTACCGCGGGCAGCGCCTCGGGCTGCCTGAGGACGGCCCCGGCTCGATCGCCCCGGTCGGGCGGCGCATCGCGGCCCTCTTCATCGACTGGGGCCTGTGCGCGCTGATCGCGTACGGGCTGATCGCGCACCGTGACGCGGCCGCGGCCAATCCGTGGACCACGGTGGTCTTCGGCCTCATGAGCGTGCTGCTGCTGGGCACCGTCGGCACCACCCCGGGCAAGCGCCTGCTGCGGTTGCGCGTGGTGAAGGAGGACGGTGGGCCGCTCGGGCTCGGCGCGGCGGTGCTGCGGACGCTGCTGCTCCTGCTGGTCGTCCCGGCGGTGGTCTGGGACCGCGACACCCGCGGCATGCACGACCGGGCCGTGAAGGCGGTCCAGATCCGGATGTGACCGTGGAGCGCACGACGCGAAGTGCCCCGGACGAGTCGATTCGTCCGGGGCACTTCGCGTTCCGTTTCGTATGCGATCAGCGGCCCTTCGGCATCCGCATGCCCTTGGGGAGCGGCCCCTTCGGCACCGGCATGTTGCTCATCAGGTCGCCGAGCGCCCGGAGCCGGTCGTTGACCTCGGTGACCTTGGGGCCGGGCAGCACGCGCGGCAGCTTCAGTAGGGTAGTGCGGATCTTCTTCAGCGGCACCTGCCCCTCGCCGTTGCCCACGATGAGGTCGGTGACCGGGACGTCCACGACGATGCGCGCCATCTTCTTCTTCTCGGAGGCCAGCAGGCCCTTCAGCCGGTTCGGGTTGCCCTCGCCGACCAGGACGATGCCGGCCTTGCCGACCGCGCGGTGCACGACGTCCTGGCTGCGGGTCATCGCCACCGCGGGCGTCACCGACCAGCCGCGGCCGACGTTGTCCAGCACCGCGGCCGCGGCGCCGGGCTGCCCGTCCAGCTGGCCGAACGCGGCCTTCTCGGCGCGCCGTCCGAAGATGATCGCCATCGCCAGCAGGGCCAGAAGGAAGCCCAGGATGCCCGCGTAGATGGGGTGACCGATCAAGAAGCCGATGGCGAGGATGACACCGAAGGTGACGATTCCCACAGCCGCAAGGACGAGACCGACCTTGGAGTCGACCCGCCTGGTCATCTTGTAGGTCTGGGCGATCTGCTTGAGGCGCCCAGGGTTGCTCTCGGATGTATCCCTCGCCATGCCGCACAGGATACGTGGCCGCGCGGCCCCGGCCCCACCGGAGGGGGGGTCCGCCTTTTCCGGCGGCCCCGCCGGGGCTCTAGAGGACGTCGCCGTGCGCGGCCCGCGAGGAGACCAGGGCGTCCATCACGTGCTGGGCGTCGCGGCGGTCCTTGGCGCGCTTGCGGTCCTCCAGGACGGCGGACCAGGCGTTGCGGCGCGCCGTCTCCTCGGCGCCGCGGAACAGGAGGTGCTCCACGGCGCGCAGCGCGCCGGCGGCGGCGCCGGGGATGGTGCTCTGGCGGTGGAGGTGTGCGGCCTGCATGGTGGTGTCCCCCTCAGGACGGCTCAGACGCGGTGGGATGGTCCGCTTATCCAGAGTCACCACATTGTGTTACCAGTCCGTGACCGGTCGGTCAAACCGTCGTGAAGCCCTGGCGGTGCCTTCGCGCCGTTCCGCGCGGAGGTGCCGCACGTCAGGGACGCGTCAGGGGTCCCCGCGGGGACCCCTGACGTGACGAACCGCACGTTCCGGCGGTGACGCGCAGGTCACCGCAGTGTGATCAGACGGCCTGTACGGCGACGACCTCGCCGCGCTCGCCGCGGCGCTCGACGGCCTGCTGGAAGAGCCGGCCGGCCCGGTACGAGGACCGCACGAGCGGGCCCGACATGACACCGGCGAAGCCGATCTCCTCGGCCTCCTCCTTCAGCTCCACGAACTCGTGGGGCTTCACCCAGCGCTCCACCGGGTGGTGCCGCAGGCTCGGGCGCAGGTACTGGGTGATGGTGATCAGCTCGCAGCCGGCGTCGTGCAGGTCCTGCAGCGCCTGGCTGACCTCCTCGCGCTCCTCGCCCATGCCGAGGATGAGGTTGGACTTGGTCACCAGCCCCGCCTCGCGCGCCTTGGTGATGACCTCCAGCGAGCGCTCGTAGCGGAAGCCGGGACGGATACGCTTGAAGATCCGCGGCACCGTCTCCACGTTGTGGGCGAGCACCTCGGGACGGGCGCCGAAGACCTCGGCGAGCTGCTCGGGGACCGCGTTGAAGTCCGGGATCAGCAACTCGACCTTGGTGCGGCCGGCGGCGCGGTCGGCGGTCATGGCGTGGATCTGGCGCACGGTCTCGGCGTACAGCCAGGCGCCGCCGTCCTCCAGGTCGTCGCGGGCGACGCCGGTGATGGTGGCGTAGTTCAGGTCCATGGTGACGACGGACTCGCCGACACGGCGCGGCTCGTCACGGTCGAGGGCCTGCGGCTTTCCGGTGTCGATCTGGCAGAAGTCGCAGCGCCGGGTGCACTGGTCGCCGCCGATGAGGAAGGTGGCCTCGCGGTCCTCCCAGCACTCGAAGATGTTGGGGCAGCCCGCCTCCTGGCACACCGTGTGCAGACCCTCGCGCTTCACCAGGCTGTGCAGCTCGGTGTACTCGGGACCCATCTTGGCCCGGGTCTTGATCCACTCGGGCTTGCGCTCGATGGGGGTCTGGCTGTTGCGGACCTCCAGACGCAGCATCTTGCGGCCTTCAGGCGCTACAGCGGACACGTCCGACTCCCTCTCGAGGCTTCGTTTCCTTGGTGAACATCAGCGTACGCCTGTGGATTCCGGGACGACCCGGGGGAGCGGCTCCGCCGACTCCAGGACCCGCCGCAGGTGCTTCTCCACCACCGGGAGGACCTCGGAGACGGTGACCTCGCGGCCGAGTTCGTTGCTGAGCGAGGCCACGCCGGCGTCCCGGATGCCGCAGGGCACGATCCGGTCGAACCAGGTGTTGTCGGGGTTGCAGTTCAGCGCGAAGCCGTGCATCGTCACGCCCTTCGCGACGCGGATGCCGATCGCGGCGAGCTTGCGGTCCTCGCGGCGCTGGCCGGCGTTGGAGGGGGCGTACTCCGGGCCCGACAGGCGGGGGTCGAACTCCTCGTCCTGCAGCCGCGGATCGAAGTCCAGGGTCAGCCCCGGGATGACCGGCGGACGGTCCTCGACGGGGTCGCCCAGTACCCACACGCCGCTGCGGCCCTCCACCCGGGTGGTCTCCAGGCCGAACTCGGCGCACGCGTCGATCAGCGCCTCCTCCAGCCGGCGCACGTGCGCGACGACGTCCACCGGGCGCGGCAGCTTCAGGATCGGGTAGCCGACCAGCTGGCCAGGCCCGTGCCAGGTGATCTTGCCGCCGCGGTCGACGTCCACCACGGGGGTGCCGTCCAGTGGGCGCTCGCTGTCCTCGGTGCGGCGGCCCGCGGTGTAGACGGGCGGGTGCTCCAGCAGCAGGCACGTGTCGGGGATCTCGTCGGCGAAGCGCGCCGCGTGCACCCGGCGCTGCTCCTCCCACGCCTCCCGGTACTCCACCGCGTCCTCGCCGAAGCCCAGATGGACGAAGCGCAGGTCACTCACGGCCGCTCCCTTTGTGGTCCTTTGCGGCGCCCCTCCACGCGTCAAGAGCGCCTCAGCAACTGTACGTCCGGTGGGGTGGTGTCCTGCACGGGGTCGAGGGCTTAGCACCCGGGGGAGGGCAAAGCAAGCGTTCTGCCGATATGTGGGTGCAGATTCACCCGATACGGCGAATGGGAGGCGCTCGGGTCGTGAGTGAGTCGATACAGAACGTTACATTCGCGCCGTTCTGCGGATGACCCGGCGGGCCGCGGACGGTGGACACCGCCCCGGACGCCCGCAACCTCGCACGCCCGAACACCCGCAACCTCGCACGCCCGCACGCCCGGAAGGCAGGGGACCGCACCACAGATGTCCGACCGTTCCTCGCAGCGCCCCCCGAACCGTCAACTGGCCGCCCTGATCGCCGAGGCCGGGTTCTCCAACGCCGGGCTCGCCCGCCGGGTGGACCAGCTCGGCATCGAGCACGGTCTGGACCTGCGGTACGACAAGACCTCCGTCACCCGGTGGCTGCGCGGCCAGCAGCCCCGGGGCACGACGCCCGCGCTCATCGCCGAGGTCTTCACCCGGCGGCTCGGGCGCCGGCTGTCCGCCCACGACCTCGGCCTCGACGCCGTCGCACCCGTCTACGCGGGGCTGGAGTACGCCTCCTCCCCGGAGGAGGCCGTCGAGATCGTCTCCGGGCTGTGGCGGAAGGACACCGGCAACCAGGCCGACCTCCGCAAGATCGCGTTCACCCCCGCCGGGCTCGTGGTCCCCAGCCGCGACTGGCTGATCGGCCGCGCCGACGACCGGGTGGGGCGCGGCCCCGAGCCGGGCGCCGCCCCGGCGGGCGCGGGCGGTCCGGGGCACGGCGCCGGACCCGGGGCGGCGCGGCTGCCGGCGCAACGGGCCGGCGGCGGCTTACGCGGCGCGCACGCACCGGTCGCGGTGGCCGCGCCCGCGGTCTTCGGCGGCACCGGCCAGCGGGTCGGCATGGGTGACATCGCCGCCCTGCGCTCCGTCGGCGAGCTCTTCCGCACCCTCGACAACGCCTACGGCGGCGGCCACGCGCGGCAGGCCCTCGTCCGCTACCTCGAGCACGAGGCCGAACCCATGCTGCGCGGCAGCTACGGCGAGACGATGGGCCGCCGTCTCTTCGCCGCCGTCGCCGACCTCACCCGGCTCGCGGGGTGGACCTCCTACGACATCGGCGCCCACGGGCTCGCCCAGCGGTACTTCGTGCAGGCCCTGCGGCTCGCGCAGGCCGCCGGGGACCGCGTCTACGGGGGGTACGTCCTCGTCACGATGAGCCGCCAGGCGGTCTACCTCGGGCACGGCCGCGAGGCCGTCCAGCTGGCGCGGGTCGCCCAGCAGGGGGTCGGCAGCGGAGCCCCGCCGGTCGTGCAGGCGCTCTTCCACGCGGCCGAGGCACGCGGCCACGGGCTGCTCGGCGAGGTCCGCGCCTGCACAGCGGCACTGGTGCGGGCCGAACGCGCCCTGGAGGCGGTCAGGAACGGCGACGACGTCCCGTCCTGGGCGCGCTTCTTCGACGAGGCCCAGCTCGCGGACGAGTTCGGCCACTGCCACCGCGACCTCGGCCAGTACCGCGCGGCCTCGCAGCACGCGGAGCGCTCGCTGCAACTGCGCGGCCACGCGTACGCCCGCAGCCGCGTCTTCTGCCGCACGGTGCTGGCCACCGCGCGGCTCGGCCTCGGCGAGGTCGACGCCGCCTGCGCCCTCGGCGCGGAGGCCATGCAGGCCGCCGTCGAGATGCGGTCGCTGCGCGCCGTCGAGTACGTCCGCGACTTCAGCCGCCGCCTCGACACCCACCGCGACGCCGCCCCCGTCCGCGCCTTCCACGACCGCGCGACGGCCCTGGGGGTCCCCGTGGGGTGAGGTAGGCCTCCTCCGGGTGCCGGGACGGGGGTGCGGGGGCGCCTATGGGGTGCCCGTGCTGGTGGGTGCGTGCGGGTTCGTCTCGCGCCCCGCGGCGCACAGCGGCGGGCTGCGGAGGGGAGGGCGGGGCGTTCGGGGCGGTCGTCGCTGTGCGGGCCGGTGGCCGGCGAGGGTGCATGCGCCGGAGCGGGGTGCCTTTCCGGTACCGCGGGTCTCGTTGCCGTCCGCGGGTGCAGATGGCCGCTTCCACGCCTGCTGCCGGTGGTGGGCGCGCCCGCCGTGACCCGCGTCTGCGAGTGCTTCGGGGTGCTGTCGAGCGGTCGGCGGGAGATCGGCCTCGCTTTCAGCGGTGTGGACGTCGAAAGCGGGCCCGTCGTCGGGGGAAGCACCCGCCCGCAGACGCCGGTCACGGCGGGCGCGCCACGCAGGAACGGTGGGCGTGGTCACCGGCCGTCTGCACCCGCGGCCGGCGACGAGACCGCACCCCGCGAACACCGCCCCCGCTCCGGCGCCCGCCACCAACCGACCCGCACACCCGCCCAACAGGGCCGCCCGCCGCCCCACGCCGAAGGCGCGAGGCGCAGGCGCAGGGAAGAGCCGAAAGACCCGAGAAGGCCCCGGAACGCACCGAAACGGTGCTCCCTACGCCGCGAGCGGCTGCGTGTCGGGGCCCTGGCGGAGGCCGACGTCGCGCAGGAGGTGCTGGGCGGCCCGGCGCCCGGAGAGGAGCGCGCCCTGGACCGTGCTGGTGTCGCGGTGGTCGCCGCAGACGTAGAGGCCCTGCAGTATCCGCACCGGGCGGCGCAGGTCGTGCGGGGCCGTCATCGCCGGGAGCGCCTCGGCGTCGTGGTGGACGGCGAGCAGTTCCCATCCGGCGGTGGACGTGCCGTAGAGCTCCGCGAGGTGGGCCCGGACGGCGATGTCGTCCGGCGCGGGGGCGGCCGCGGGGCCCAGCAGGACGGAGGTGACGAGGGCGCGGCCCACGGGGGCGCGGGAGGGGTCGACGAGGCTGGCCGGAAACGTGTGGGAGACGGGTCCGCGCCGGTCCGCGTCGAGCACGAGCGCGGGCTGCTTCAGCGGGGCGGCCGACGAGGCGTGGTGCAGGACGGTGACGCCGTGGAAGGCGGGGACCCGCAGCCCGGGCAGCAGACCGGCCGCCGCGCGGGCCCCGGTGGCGACGACCACGGCCCGGCAGGGGATCTCGTCCCCGCCCGCGGTGCGGACGCCGTTCGTGGCCGCGGCGACCGCCCGCACCCCGGTGCGGACCGTGCCGGGCGGCAGCGCGGCGGCCAGCGCCTGCGGCACCGTGGCCGCGCCGCCCGCCGGCAGGCACGTACGGCCGAGGGCGAAGCCGCGCAGGACCAGGTCGGCGACCCGGCTGGAGGTCGTGAGGTCCGGGTCGCAGAGCAGCGCGGACAGCAGCGGCCGCAGGTACCCGTCGACCGTGCGCGGCGCGAAGCCGCGCGAGGCGAGGGCGGCCGCGGCCGTGGTCTCGGGGCGCTCCAGAAGGCGTTCGGCGGGCGCGTCGGCGAGGCGGTTGAGCGCTGTCCGCAGCCGGGCCTTGTCCAGGGGCGAGCCGATGGGCGCGCGGGCCGCGGCGAGCGCGGCGCGCGGGTCGCCGACGCGGTAGCCGCGGCCCGCGGAGCGCACCAGGACGCCGGGCGAGAGCGGCCGCAGCTGCAGCCCCTCCAGTTCCGGGGTGCGGCGCAGCTCCGGATAGGAGGTGTTGAGCAGTTGTGGCCCCCGGTCGAGAAGAAAGCCGTCGACCTTCTCGGTGGCCATGCGGCCACCGACCCGGTCCTCGGCCTCCAGCACGGTGACGGTGAGCCCCGCACTGGTGAGGTGACGCGCCGCGGAGAGACCGGCGAGGCCGGCCCCGATCACGCACACGTCCGTATGTGAACCCGTAGAGCGTGCTGTAGAGAGCACGATGCCCCTCCCCGAGGTCGGCACGTTTCCCCGCTCGCGTCAGCTGGTGCTGGAACCGTCATGCCCACTCACGCGCCAACTGATGCCGGAAAACGGCTGTGGGTGGCATTCAGTGCCTTTCTTCGGCCAGTGCGGCGCGGATCGCCTCCTCGATCCCGGGGTGGGCGTAGGTGAATCCGGAGTCCAGCAGCACCCGCGGCACCGCGCGGGTACTGCCGAGGATCTCGGTGGCGAACTCACCGACGACGGAGCGCAGTACGGGCCCGGGGACGGCGAACACCGTGGGCCGGCGCAGCACCCGTCCCATCGCCCGGGTCACCTCGGCGTTGGTCAGCGCCTCGGGCGCGCACAGGTTGACCGGCCCGGAGACGGACTCGGTGGCGATGATGTGGCGCAGTGCCGCGATGTGGTCGTGCAGGGAGATGAAGCTCCAGTACTGGCGTCCGTCGCCGAGCCGCCCCCCCAAGCCCGCCTTGAAGAGCGGGAAGAGCCGGCCCCATGCCCCGCCGCTGCCGGAGACGACCAGTCCGGTGCGGGCGAACGCGGTGCGGACGCCCGCCTCGCGGGCCGGGTCGGCGGCGGCCTCCCAGTCGCGGCAGACGGAGGGCAGGAAGCCGGTGCCCAGCGGTGCGCTCTCGTCGACCCTGCGGTCGCCCGTGTCGCCGTACGCCGTGATGCCGGAACCGCTGACGAGCACCCGCGGCGGGGTGTCCAGGAAGGCGAGGGCCCGCGCAAGGGTCGCCGTGCCCCGCACACGGCTGTCGCGGATGGTCCGCTTGTAGTCGTCCGTCCAGCGGTGGTCGCCGACCCCGGCGCCGGCGAGGTGGACGACGGCCTCCACGCCCGCGAGCCGCGCGGTGTCGACGGTGCCTCCCCGCGGGTCCCAGCGTGCCTCGTCCGGCCCGGAGGGCTCGCGCCTGACGAGGCGTACGACATCGTGCCGGTCGGAGCGCAGGGAGCGGACCAGGGCGGAGCCGATGAGGCCGGACGAGCCGGTGATGGCGATGCGCATGGGGACATCGTCGCGCGGAACGGCCCTCCTGGTGTGGGAAGGTGACACGCATGTCCGACATCCGTGTGCGACCGGCCCTGCTCTCCGACGACCCCGCACTCGTGCGGCTGGAGCGGGCGACGTGGTCGACCCTGCACGCGGTGCGGCCACCGCGGGAGGAGAACGAGGACTTCTTCGGCGAGCGCTTCGGCCCGGACGCCTTCCTGGTGGCGGAGACCGACGGGCGGCTCGCCGGTTTCGTCGGGCTGGTGCCGCCGACGCCGCTGGCCTCCAACGCCCATGTGCGCCAGATCCAGGGCCTGGCGGTCGACACCTGGGCGCGGGGCCGCGGGGTGGGGCTGGAACTCGTCCTGGCGGCCGTGGTGGAGGCCCGCAGGCAGGGCGCGGTGCGCGTCACGCTGCGGGTGCTGGGCCACAACACCCCGGCCCGGCGGCTGTACGAGGCGGCCGGCTTCACCGTGGAGGGCGTGCTGCCCGGGGAGTTCCTGCTGGACGGTGTCTACGTCGACGACGTGTGCATGGGGCGCCGGGTCTGACGGGTCACCCGGTGCGCGCGGCGGGGCCCGGCGGTACGGCTCAGCCGAAGCGCTCCCAGAGCCGGGGGAACCGCTCCGCCACCGCGGCCGCGTTCTCGAAGTCGATGTAGACGCCCTCCGGCTCGGCGGGCTGCGCCGGCAGGTCCAGGTCCGGCAGCCGGACCCCGGTGAGCTGCTCGTACGCCTCGTCCGCCGCGTAACCGAGGTCCTCGGCGTCGCCGTCGACCTCCGGGTCGAAGGCGCCGGTCAGCTGCGCGAGGCTGTCGGGGTCGTGGACGGCCCCCTCGAAGACGTGCCGGCCCTGGCCGATGAGCCAGCAGCGGAAGAAGTCGAACGCGTCGTCACCGGCGCCCCCCAGCATCAGGTCGGCGGCGCCCCACACGTCCCAGCGGTAGGCCCGGTTGAAACGGCTCTCGAAGTGCCGGGCGAAGTCGACGACGGACTCCGGGTCGAGCTGGGTGAGTCGTTCCACCAGGAGGTCGGCGTGCTCCTCCGGGTCGCCCCCCGCTGCCTCACGCGTGCTGTCGACGATCTCCCAGAACTCCGTCTCGTCCATCACCGCTCCAGCATCCTGGCTGCGGCCCTCCGACGCACGCGGAACACGGCAGACGCGCCCCTCAGGAGTAGAGGGCGGCCATGGCGCGGACCGCGCCGGCCAGCCGCTCGCGCAGGGCGTCCGGGCCGAGCACCTCGGCGTCGGGGCCGAGGGACAGGAGCTGTTCGTAGGCGACGTCCTGGCCCTCGACGGGGAGGGTGACGGTCACCCGCCCCCGCGCGTCCGGGGGTGCGGCGGCCGCGAGGGCCTCACGGGCGGCGGTGCGGTCGGTGACGTACGGCAGGCGGCGGGCGCCGTCGGGCGTGAGCCGGAGGACGACCTCGTCCCGGAGCATCGAGCGGGCGAACTCGGCGGCGCGGGCCTCCCAGAACGCGGGCAGATCGAAGTCCGGGTCTCTGCCGAAACGATCCTCCGTGGGCTCCGCCGCGGTGAACCGGTCCACCCGGTAGACCCGGACGTCCGCGCCGCAGCGCGCCACCGCGTACCAGACACCCCCCTTGAGCACGAGGCCGTACGGGTCCAGTTCGCGCTCCACCTCCGCCTCGCCCCGCCGGTACCGGGCCCGCAGCCGCCGGTCCCCCCAGACGGCCGCGGCGAGCGACGGCAGCAGCCGCGGCGTCTGCGGTTCCTGCCACCAGCCGGGCGCGTCCAGGTGGAAGCGCTGCGCCGCCGAGCGCGGTGCGTCCCGCAGTTCGGGCAGCAGGGCGGCGGAGACCTTCAGACGGGCCGAGGAACCCGCGTCGTGCAGGCCCATGGCCCGCAGCGCGGCGGGCACCCCGGACAGGAAGAGCGCCTCCGCCTCCGCGCGGGCCAGCCCGGTCAGCCGGGTGCGGTAGCCGTCGACCAGGCGGTACCCGCCGGCGCGCCCCCGCTCGGCGTAGACCGGCACCCCCGCCTCGGACAGGGCCAGGACGTCCCGGCCGACGGTGCGTTCGGACACCTCCAGGGCGGTGGCGAGTTCGGTCGCCGTCATCGACTCGCGGGACTGGAGCAGGAGGACGAGGTGGATCAGTCGTGCCGCACGCATGCCCCGAGGCTATGCGGTCGCCCCGGGCGACGGGACGGGGCCGGTCCGGGAGGTCCGGACCGGCCCCGCCGGAGCCCGCTGCGTGCGCGTCAGCGCGGGGGGAAGGACTCCGCAGCGCGCAACCCGCCAGGGCGGCCGGGCCGGTGGGGACGGTGGCGCCCCGGCGGGAGCCGGTGACGGCGATGGGCCGTCACCGCGGGGCGGGTTCACCGGCGTCCGGCTCCCCGGCCCTGCCCCCTCCAGTACGTCCGCCGGGCCGGGGCCGTTCAATCCGGCGGTGATCCCCCGTCGAGGGCACAACGGCCGAGGCCCCAGCCCGGGAAGGGGCTGGGGCCTCGGCCGTCGTACGGTCCCGCGGGGACTCCGGTCGGTTACAGACCGAGGTCGCCCTCGAACTCGCCGGCCTCGAGACGGGCCTTGACGTCGTTCAGGTAGCGGGCGGCGTCCGCGCCGTCGACCAGCTGGTGGTCGTACGACAGGGTCAGGTACGCCACGTCGCGGATCGCGATGGTCTCACCCAGGTCCGGGTGGTTGACGACCATCGGGCGGCGCACGGTGGCGCCGATGCCGAGCTCGGCGACCTGCGGGTAGTTCACGATGATGGTGTCGAACAGCGCACCGCGCGAACCGGTGTTGCTGATCGTGAACGTGCCGCCGGACAGGTCGTCCGGGCTGATCTTCTTGTTGCGGACCTTGCCGGCCAGCTCGGCGGTCTTCTTGGCGATGCCGGCCAGGCTCAGGTCGCCGGCGCCCTTGATGACCGGGACCATCAGGCCCTGCTCCGAGTCCACCGCGATGCCGACGTTCTCGACGTCGTGGTAGGTGACGGTGCCGTCGTCGTTGATCTTGGCGTTGATGACCGGGTGGGCCTTCAGCGCCTCGGCGGCGGCCTTCACGAAGAACGGCATCGGCGAGAGCTTGACGCCCTCGCGGGCCAGGAAGGACTCCTTGGCCCGGGCCCGCAGCCGCATGATCCTGGTGACGTCCACCTCGACCACGGTCGACAGCTGCGCCTGGCTGTGCAGGGCCTTCATCATGTTCTCGGCGATGACCTTGCGGATGCGGGTCATCTTGACCGTCTGACCGCGCAGCGCGGCGGCGGCGGCCGGCACCGTGACGCCCGCGGACGGGGCCGGGGCGGTCGGCGCGACAGCGGCGGCCTTGGCGGCCTCGGCGGCGGCCAGGACGTCCTGCTTGCGGATGCGGCCACCGACACCGGTGCCCTTGACCGAGGCCAGGTCCACGCCGTTCTCGGCGGCGAGCTTGCGCACCAGCGGGGTCACGTACGCGCCCTCGTCGGTGGGCGCCGTCGCCGAGGGGGCGGCCGCGGCAGCCGGGGCAGGGGTGACCGGAGCCGGAGCCGGAGCCGGAGCCGGAGTGGCGGCCGGGGCGGGCGCCGGGGCGGCCGGAGCCGGGGCGGGTGCCGGAGCCGGGGG
>NZ_JARAVM010000094.1:0-838 GCF_033792735.1 Streptomyces sp. PA03-3a
CGCCGACCAGGGCCATGAAGTGCTCCCAGTCCCAGCCGTCGGCCGGGTCCCAGTGCATGCCGGACACGGTCGCCGACGACGGGCCGACAACGTTGTCGTGGCCCACGATGTGCTGCCGGTCCAGCGGGATGCCGAAGCGCTCGGACAGGTACGTCACCAGCTCCGCGGTCGCCTCGTACTGCGCCTCGGTGTACCAGTCGGCCCCGTGCGCGGCGAAGCCCTCGTGCTCGATGCCGATGGAGTGCATGTTGGTGGAGTAGTTGCCCGCGTGGAAGGCGATGTCCTTGGTGGGCATCATCTGCGTCACGGCGCCGTCCGAGGACCGCATCACGTAGTGCGAGGCGGCCGAGCTGCCCGGGGTCTGGAACGTCGCGATCGCGGACTCGTACGAGCCCTCGATGTCGTGGATGACGATCGAGTCGATCCGGATCCCGTTGCCGGGACGGCTGGAGACCTGACCGTTGCTCGACGCCGCCGGCACGAAGGTGCAGTCCACGGTCGCCGGGCACTCGGTGTCGGCGGTCGCCGCGGCCTTCAGACGCAGCTTCGCCAGCTGGCCCGTGGCCGGCTTGACCTGCGGCATCGCGGCGAGGGTCACCCGCTGCCCGTCCGCGGTGGTACGGCCGGCGCCCTTGGCCAGGGTGGCGAAGACCCGGTTCGCGAACGCCTTGGCACCCTGCGCCTGCGAGGCCTGGCTGTACCGGGCGACAGCCCCGTACCAGTCACCGGCCTCGGCGGAGACCGAACCGCCCGCGGCCTTCTGGTACGACGCCAGCAGCGCCGCACCGCCGCGGATGTTGGCCGCCGCGTCGCCGCGCAGTTCCTTCGCCGACAGACC
>NZ_JARAVM010000022.1:0-153654 GCF_033792735.1 Streptomyces sp. PA03-3a
GTGCCAGGCGACGCCGCGTCGGCGGGGCCCGACGCGGCGTCGGCCGCCGGGCCCGCGGGCCCGTCCCCGCGGGTGGCCGCGTCGCGGGCCCATACGGACACGACACCTGAGGCACCACCGGCGGACGCGGCCGTGACCGCGGCCGGACCACCGCCGCGAACGGCCGCGTCAGGCGCGGCGGCACCGCGTGGTGCACTCGGCGTCGCAGTGGCGGCGGGCCCGGGCGGGAACGCCGCCGCCGGGCCGGTGGAACCCGAGGCGCCGTCGGCCGCCGGGCCCGCGGGCCCGTCCCCGCGGGTGGGCGCATGGACGGGCGGTACAGACGCTGCAGCTGAAGCACCGTCGGTGGACGTGACCGTGACCGGGTGCGAGGGCGGCGTCGTGCGGGGCGGGAGCAGGGCGAGCCGGTCCAGGGCCGCGCGCGCGGTGAGGTCGGCGCGGGTCCAGGTGGCGAGGGCGACGGGGTCGAAGCCCGCGGTGTCGGCGATGCCCTCCGCGTCCAGGCGTTCCTCGACGGCGGCCAGGAGGCGGTCGCGGGCGGCCGGGCTGAGGGTGTCGAAGCCGCCGCGCAGGGCGGGGAGCCGGGAAAGGAACGCCCGGTCGGGCAGGTCGCGGACGCGGTCGAGCAGTGGTTCCAGCGCGGGGGCGGCCGCCTCCAGCAGCGGGCCGGCCGCCGTCAGCAGTCCGGTCAGCCGGGCGGTGAGGGCGGCGCGGGAGTCGGGGTCGCCCGCCGCGTCGACCCAGGAGGCGGCACGGGCGCCGAGGGTCTCGGCCGCCTCGTGCCCGAGGAGGACCCGGACGGCGCCCGCGGCGCCGCGCATGAGGGGGGAGCCGTCCGCGGCGAGCCGTGCGAGGGCGTCGGTGAGGCGGACGCCGCCCAGGAGGTCGGCGCGGTGGGCGAGTTCGAGCAGCGCGTGCGCGTCGGCGGGGTCCTCGGAGCCGGTGAGGCCGTCGACCTGGCGGACGGCCGCCGCGGTCAGCAGCTCGGCGACGGCGGTGACGCGGGCGGCGCGGGCCTCGTCGGCGCCGAGCCCGGCGATGTGCCCGGCGCGGACACGGTCCAGCAGGGCGAGTCCCGCGAGGAGTTCGGGGAGGGTGCCGGAGGCGGGGAGCACCTCGCCGGTCTCGGCGAGGCGTTCCCCGGCGAGCACGGGCAGCCCGCACTCCGCGGCCTGGGCGAGTCCGGCGAGGGTCTGCGCCGCGGTGGGGCCGCCCTCGTCCGTCTCCTGGCGGCGGCGTTCGCGCAGCACGCCCTCGGCGGCCTGGAGGGCGGTGACGCCGCGGACCCCGGCGGCGGTGAGCATGGCCGCGGTGGCGGGTGTCCAGCGGACCTCCCATCGGGTGGTGAGGCCCTCGGCGCCGGCCGCTCCCCTGACGTCCTTCGCTTCGGCGTAGGGCACGCCGCACACGGCGAGCCTGCGCAGCAGGAGTTCGCGGCGGCGGTCGAGATCGGAGCGGAGCGGGTCCAGGCGCAGGTCCCGGGCGTCGGCCGGGGCCGCGGCGTCCGGGCCGGGGGCGGGCAGGCCCAGTGCGGCCAGTTCCGCCTCGACGGCGGGGGCGAGGCCGCTGCGCGGCGCGCCGGGCGCGGGGCGGCCGCCGCGGGTGCCGACCAGCACCCGTTCCATGGCCCGCGCCACGGCCCGGCCGCGGCCGTACGGCTCCCCCTGGGCCAGCACGGTCTGCACCGCCTCGACGAGTTCCCCCCGGCCTGCCGCGGGCAGCCCGCGGAGCCGGGCGAGGTCGCCGGCGAGCCGGCTGATCTCGCGCGCGTCGGCGGGGCCCGAGGGGTGTCCCTGGGAGCGCAGTTCGGCGCAGATGCGAACGGCGGCCCGGGTGAGCGCCTCCTCGAGGGCTCCGGGGTCGCCGCCCGCCTCCAGCACCGTGTGCTGCCACTCGGGGTCGCGGATGCCCGCCGGATAGCCGGAGCGTTCGTCCAGCAGCGGGTACGCGTAGGGGATCAGGGAGGTCGTCCAGGCCGCGCCGCCCCCGGGTACGGGCGGTGCGTCCGGGCCTTCGGCGGGGGCGGTGCCCTGCGGCCACAGGCCGGCCGGTACCAGGGCCGGGGCGTGGAAGGCGCCGACGACCACGGCGGCGCGGCGGCCGTCCGCGGCGGCCTCGGCGATGCGGGCCCGCATCCACCGCTCGCGGCGCAGGTCGAGGGCCGGCACTCCGACCCCTTCGGCGGCGTCACGGCGAAGCGCCCAACCCGTCAGGAGCGCGGCGCGGCGCAGCGCTTCGGGCGGTGAGCCCGGGGCACCGGCCTCGACGAGGCGGTCCCACAGGTCGTCGCCGGGGCGGCCGGTGAGCCGGGCGCTCAGCGCGGCGTGGAGTCCGGGCCGGGGGGCGCCCGTCGGGGCCGTCGTGCGTCCGGCGTCCCAGGCGCGGTCCGCGAGCGGCAGGTCGCAGGCGACGACGGGGACGCCGCACCGCGCCGCCCAGCGGACGGCGGCGAGTTCGGGCGAGAAGTCGGCGAAGGGGTAGAAGGCCGGGCCGCCGCCCCCGTCGCCGGGGGCGGCGGCGAGGGCGACGGGGGCCCGGGTGTCCTCGTGGGCGAGCCAGGGCAGCCACTCCTGCATCTCGCCGGGGAGTTCGACGAGCAGCACGTCGGGCTCGGCCCCGTCGAGCAGTGCGGGCAGCGCGGCCGCCAGGGACGGGGCGTGGTGCCGTACGCCGACGAGGTAGGGCGCCGACGGGTCGGTGAGGACCGCGACGGCCTCGTCCGGGGTGAGGGGCAGGGACACGTGCTCAGCCTTCCAGGACGGCGCGCAGCTCCCACAGGGTGCGCCAGGTCGGGGAGCCCTGCTCGGCGCGGCGCCGCACGGGGCCGTCCCAGTAGCCGAGCAGCCGGGCGGCGTCGGCCGGGTCGTCCTTGCGCACGACGCCGAGGAGGTGGCCGGGCAGCAGCCCGAGCACGTCCCGGTCGCCGGGGAAGTACGCGGCCGCCAGTGCGAGCGCGCCGGCGACCGCGACGGCCTCCGCGGTGCTCATCACCGTGGAGGGCCGCTCGACTTCCCAGCCCTCGGCGGAGCGGCCCTCGCGCAGGTCGCGGAAGGCGGTGACGAGGGCCTCCAGGACGGCGTCGTCGACCTCGTACGGGGCGCCGGCCCGTTCGACGGCGGCGCGGGACTGGCCGCGCACGAGCGCCGTCTCGGCGTCGAGGTCGCCGATGGGGCCGACAGTCTCGAAGTTGAAGCGCCGCTTGAGGGCGGCGGACATCTCGGAGACGCCCTTGTCGCGGAGGTTGGCGGTGGCGATCAGGTTGAAGCCGGGCGCGGCGTGCGCCAGGGCGTCGTCGCCGCCCGCGAGTTCGGGGACGGCGATGCGCCGTTCGGAGAGCAGGGAGACCAGGGAGTCCTGCACCTCGGGCAGGCAGCGGGTCACCTCCTCGACGCGGGCGACGGCGCCGCGGGTCATGGCGGTGAGCACCGGTGAGGGGACGAGCGCCTGCCGGCTGGGGCCCTGGGCGAGCAGCAGGGCGTAGTTCCAGCCGTACTTGAGCTGGTCCTCGGTGGTGCCCGCGGTGCCCTGGACGACGAGGCCGCTGGTGCCGCAGATCGCGGCCGACAGCAGTTCGGAGAGCATCGACTTGGCGGTGCCGGGCTCGCCGACGAGGAGCAGGCCGCGCTCCCCCGCGAGGGTGACGACGCACCGCTCCACCAGGGCGCGGTCGCCGACGAACTTGCCCTCGACGACGAGGCGGCGCGGCACGCCCTCGGCGGTCTCGGCGTCGTCGGGCAGGCGCAGGGCCCGGCCGTCGCTGCCCATCACGAAGGTGACGACGGCGCGCGGGGTGAGCAGCCAGGCGGGCGGGCGCGGTCCGCCGTCGTGGGCGGCGAGGAAGGCGAGTTCGGTGGCGTACCGGTCCTCGGGCGGGGTGATCTGCCGCGCGGCGGGGGCGGGTGCTGTGGTGGTCATCGGCGGCGGCCCTTCCGGGTGGCACGGGTGGTGAGTTCCTCGAAGGCGGGGGCGTCGCCGGCGCGGACGCGTTCCCAGGCGCGGGCGAACAGCTCGGGCACGGGCAGCAGCGGTACGACGCGGGCGTGGTCGCGGACGGGGTAGAGGCCTTCCTTCCACGTCTCCACGGGAAGGGCGGGGGCCTTGAGGTCGCGCCAGCCGCAGGGCAGGAACAGGGTGCGGCCGGCCCGTGGGCGCTTGGCCTCCACGACGAGGCCGGTCGCGGTCAGTTCGGCGCGGGCCTTCTTCGTACGGGTGGGCTTCCAGCCCGTCCAGCGGGCGCAGTCGCGGTCCGTGGGGTCGGGCAGGGCGAGCAGTTGGAGGTAGAGCGCGGCGGCGTCCTCGCTCAGGCCGTGGGCCGCCGCGACCTCGGTGACGAGGGCGGGCACGGACACCGTGGGGTCCTGGGCGTGGCCGGCGGGTGCGCCGGCCTCACCACCCGCCGCGAGGGCACGGGCGAGTCCGTCGCCGAGCACGGCGCGCAGCGCCTGGACGCCCCCTCCGCCCTGGACGCCGACGAGCCCCTCCACGAGGCCCAGTACGGGATCGTCGGCCCCGGTCAGCCCGGCGGGCCGGACGAGCACCGTCTCGGTGTCGCTGTACCAGGGGCGGAGCACCAATGCCTCGCCGACATGGGTGAGTCCCCGCAAGCCGGCGCCGCCGGCGACGGGCAGCCCGTACGCCTTGCGGATCTGCACGGCGGTGGGGCCGCCCTTCTCCGACCAGGCGATGTCGAGGTCGAGCAGGAGCCCGGGGTCGGCCATCCGCCGCCGCAGCGCCGCCAGGCCCTCGGGGAGGGCGGAGCGCAGCGGGTGGCCGTACGGCAGACCGTAGGCGAGCCCGGCGAGGGCGGCGACGGAGCGGGTGATGTCCTGCCTGCCGGGCAGCGCGGAGGGGTCGGCCGGGACGAGGTCCCCGTCCTTGTCGGGGCGCTGCACCGTGGTGCGGCTCAGCCACGGCGTCCGCGCGGGGTTGAGAACGGCCTCGGCGGACGCCACGGTGACCCCGGCGAGGCCGGCGGCGACGTCCTCCGGCAGACGGACGACGGAGCCGAGGCGTTCCCGCCAGAGGCGGCCCGCGGCGGCCGTGTCGGGGCCGTGGGTCCACAGCTCGGCGGGGTCGTCGGGGAGCAGGGATCCGATGAGGTCGGCGCAGTCGTGCCGGGGGACCGGGCTCAGCAGTTCGTCACCGAAGCTCTTCTGGCGTGGCTTCAGTTCCATGAGTGCCAGCGCGTCGGCGCCCGGCTCCTCCGGTCGCCCGGCGACGATCAGGGCCGCCTGGACGGGGCCCAGTCCCGTGCGGGTCGACGCCGCGAGCGCGGCGGGCGCGTCGGCGCGCCAGGGCGCGGGGCCCTTGTCGCGTACGAGGCGGGCGACGGCGGCGAGCCGCTCGGCGGGGTAGACGGGCGCGCGGTCCGTCTCGTCCTCCAGGGTGAAGTGGGCGACGGCGCCGAACGCCCCGGTGGGGTCGTGGTCGAGGGCAAGCCAGTGGACGCGGTCGCGGTCGCCGTCGATGTTCTTGCAGCCGAGGATCACCACGGTGCGGCCGCCCTTGCGCAGGACCTGGCCCGCGCGTCGCTGCTTCTCGTGCCTCTCGCCGAGGACGATCTCGCGCAGGCCGCTCCCGGGGACCGCCAGTGGGCCCTCGGTGATCGCCTCGAAGAGGAGGAGCAGCCCCTCGCGCGTCGCCTGACTCGTGACGGGCGACGCGGCACGGTAGGCCAGGGGGCGCAGCACGGCCAGCGTGGACGGCCACACCATGCCGATGCCGGGGACGGTGTACTCCTCGCTGTGCCAGCCGTCGCCGAGGGCGCCCAGCGCGGCCGGGTCCGGCAGCGGCTTGCCGTCGGCCTCCTTGCCGGACAGGACGTGGTTGACCGCCCGGATCTGCCGGAGCACGCTCCACTCCATGCCGCCGCTCCACCAGGAGTAGCCCTGCTGGTCGGTGATGCCGGAGCCGGCGGAGCGAAGGGTCTGGTCGTCGCCGTGCAGCGGCTTGTAGTCGCCGAACATGCCCTCGGTGCGCCGGAGCGGCTGCCGGGACTTCTCGGCGGGCGGGGCGACGAAGGACGCGACGGACTCGGCGTGGCGCAGGGTGCCCCGGACGAGGGCGGTGACCCCGATGAGCAGCCGTTCGTCCGTGAGCGCGGGAAGGGCGGCGGCGACGGCGGTCCGCGCGGCCTCCTCCGCCGTGGGGCCGGTGTACTTCTTGGCCCGCTTCACCTCGGCCTGACGCTCGGCGAGGGCGTGCGCGGTGACACGCAGCACCTCGGTCGCCTGCCCGTCGTCGAAGGCCCGCAGCACCGCCGAGGCCCCCTCGTCGCGCGGGCGCAGGGCGTGCCAGTAGGCGAGCGGCGGTACGTAGCGGGTGCCGGCCGCGAAGTCGCCGCCCGGCTCGGTGAGCGCCACACTGCCCAGTTCGCCGTCGCGGGTGACGTCGCCCGCCGCGTACAGCGACACGGTCTGGTTCACGAGCGTGACGACGGGCTCGGCCCCGCCGGGCAGCCGCAGCGCGCCCAGGGGAACGCGGTGGATCCGCCTCCCGTCCCGGGTGGGGAGCGTGACCGTGCGGCCGTCGGGCGTACCGGTGGCGGTCCGGGCCTCCTCTCCCTCCCCCTCTTCGCGGACCCAGCGGCCCAGGACCACGCCATCGGTGCCGAAGGGGCTCTGCTCGAGGCCGGGTTGCAGCGGCAGGACCTCGCATTCCTCCTGGCGCAGCCTCGCCCCGTCGCGGATGCCGGAGCGCAGGAAGGCGGGCAGTGAGGCGCGGCCGTGGGTGCCGGTGGCCGGGTCGTACTCCATCCACACCTCGTGGCCGCCCTGCTTGCCCCGGCGCCAGAGCGTGGTGCCGTCGCCGAGGACGGGCCGGCCCGGCGGCAGCACGGTGTCACCGGCGTGCAGGGTGCGTCCGCCGGTGGCGCGGCCGCCGCCGGGCAGCGGGATCGACGGGGCGGCGACGTGGCCGTACCACCAGTGCGGGAGCTCCTCGCCGCCGACGGTGAACACCTCGGCGGGCCGGGCGGACCAGTAGCCGAGCTGCTTTCCGTCCTGCCACCACATGACGAGGAGTTCGCCGTCGGTCCAGCGGAAGTGGGGGCGGTTCCAGCGGTCGAGTTCGACGGGGATGCGCAGGTCGTGCTCGAGCAGCACCTGGTCGGGCCCGACGACGACGGCCTTGTCGCCGCGGTTGAGGATCAGCGCGGGCCACGCCTCGGCGACGGCCAAGGTGTGGTCCTTGGTCTTGGCGACCGCCGTGTCGAGCAGGCGCAGGCCCTCTTCGAGGGCGGGCCACCCCAGTTCGTCGAGGATGCCCTCACGCAGGGTGCGGCCGAGCAGTGGCGCGACCTCGTGCGCGGCGACCCGGGCCACGGCCTGCGGGTTGACCCGGCCCGCTACGGAGCGGAAGGGGCGCAGCCGTCGGACGGCGGTGCGCGCGGCGGGCAGACCGGCGGCGCGGGTGAACTGCCCCGCGGCCTCGTCCAGCCACGCGTGCAGGACGTCGCCGAGCACCGGGTGGCCGGCGAGGGCCTCCACCACGCCGGGCAGCCCGTGGTCCTCGCCGAGGCGGCCCACGGCCTGGTGCAGCAGGCGGCGCAGACGCGGGTCGGCGCCGGTGGCGACGAGGTCGCGGCGTCCGGGGTCGGCGGACTCCAGCCACTGGCGCAGCGGCAGGTGCACGGAGACGTCGTCGCCGGGGACGGTCAGCGGCACGCCCTCGGCGGCGCACAGGTCGAGCAGGTCGAGTTCGGCGCTTTGCTGCCAGCGGCCCGTGAAGAGGTCGACGGGCCTGCCGTCGGCCCGCAGCCGGGGCGCCATGCGGGTCACGAGGCCGAGGGTGGCCGCGGAGCGTTCGGAGGCGCCGGAGCCGTGCTTGCGGTGGCTCGCCCAGCGGCTCAGCCAGTCCGCCGCGTCGATCACCCGCGAGGCCTCTCCCGCCTCGCCGGTGAGCAGGGTGTCGGCGCCGGTCTCGACGAGCAGGGCGAGCCAGAGCTCGTCGCCCGCGGCATCGTGCCCGAGCCCGGTCGGCATGATCTCCAGAAGCCGAGCGCGGACGGCCGGTTCGCGTTCGGCGAGGACGGCGAGGATGGCGCGGTAGGCGGTCCAGAAGGACCCGGGGGCACGGACGACGGCGGGCGAGGCGACGAGGTCGGCGACGAGGGCGCACTCCTCGGTGACCCGGTCGAGGCCTGCGGCCTTGATCAGGCTCCTGGCGTCCTGCGGCAGGGACGCGTACGGGGGCATCCCCGCGGCGCAGCGCTCCACGGTCAGCTGCCGGAACTGCCGCCAGGCCTCGGCCGGGTCCAGCCGCCGCGCCAGGTCCTTGACGTGTTCCTTCAGGGCCTTGACGGTGAGGGCGCCGGCGAAGGCGAACTCCAGGAAGACGGCGCGCTGCCGGTCCTCGTCGACGGCGAGGCCGTGGACGCGCTCGGCGGCGCGGGCCTTGCCGAAGAAGGCGGCGGCGTAGGTGGTGTTCTCGTGCTGGAGGAAGACGCGGGCCGCCTGCTCGTGGAAGGTGGGCAGGAAGTGCGGTACGGCGCGGCCCAGGCGCTCGGCGAGCGCGTCGAAGCCGTCCTTGGCGGCGCCGGCACGGGACTTGGCCATCCGGGCGAGCCGCTCGACGTCCTTGACGAGGGCGAGCGCGTGGTGCCCGTTGGCCGGGTCGTTGACCAGGGCCCAGGCGGGGAACCCGAGGGTCTCCCGGCGGACCTGGCCGACCTCGGGGGCCTCGTCCTCGCGGGTCAGGCCGAGGAAGTCCAGGGCGAGGTCCTCGGCCTCCCCGAGGGTGCCGGGCACGAGGCGGACGACGCGCCGGTCGTCCAGCACGGGGTGGGTGTAGGTGCGGACGGTGAGCGTGTCGGCGTCCTCACGGGTGGTGGTGCCGGGGGGCAGCACCGCGCCGGCGTCGAGCAGCGCGGCCGTGGTGGTGGGGTCGTACGTGGTCATGCCGCCTGCTCCTCGTCCTCGATGTCGCGTCCCGCGTAGAGCGCGGCCGCCATGCGCATGCCCTCCGACCAGGCGACGGGCCCGACCTGATCGAACGTCAGGGTCTTGCCGGCGGTGTCGGTCCAGGACAGGGAGCCGGTCTCGGTCTCGCTCCAGCCGTCGTAGTCGCCGATCCAGATGCGGGCCTCGACGGAGCGGCCGTCCTCCAGCACGGGGCAGACGGAGTGCCCGCCGCGCACGCGGTAGCCGAGGGAGGTGGCGCGGCCGTGCAGGAAGCGCAGCTCCTTGAAGGTGCCGCCCGCGTACTCGTCGACGAGCGTGCCCTCCGGGTCGACTCCGGCGGGCCGCTGCCACACCTCGCGGAAGAGCTGCTGCGCCTTCTGCTCCACGCCCAGCTCGACGGCGAACTCCCGCAGCTCCGCCAGGTCGTCGAGGAGGACGGGGTGCGGGATGCGGACCATGTCGGGGGCGATGCGCACAGTGTCGCCGTCGAGGTCGACCAGGCCGAGGCCGCGCTCGGTGCCGGCGTCCCGCAGGAAGCCGGCGACCTGGCCGTCCTCCCCGGTGACGACGAGGTCCCGCAGGGCCGCCCGCCACGCGGGGTCGGGCCACACGCGGCCGATCACGGCGAGGGGCACCGGCAGCGAACGCACCATCCAGCGCTCGACGTCGGCCAGGCACCGGCGTTCGTGACGCTCCAGCCACTCCGTGAGCTGCCGCAGCCCCGTGATCACCGGGTCGTCCGCGAGCTTGGCGGGCACCGACTTCAGCCGGCGGCCCGCCGCGTTGCGGCACACGACCTTCCCCTCGTCGAGGGCGACTTCGTAGTCGCCCACCGATACCCACCCCATGCGTGCCTCCCTGCAACGCCGTGATCAAGTGACCGGAACACTAGGCGAGGCCACTGACAACGCCCCCGCCACTCTGTTGACAAGGCGCCCGGCCGCAACCGGAAGGGCTCGCGACGGCCGCCGGGAGCCGCGGGCGGGGGCCCTGACGGGCGGCCGGCGAGGGCGGGCCTACACTCCGCACCGTGAGGACCGTGACTGCTGCCGTCGTGAGGGACCTGGCGCCGACCGGCGTCCTGCGGGCGTCGATCAACCTGGGCAACCCGGTGCTGGCGCACGGCACCGCGCGCTCCCCCGGCGGTGTCACCGTCGACATCGCGCGCGAGGTGGGCGCCCGGCTGCAGGTGCCGGTGGAGTTCGTGTGCTTCGACGCCGCGCGCGCGTCGTACGAGGCGATGGCGAGGGGCCGGGCCGACGTCTGCTTCCTGGCGATCGAGCCCGCCCGTGAGGCCGAGGTCGCGTTCACCGCTCCGTACGTGCTGATCGAGGGTGTGTTCGCGGTGCCCGGCGACTCGGGGTTCACCACGGCGGACGAGGTGGACCGTGCGGGTGTCAGGATCGGGGTGAAGCGCGGTTCCGCCTACGACCTCTTCCTGTCGCGCACGCTGCGCCACGCGACCGTCGTCCGAGGGGACGAGGGCGTGGACGTCTTCCGCGCCGAGGGCCTGGAGGTCGCGGCCGGGATCGGGCAGCCGATGTCCGAGTACGTCGCGCGGCACCCCGACGTCCGTCTCGTCGAGGGCGCGTTCATGCAGATCCGGCAGGCCGTGGGCACGACGGTGAACCGGCTGCCGGAGTCGGTGGCCTTCCTCCGGGAGGTCGTCGAGGAACTGAAGGCGGACGGCTTCGTCGCCCGCGCCCTGCGCCGGGCCGGGCAGACGGGGACGCCGGTCGCCCCGCCCGCCTGACGGCCCGTCCGGCGCGATCCGTCCCGTACGCCGCGCAATGCCCCCTGATGGCAGGGCGGCAGGCGATTCGCCGCCCTTGCGCGGGCTTGGTGATCTCCGGTTGCGGGGATCACCAAGGGGTGCACAAGGGGGATGTGACGGGGGGATGTGCCGTGGGGACGGTCTTCGCCGCGCCCGCGGCCGCCGGGGACGGCGGCCCGTGGCCCGAGGGGTTCTGGCAGCAGTCCGGGGGCACCGCCGTGTGGGTGCTCGGCATCTTCGCGGTCGCCGTGTTCATCGGCCTGGTACGGCTGGGTTCGGGGCTGCTGCGGCGCCATCGCGGCAACCGGCTGCTGCCCGTGGTGGTCTGCGAGGACCGGGGTCTGCTCGGCGGCCCCGCCAACGGCCACCGCGGCAACGGCGGCGGGCCGGGCGGCCCCGACCACGGCCACGAGTCCGCGGCCACCGCCGAACTGGCCGCGTACATCACGGAGCACATGGCCGCCGACGCGCTCGGCCCGAACGTCCTCACCCCCGGCAGCGGCACGACCATCGGGCCCGATCCGGCGCCCGAGACGGCCTCCTCCCCGCACGGCTGGGTGGACGTGATGAAGCGGCTCGCGTTCTTCCGCCCCCGGGCCTACCACGTGATGCTGCACCGCCTGTCGACGGGCGACCAGCCGGCCCGCTTCTCCGTGCGGATCCTGTACATGCCGAAGAACACGGTGGTGGCGGCGACCCTCATGGAGGCCCGCGAGGTCGAGCCCGGCGCCACCGACCGGGACAGACGCGAGGCCGACCGGCAGCTGTACGAGCGCATCGCCTGCTACTGCACCGTCAAGATCCTCGCCGACCCGCGCTCGCAGGACCGCATCCCCCGCTGGGAGAGCTGGGGCGACGACCCCGACGCATACCTCCTCTACCGCCTGGGCACCAAGGCGCAGGAGGACGCGCTGGCCGCGAACAAGCGCCGGGACGTGGACGGCGAACGGGCCGGGCACGAAAGGGCCCTGAGGCACTTCGAGGAGGCGGCGGCGCTGGTGCCGGGCAACCTCACGGTCCGGCTGCACCAGGCGGGCGTACGGGAGCTGATGGGCCAGTTCCCCGGCGTCACCGACCCCGGTGACCACATCCGGCGGGCCGTCGAGATCTACACGTACTGCGTCCAGTTGTGGCCCGAGCACGTCGAGACCGCCTACCGGCTCTCCATCGCCCGCGCCGAGGAGAGCCGCCACCCGGCGCACCGGGACGAGCGGGCGAGCCGCCGCGAACCCGGTTCGCGGGAGCACCTGGACCTGCTGCTCGGGCGCCTGTCGCGGCGCGCCATCCTGCGGCGGTACGCCCGCACCCTGCTCCCCGGCCGCCGCAACCTCGGGGAACGCCGCTACTGGCGGCAGTGGTGGGCCATGGAGCGGCCCCGTCCCTCCCTGCGCACCCGCCGCCGGTCCTTCCGCGGGGCGGTGCGGATCGCCAGCGCCGCCGAGGTGCTGCGCGCGAACGGCTCGCCCCCTCCCGGGGAACTGCGCACGGCGTTCCGGGACGTGGCGCGGGAGGTCACCGGTGGCTGGGCACGCTGGGGCCGGCTGTGGGACGGCCCCGACTGGGGGATGCGCAGGCTGCTCTACGCCGACCACCACTCGGGCGCCGACCACGTGGGCGGGGACACCCACAGCCGGGCGGGCATCTCCGGTTCCGCGCCCCGGCACCGCGGTTCGAACCGGGCCGCCGCCGGATACCTCGTCAACTACAACGCGGCGTGCTTCCTCAGCCTGGCGCTCGCCACGCGGCCCCCGGCGGGGTCCGCCGCCTGGACGGACGACGAGTGGCGTGAGGACTGCGCACGGGCTGCCGTCGTCCAGCTCAACACCAGTCTGCGGGTGACCCGCAGCCAGTTCTCCGCCGCCTGGGCGGAACGCGACACCGACCTGCGCCCGCTGTTCACCGGCCGGCTGGGCGGCGGGCCGGTGACGGCGTGGGGCGAGATCGGGCGCAACTGGGCCCGGTTCACGGGCATCGACGTCACCGAGGAGGCGGCCGCCGCCCAGCCGTGAGGCACGGGGTGCCGCGCGCACGGAAGGGGCGGCGTCCACCACTCCCGCCCGTGGCGTGGTTAAGGTCGCGGCATGTTAGCTGTGTTGGTCAACGGACTGCCCGGCGCCGGGAAGACGACCCTCGCCCGGTTGCTCGCCCGCGAACTGGAACTCCCGCTGTTCAGCAAGGACTCCGTCAAGGAGACCCTGGCCGACGCGCTGGCCGCGCTGCGCCCCGCCGGGAGCGGCACGCGGGAGTGGAGCCGCAGCCTGGGGGCCGCGGCGGGCGAGACGTTGTGGACGCTGCTGGCGGACGCGCCCGTCGGGGCCGTGCTGGAGAGCCCGTGGCTGGCGCACATGCGCCCCGTCGTGGCCGCGGGCCTGGCCCGGGCGGGCGCGTCCGAGGTGCACGAGGTGTGGTGCGCCGTGCCGCCGGACACCGCGCGCCGCAGGTTCCGGGAGCGGGCGGCGGCGCGGCACCCGGTGCACACGGAGGGCGCGCGGTTCCCCGAGGAGGAGTGGCGGTTCTGGACGGAGATGGCCGAACCGCTGGGCCTGGGCAGCGTGCACCGGGTGGACACCACCCGCCCGGTGGACGTCGTACAGCTCGCGCTGCGGATCGCGGGCGGCCCTTTCCCGGCGCTGTGACGCACGGCGGGGTGTGCGCGAAGCGCTTGTCCGCCTCCCGCCCGGCGCCTTAGGCCTTGTCGTCAAATGCCCTCCCCCAACCTTCGGCCGGGGGTGCCCCCACTCAGCGACGCCTGGCACGGCGCCTCGCTGCGTTGTCGAATCGTCCGAGTAGCCCACTACGAGGACGATCCTCCGCCTTGCGATGCACCGCACCTGGGGGCCCCTCCCAGCGTCAGCTGGGGGAGCCGCTGAGCCCGCCCTTCGGGCGGCCGGCGCTCATTTGACGACAAGGCCTACCGTGAGGACCCGTCGGCGCGGGCGGCGGCACGGCACCGCCCCCGTCATGCGGAGGGCGTGTGGTGCTGCTCGGGCCCGGCACCTTCGACGCGGCCACCGGCGAACTGCGGCTGCTCGACGGCTTCGCCCTCGCCGGCCCCCGGCTGGACGTGTGGCGCGCCCCGACGGACAACGACCTCGGCGCCCCTGGCAGTCCGAACCGCGCCACGGCCTGCTGTGGCGGGAGGCCGACCTGCACCGGATGCGGCACCGGGTGGACGGCGTCGTCGCCGGGGACGACGCGCTCACCGTCACCACGCGGGTGGCCCCCGCCGCCGGTTCCATCGGGCTGCGCACGGTCTACCGCTGGACCGCGGACGGCGAGCGGCTGCACCTGGCGGTGGCGGTCGTCCCCGACAGGCGGTGGACGCTGCCGCTCCCCCGGCTCGGGGTACGCCTCGGCCTGTGCGGCACGCTCACCCGTGCCGAGTGGTTCGGCGGCGGCCCCGGCGAGGCCTACCCCGACACGCGGGCCGCCTCCCGCCGTCGGCCTCCACACCGCCTCCGTCGACGCCCTGCAGACCCCGTACGTCCGCCCGCAGGAGAACGGCGCCCGCGCCGACGAGTCCCGGTGACCACCGTCCTGCGCGACACCAGCCCGCGTCCCGCCTCTTCAGCCGGCCCGCGGTGGTGGCCTCGTGCGCCGGGTTCGTCCTCATCAGCGCCCTCCGGCGCTGTACGGCGCCGCGCTGCCCGCCCTGCGGCAGGAGCACGGGCTGTCGCCGTCGGTGGCCGGGCTCGGGCTGAGCGCGCACTTCGTCGGCGGTGTCGCGCCGGCATCGGCGCCGTCCCGCTGCTGCTGCTCGTGCTGCCGGCGGCGAGCCTCGCGGCGACGGCCTGGCTCACACGGGCGGCGGGCGACCGCTGACGGTGACCGCCCGCGGTGGAGGGGAGGGGCGGGCGCGGTGGGCGCCCGCCCCTCGTGCTCACGCCGGGGCGCTGTCCGGCTGGGGGGCGGGCGGCCGCGCGTCGTCGGTGAGGGCGGGCCAGGTCCGGGCGGCGGCGCCGTGCGCGATCGCCCGCCACCAGGGGTCGAGCGGGAGCCCGGCCGCGGGCTCGAAGGGCTCGCCGGGCCGCGGTACGGCGACCCGGGCCCCCACGGCCAGCGCCGCGGCGACGGTGCCCTCCGCGGGCTCCTCCCAGGGGTGCGGGGCCAGGTTGAACGTGCCCCAGTGGATGGGGAGCATGATCGCGCCGCGCAGGTCCTGGTGGGCGCGGACGCCTTCCTCGGGGGTCATGTGGATGTCCGGCCAGAAGTCGCTGTAGGCGCCGATCTGCACCATGGTGGCGTCGAACGGTCCGTACGCCTCGCCGATCTCCGCGAAACCGGGGAAGTAGCCGGTGTCCCCGCTGTGGTAGACGCGGTGCTCCGGCCCCGCGACGACCCAGGACGCCCACAGGGTGTGCTGGGTGTTGCGGATCGCGCGGCCGCAGAAGTGCCGCGCCGGGGTCGCGGTGAGGGTGAGGCCGGCCACCTGCGTCGACTCGTGCCAGTCCAGCTCGGTCGTCCGGTCCGCGGGGACGCCCCAGCGTTCCAGGTGCGCACCGACGCCCAGCGGCACCACGAAGCGGGTGCCGGTACCGGCCAGCGCCTTGATCGTGGGCATGTCGAGGTGGTCGTAGTGGTCGTGCGAGATGACGATCACGTCGGCCTCGCCCAGCTCCTTCAGCGCCGCCGGCGGCCGGTGGAGGCGCTTGGGGCCGACGAAGGAGAAGGGAGAGCACCGCTCGCCCCAGACCGGGTCGAACAGGACGCGGCGCCCGTCGATCTCGGCCAGGACGGTGGAGTGGCCCATCCAGGTGAGTCGCAGGCCCGAAGCGGGCGGGGCGGCCAGATCGGCGAGGGTCGTGGTGTGCAGCGGGATGGCCCCGGCCGGGGCCCTGCGGATCCGCTCCCCCTTGCGGAAGTACGTCCGGGCGAACCGCAGCATCGATCCGGAGGGCGCCGTACGTGCGCCGACGGGGTTGGTGAACACCCCGTCGGCGAAGTTCGGCGACCGCCGGATGCGCTCCATCCTCTCCCCGTAAGGGTTGTCGCCGAAGGCGGGGATGAGGCTGGAGAGCAGGGAACGCTTCGGACTGGAGCCGGACACGGCACCTCCCGTTGGTCGGCGGTCACGAACGTGCCGTGAGCCGTCCGGGCCCCGGCAGAACCAGTATGTACAGCGACAACTCCTACACCGGTCATTCCGGTTCCGCGCCCCTTTGCGGGATCGGCCGGCGGCAGCCCGCCCCCACCCGCCCGCAACCGGCGGCACGACTGTGACCAGGCTGTTCGCCGGAGCGGGAGATCGTCGCCCGCACTTTCGATGGTGCCACCGTCACGGGCCGGGTGCCGCCCGCCCCACCGGGCGCGAGCGGCGGACCGCGCCGGAGGGGCCCTACGCGGGGCGGGGCTGGCCGTAGGCGCGCTCGACGTGCAGCTTCAGCACGAGGCGCCTGTCCTCCACCATGGCCCGGCGGTAGTCGTCCCAGTCCGGGTGCTCGCCCTGCACGGCACGGAAGAGGTCGATGAGCTCCTCGACCGTGGCATCGTCCCGCTCCGCGGCGACGGGGGTGAGTTCCGCCGTGCCCTCCGCGACGGTCCAGGCCCAGCGGTCGGCCGTGGTGACGTGGTAGCTGGCCCGGGGGTCGCGCCGCAGGTTGCGGGTCTTGGCCCGGTCGTCGGTGAGGGAGACCCGCAGGACTGCGGTCTCCGGGTCGTAGTGGTGGTTGACGTTGGACATCTGGGGGCGGCCGTCGCGCTTGAGGGTGACGAGCACGCCCCCGTTGGTGTCGGCGAGCAGGCGGAGAAGGTCTTTGTCGCTCATGCCAGCCTCAACGACCCTCCGGGGGCGGGGATTCCACGACCGCGTCCGCCGGGGCCGGCAATCTCCGTGCGACGCTCCCCCTCCGCCGGGGGCGCCGCCCGGAATCTCTCAGCCCCCTGCCGACGTCCCGCGTCCCAGGTACGTCAGGGGGCCCGGGTCCGGGACGGGGAGCTCGCAAAACCCCATCCGGTCGTAGAAGGCACGGGCCGGGGTGTTCGCGGTCACCATGGCGAGGTACACGGCCTCGACGCCCCGGCCGGCCAGGGCCGCGAGAAAACGTCCCATCAGTTCCCGTCCGTAGCCGCGTCGTTGGCACTCCGGCAGCAGGTCGATGTGCAGGTGCGCGGGGTATTCGGCGAGTTCGGGCACGATCATGTGCTCGGGGCGGTGCAGGAGTTCGGCCATCTCCTCGTCCGGGGTGGCGGGCGGTCCGGACGGCTTCGGATGGCGGTGTTCGAGCCGGGGAAGCCACTCGGCGCGGAAGCGCCGCACGAAGGCGGCGGTGTCCGCGGTGCCGACGATGTAACCGACGGCGCGCGTGCCGTCGTCGACGACGAAGGCGAGTTCGGGTTCGAGGTGCGCGTAGGGCCCCGCGAAGATGTCCGGCAGCAGATCGTGGTCGGTGTAGAGGTGCCGCGCGTCCCCGCCTTCGTGGCCGGTGCGCACGCAGATGTCGTAGACGGCCGCCCGGTCCTCCGGGCGGTACGGGCGGATCACGGCGCGTGGGGTCATGCGGGCATGATGCGCCCATGGGAGCGCTCCCACAACCCCCGCGGCACACCGCGTTAGGCTGAGCCACACGGGGGCCCACAGGCCGAGGGAGGTCGCCATGGCCCCGGCCAGAGGCACTGGCCGTGTCGCACGGCCCGTACCGGCTGCACGCCGAGATCACCCCGGGCCCCGGGGCGCCCGCCGTGCTGATGCACGGCTTCCCCGACAGCAGCCGCCTGTACGACCGCCTCGTCCCCCACCTCGCGGGCAGACTCCCGGTGGTGCGCTTCGACTTCCTGGGGTGGGGGCGCTCCGACAAGCCGTCCGGCCACGCCTACACCGTCGCCCAGCAGGTGGACGACCTCGCGGCCGTCGCCGACGCCCTCGCGGCGGGCCGCACGAACCGGCGCCTGGTCCTGGTGGCGCACGACGCCTCGGGACCGCCCGCCATCGACTGGGCGCTGGACCACCCCGAACGCGTGGCCCGGCTGGTGCTGCTCAACACCTACTACCACTGGACCCCCGCGCTGCGCCGCCCTCCGGCGATCGCCCTCTACTCCACCCCGCTGCTGCGCTCGGCGGCCCGCGCGGTCGCCAGGCGCCTGCCCGACCTGGACCGCAGGCTCTACGTCTGGCAGGTGGGCGGATTCATCCGCGACCCTCAGGTGCGCGAGGCGTACGTGGAGCGGCTCTACGCACAGTTCCCCGCGGCGCGTCCGGCGTTCTGGGCGCTCAACGACGAGTTGCTGCACGCGGTGCTGAGCCGGCGCCGGCGGATTCCGGAGATGCGCGAGTTCCAGCCGCCGGTCCGGGTGGTGTTCGGCACCCTGGACCGCTGGCTCAACACCCGTGTCGCCCGGCAGTTCTCCGTGATCTTCCCGCACAGCGAACTGCGCCTTCTGATGCGCGCCGGGCACTACGTCCAGGTCGACGAGCCCGAGCGGGTCGCCGACGCCATCACCGCCCCGTAGTGCGACGGGGCCGGGCCCCGGACCGGGCGTCGCGCGCCGCCCGCGCACACGACACCATGCGTCACGACTCACGCGCGGAATCCCCCCGGTGCCCCGCACGAGTGACCGACCCCTGTCGTCCCGGACGCGGAAGTGCCGTATGGACCAGGGACGGTGACGCCGCGTCAGTCGAGTGCGGCAAGTTCGCCGGCGCCGGTCGAGACGTACCCTGCACGGGAGGCGCCCTCCCCTACGCGGACGTCTACGCTGGAGGCCGTGGACGCGCTCTCGGGCCTGCTCGACGGACCCCGTGCGAGGGGTGCCTTCCTGCTGCGCGTGGTCATGGAACCGCCGTGGTCGGTGCGGATCGAGGACCGGGCGCCGCTGTGCGTGATGACGGTCGCCCGCGGCGGGGCGTGGGTCGTCCCCGAGGACGGGGATCCCGTGCGGCTGCGCCCCGGGGACGTGGTGGTGGCGCGCGGCCCCGCTCCGTACGCGGTCGCCGACCTCCCCTCGACCCCGCCGCACGCGTGGATCCTCCCCGGCGAGGTGTGCCGCACCGCGGACGGCCACGCTCCACCCGACGCCATGGCGCTGGGGGTGCGGACGTGGGGCAACCGGCCGGACGGCCGCGACGTCGTGCTGGTCGGCACCTACCTCCTGGACGGCGCCGTCGGCCGGCGGCTGCTGGAAGCGCTGCCCCCGCTGCTGGTGCTCCCGGCGCGTGAGTGGGAGAGCCCCCTGCTGCCGCTGCTGGCCGAGGAGATCGTCAGGGACGAGCCGGGGCAGGAGGCGGTGCTGGACCGGCTGCTGGACCTGCTGCTGATCTCGGTGCTGCGGACGTGGTTCGCCCGGCGCGGCGAGGCCGCCCCCGCCTGGTACCGGGCCTTCGCCGACCCGGTGGTGGGCCGGGCGGTGCGGCTGCTGCAGAACAACCCGGCCCACCCGTGGACGGTGGCCGGGCTCGCCGCCGAGGCGGGCGTGTCGCGGGCGGCGCTGGCCCGGCGCTTCGGCGAGTTGGTGGGCGAGCCGCCGATGGCGTACCTAACGGGCTGGCGGCTGGCGCTCGCCGCCGATCTGCTGCTGGAGCCGGACGCGACGCTCGGCGCGGTCGCCCGCCGGGTCGGCTACGGCAGTCCGTTCGCGCTGAGCGCCGCCTTCAAGCGGGTACGGGGGGTGAGCCCCCAGGAGCACCGTGCCGGAGCGGTCCGGGCCGAGTGACACTGGAGAGAGGAGTCATGAACGGTTCGGTCCAGGTCGGACGCGTGTTCGGGGTCCCGCTCCGGATGCACTGGAGTGTCCCCGTCCTCGTCGTGCTGCTCGCCTACGGGCTCGGCCGCGAGACGTTGCCCGCCCGCGTCCCGGGGCTGTCGGCGACCGTCTACACCGTCGCGGCGGCCGCCGGCGCGGTCCTGCTGATGGCGAGCCTGCTCGCGCACGAGGTCGCCCACGCGGCGACGGCACGGCGCGAGCACCTGTCGGTCGAGGACGTCACCTTGTGGGCCATGGGCGGTATGACGCGCATGGGGCGGCCGGGCTCCGCGGGCGCGGCCTTCCTGGTGGCGGTCAGCGGCCCGCTCGCCAGTCTGGTCATCGGCGGCGCCGCGCTGGGCGCCGGTGCAGGCCTGGACGCGGCGGCCCACCGCTCGGTACCGGGGGCACTGCTGACGTGGCTGGGCTGGGCGAACCTGCTCCTCGGCGTCTTCAACCTGCTGCCCGCCGCGCCCCTGGACGGCGGGCGCGTGCTGCAGGCGCTGCTGTGGTGGCGGACCGGGGACCGCGACCGCGCCGACCGGGTCGCCGGGCGTGGTGGGCAGGTCCTCGGCTTCGTGTTCGTCGTGGTGGGCTGGCTGGTCTTCGCGCGCGGCGTGCCCAGTGGGCTGTGGCTCGCCCTGGTCGGGCTCTTCATGGCGCTCACGGCGGGCGCCGAGCGCCGCAGCGCGGTCATCAGCGCCGCCCTGCGCGGCGTACGGCTCGGGGAGGCCATGTCCGCCCCCGTCGTGACGGGCCCCGACTGGCTGCCGGTGGACCGCTTCATCGACGAGGTCGCGGTGGCCGCCCGCCATTCCACCCTGCCCCTGGTCGACTTCGACGGCCGCCTCAGCGGGGTGGTGCAGTTGCGGCGGCTCACGTCCGTCCCGGCCGATCGCCGGGCCGAGGTGCGGGTCCGCGACGTCGCCGTACCGCTGTCGCAGACCACCACCGGCACCCCGGAGGAGTTCGTCAACGACGCCCTCGACCGCCTCCGTCCCGGCGCCGGCGGTGTCCGCGTGGTCGTCGTCGACGGCGGGCGGCCGGTCGGCATCGTGACCGGCGGCGACATCTCCCGGCTCGTCCAGCGCCGCCGCCTGACGGGCGGACGGCCCCCGGTCTGACCCGTCCGACGGCTGCGCGCACGGCCCGGGCGGTCCACGATGGAGCCATGTTGCTCGCGGAGCTCGCACGGACGTCCCGGGAGGTGGCGGCCACGTCCGCCCGGTCGGAGAAGGTGGCGGCGCTGGCCCGGTTGCTGCGTACCGCGGAGCCCGACGAGGCGTCCGTGGTGGTCACGTACCTGGCGGGCCGGCTGCCCCAGCGGCGCACCGGGGTCGGCTGGAGCACCCTGAGGGAGCGGGTGGAGCCCGCGCCGGCGCCCCGGCTGACCGTGCGCGAGGTCCACGGGGCGATGGACCGGATCGCGGCGGTCACCGGCAAGGGGGCGGCGGCCGAACGCAGACGGCTGGTGGCGGAGCTGATGGGCGCTGCCACACGGGACGAGCAGGCGTTCCTGCTCGGGCTGATCGGCGGGGAGTTGCGGCAGGGGGCGCTGGACGCGCTCGCGGTCGAGGGGCTGGCCGTGGCGGCGGGGGCGCCTCCGGAGGGGGTGCGCCGCGCCGTGATGCTGGGCGGTTCGCTCGGCGCCGTCGCCCGGGCGCTGCTGGCCGGGGGCCCGGAAGCGCTCGCGGCGTTCCGTCTGGAGGTGGGCCGGCCGGTGCAGCCGATGCTCGCGCAGACCGCCAAGGACGTGGACGAGGCCCTGGACCGGCTGGGCCCGTGCGCGCTGGAGGAGAAACTGGACGGCATCCGCGTCCAGGTGCACCGCAAGGGCGAGGACGTCCGCGTGTACACCCGCACTCTGGACGAGATCACCGACAGGCTGCCGGAAGTCGTCTCCGCGGCGCGGGAGTTGGCCGTCGACGAGGCCGTGCTCGACGGGGAGGTCATCTCCTTCGGCGAGGACGGCCGCCCCCGCGCGTTCCAGGAGACCTCCTCCCGGGTGGGGTCGCGTCTGGACGTCGCGGCCGCCCGGGAGTCGCTGCCCGTGGCCCCGGTCTTCTTCGACCTGCTGTCGGTCGACGGCCGCGACCTGCTGGAGATGTCCACCGCCGAACGCCACGAGGAGCTGGCCCGGGTCGCCCCCGCGCCGCGCCGGGTGCGACGGCTGGTGGCCGCGGATCCCGGCGACCCGGCCGTCCGCCGGGCGGCCCGCGACTTCGCCGGGGAGGTGCTGGAGCGGGGACACGAGGGGATCGTGGCCAAGGCGCTCGACGCCCCCTACAGCGCCGGGCGGCGCGGGGCGGCCTGGCTCAAGGTGAAGCCGGTGCACACCCTCGACCTGGTCGTCCTCGCCGCCGAGTGGGGCCACGGCCGCCGGACCGGCAAGCTGTCCAACCTCCACCTCGGCGCGCGCCGCCCCGACGGCACCTTCGCGATGCTGGGCAAGACGTTCAAGGGCCTGACCGACGCCATGCTCGCCTGGCAGACCGAGCGCCTGCGGGAACTGGCGGTCAGTGACGACGGATGGGTGGTCCGGGTCCGCCCGGAACTCGTCGTGGAGATCGCCTTCGACGGCCTGCAGCGCTCCACCCGCTACCCGGCGGGTGTCACGCTCCGCTTCGCCCGCGTCCTGCGCTACCGCGAGGACAAGACGGCCGCCGAGGCGGACACCGTCGACGCGGTGCTGGCGCTGCGGCGCTGAGCGGCGGGGCTCACACCGTCCTCCCCGGTTCGCACAGGGGCGTCACCGAGGCGAGCCGATCGGCCAGTTCGTCAAGCGCCGCGTCCACCTGCTGCCACTGCGCGCGGCTCAGCGGGGGCGGCGGTATCCGCTCGCCGTCCGAGCCGGCTGCGTCGTGGGGGTGCTGCGCGGGGTCCGGCTCCCGGTCGCCCTCCCGCGTGCCGCCGGGATTCGCGCGGGCGGTGCCGAGGCCGCCGCCGCTGCCGAAGCCGGTCCGTCCGGTCAGCTCGAACTGCACCGTGGTCTCCAGGATCTCGTGTGCCCGCGGCCCCGGTCGGGCGGGGCCCGTGCGGGCCTGCGACCAGTCGTCGCGCAGTCCGCTCACCGTGGCGACCGGGGCCTTCCCCGGCGTCGTACGGTGCGTGACCACCCCATGCTAGGCAGGGCTTGGGAGCCCTGACCTCTCCCAGAGGAATCGATGACCAAGAGTTCCGCCCCGGTTAACCCGCGCCGCCGGCCGGAGGGCCCGGGCGCAGGAGCATAGGGGCGCCCTGCCTCCGGAGGCCGTCATCACCGCCCACCCGGCCCTCCCTCGGGCAGTCGCGCGGCGAACGCGGCGTAGGCCGCCTCGTCGAAGAGGACGAAGCGGACCTCCTCGACCCCCGTCTCGGTGTCCTGGACGGTGCCGACGGCGATGCGTGCGGCGTCCTCGACGGGCCAGCGGTAGACGCCGGTGGAGATCGCGGGGAAGGCGACGGTCCTGGCGCCGACCTCGTCGGCGACGCGCAGGGCCTCCCGGTGGCAGGAGGCGAGCAGTGCGGAGCGGTCCTCGCCGGCGCTGTGCACCGGGCCGACGGTGTGGATCACCCAGCGTGCGGGGAGGCGGCCTGCCGTGGTGGCGACGGCCTGCCCGGTCGGCAGGCCGCGCCCGTACCGCGAGGCCCGCAGCGCACGGCACTCCTCGAGGATCTCCGGGCCGCCGCGGCGGTGGATGGCGCCGTCGACGCCTCCGCCCCCGAGCAGCGAGGAGTTGGCCGCGTTGACGACGGCGTCGACGGACTGCTGCGTGATGTCGCCCCGGACGAGGGTGATGCGTGGCATACCCGTGATCCTGCCACCGCCGGTGCCCGGCCGCCCGGCCGTTCCCGCCTGGTCACCAGTCGCAGGGCACCCGCAGGTCGAGCAGCGAGTCGCAGAGCTCGGCGGGGTGCTGCGGCCAGCCCTCGCGGTGCCAGTGCGCGATGCGCCAGCCCAGCCGTTTGGGCCACAGCGGCAGGTGCCGCAGGTCCTCGACGGGTACCCAGACGGGAGCGGCCGTCTCCTCGAGGTCCAGCGAGGAGCGGGGGCCGATCTCGCCGTGCGCCTCGACGAGGAAGTAGTGCCCGGGATGCGAGCCTCGGTGCACCCGGTTCACCCGAGCGATCTCCGGCCCGACGGTGCCATGGAGCCCGGTCTCCTCCGCGAGTTCGCGCAGGACGGCCGTCTCGGGGGTCTCCCCCGGCTCGACCCCGCCGCCGGGGATCTCGTAGAAGTCCCCGCGCCGGTGGCGGTAGCGGATCAGCAGCATGTGCCCGTCGCGGATGATCACCGCGCCGGCCCGGGTCCGCTTGGGCGGCCGGCCGAGCGGGTCCTCCAGCACGAGGCGGCCCCGCCACCAGGGCGGTCCGTCCCAGGAGCGCAGGATGGCCTCCCACGCCGTCCAGGGCGCGAGCGGCAGGTGCAGCGCCTCGGAGCGGCTGAGCAGCCGGGCGGGCGTGGGGCCGGGCGGCGGTACGGCGGCCCGGTAGTACAGATGGGTGCCGCCGGTCGCGCGCACCTCCAGGCAGGGCCGGGGGTCGGTGCGGACGTCGGCCCCGAGGATGTCGCGGGCTGCCGCACGGGCGGTCCCGGCGGGGTCGCCGCGCGGCGGGACGGGGGCCTGCGGCAGGTTCGAGTCGCTGTTCACGGCGAGGCGTCGGTGGTGGAAGAGGATCACTCCCGCATGCAGTGAGGACATCCCGCCGACGCTAGCAGCGCCCGCCGCGCGGGCCCCGCGATTATTCCGGACCGGCGCACGGCGGTCCGGAAGGTACGCGCCGCCGCGGCCGTCTGGTGGTCGGCCCTCTCGCGTCGCACCCTGGAGGGGAGGAGGCGAGCTGACATGACACGTCCGGTCGGTATTGACCTCGGTACCACCAATTCGGTGGTCTGCGCGCTGGAGGGCGGTGAGCCCACCGTCATCACCAACACGGAGGGTGCGCGGACCACGCCTTCGGTGGTGGCCTTCAGCAAGGGCGGCGAGGTCCTCGTCGGCGAGATCGCCAAGCGCCAGGCCGTGACCAACGTCGAGCGGACCGCCCGCTCGGTCAAGCGGCACATGGGCGACCCCGACTGGCGGTTCCCCGAGTCCGGCACCATCGACGGCAAGCGCTACACGGCCCAGGAGATCTCGGCCCGGGTGCTGCAGAAACTGAAGCGGGACGCGGAGGCGTACCTGGGCGAGGACGTCACGGACGCGGTGATCACGGTGCCCGCGTACTTCGACGACGTCCAGCGCACCGCGACCAAGGAGGCCGGGGAGATCGCCGGCCTGCGGGTGCTGCGGATCATCAACGAGCCCACGGCCGCCGCGCTGGCGTACGGCCTGGACAAGGAGAACGACCACACGATCCTCGTCTTCGACCTGGGCGGCGGCACCTTCGACGTGTCCCTGCTGGACATCGGCGAGGGCGTGGTGGAGGTCAAGGCCACCAACGGCGACACGGAACTGGGCGGCGACGACTGGGACCAGCGGGTCGTCGACCACCTCGTGGAGCGCTTCAAGAACGCGTACGGGCTGGACCTGGCGAAGGACAAGATGGCGCTGCAGCGGCTGCGCGAGGCGGCCGAGCGGGCGAAGATCGAGCTGTCCTCGTCCACCGAGACGACGATCAACCTGCCCTACATCACGGCGTCCGCCGAGGGCCCGCTGCACCTGGACGAGAAGCTCACCAGGGCGCAGTTCGAGCAGCTGACCGCGGACCTGCTGGAGCGCTGCAAGGGCCCCTTCCACCAGGCGGTGAAGGACGCGCGGATCAACGTCGCCGACGTCGACCACGTCATCCTGGTGGGTGGTTCGACCCGGATGCCGGCGGTGACGGATCTGGTGAAGTCGCTGACCGGCAAGGAGCCGCACAAGGGCGTCAACCCGGACGAGGTGGTGGCGATCGGCGCCAGCCTCCAGGCGGGTGTGCTCAAGGGCGAGGTCAAGGACGTCCTGCTGCTGGACGTCACCCCGCTGTCCCTGGGGATCGAGACCAAGGGCGGCATCATGACCAAGCTGATCGAGCGCAACACCACCATCCCCACGAGGCGTTCGGAGATCTTCACGACGGCGGAGGACAACCAGCCGTCGGTGCAGATCCAGGTCTTCCAGGGCGAGCGCGAGATCGCGGCGTACAACAAGAAGCTCGGGGTGTTCGAGCTGACCGGGCTGCCCCCGGCGCCACGCGGCATCCCGCAGATCGAGGTCTCCTTCGACATCGACGCCAACGGCATCATGCACGTCGCGGCGAAGGACCTCGGTACCGGCAAGGAACAGAAGATGACCGTGACCGGCGGCTCCGGGCTGGCCAAGAGCGACATCGACCGCATGATGCGCGAGGCCGAGCAGTATGCGGAGGAGGACCATCGGCGCCGCGAGGAGGCCGAGACCCGCAACAACGCGGAGAGCCTGGTCTACTCCACCGAGAAGCTGCTGCGGGACAACCCCGACAAGGTCCCCGGCGACCTGAAGTCGGAGGTCGAGTCGGCGGTGGCGGAGCTGAAGGAGCAGTTGAAGGGCGAGGACGCCGCCGGCATCCGCCAGGCGACGGAGCGGCTGACCGCCTCGGCCCAGAGGATCGGTACGGCGATGTACGCCCAGGCCCAGGCGGAACGGTCCGCGGCAGGCGAGGGCGGGGCACCGCACACGGCGCCGCCGGAAGGCGACGAGGACGTGGTGGACGCCGAGATCGTCGACGACGACAAGCGGGAGGGGGGCCCGGCGTGAACCGCGCCGGTCCGCCTCCGGGCGGCGAGCTGCGGGCGCGGCTCGTCGAACGCACCGCGGACCTGCAGCGGCTCAAGGCCGAGTACGACAACTACCGCAAGCGTGTGCACCGGGACCGGCTGGCGGTGCGGGAGGTGGCCGTCGCGAACGTGCTGCGCGGGCTGCTGCCGGTGCTGGACGCCGTCGACGGTGCGCGGGAGCAGGGCGAGGTGACCGGTGGCTTCCGGGCCGTGGTCGAGGTGCTGGAGACGCGGCTGGCGGAGCTGGGCCTGCGGTCCTTCGGCGAGCCGGGCGAGCCCTTCGACCCGGCTCGTCACGAGGCGGTCGGCACCTCGTGCGCCGCCGGCGCGGACGGCCTCGTCTGCGGCGCGGTCGTGCGGTCCGGTTACCGGGTCGGCGCGCACCTGCTGCGGCCCGCGGAGGTGGTGGTCGGCGGATCTGCGGGGGCGACGGCCGGGGTGCACCCTGGAGGCATGGAGACAACCCACAAGGTCGACGTGGCCCCGCTCGGGTCCGACCACCGCTACCGCCGGGTGCACATCCGCGGTGTGGGGTGGGAGCAGCTGGAGCGCGAGGAGTTCGAACTGCGGGTGCGCCGGGCCTTCCCGGGCATCGACGTCTCGGACCCGGATCAGGTGCACTGGGCCGACCACCCGGGCGAGTGGCCGGACTGGCAGCCGGGCGAGGCCTGAGCCCGGCGGTCCGGGGAGGTACCCGCGCGGTTCAGCGGGCGCCGGCCTCCAGCAGCGCGGCGATGCGCTCGACGGCGAAGGCGTAGCCCTGGACGCCGCAGCCCGCGATCACGGCGTCGGCCCGCGCCGAGACGTAGCTGTGGTGCCGGAAGGCCTCGCGCCGGTGGATGTTCGAGATGTGCACCTCGACGACGGGCAGGCCGTCGCAGGCGTTGAGCGCGTCCAGGATCGCCACCGAGGTGTGGGAGTAGGCGCCTGGATTGATCACGATGCCCGCGTGGTGTTCGCGGGCCTCGTGGATCCAGTCGATCAGCTGTCCCTCGTGGTTGCTCTGCCGGCAGTCGGCGGTGCCGCCTTGCCGCGCCGCCGTCGCGGAGCACAGCGCCGCGACGTCGGCGAGGGTCTCGGAGCCGTAGATCTCGGGCTGCCGCTGACCGAGCAGGTTCAGGTTGGGACCGTTGAGGACCATGATCGGCGCGCTCGCGAGGGTACGGGTCATGGCCCCAAGGTCTACCACGCGATCACCCGAAGGTGACGGCGGCGTCCATCTCCCAGACCAGCACCTCGGCACCCTCGGCGCCGGCGGTGACCCGCTGGCCCTCGGCCCCGGTGACGCGTACGGCGTCGCCCTTGGCGAGCAGTCCGGCACCTTCCAGGGCGACCTCGCCCTTGGCGACGTACAGGTGCGCGAAGGGGGCGGTGGGCAGGGCGAGGGTCTGCTGCGGGCTCATGCGGGCGGCCTGGAGCGCGGCGTGCTTCTGCGCGATGGAGATGGCGCGCTCGTCGCGGTCGCGGTCCATCCCGGAGGCGACGGTGACCCAGCCGCCGCGGGCGAGTTCGTCGTTGATGTCGAGCTGCTCGTAGCCCGGCTTGATGCCCTGCTCGTCGGGGAAGACCCACATCTGGACGAAGTGCACGGGGTCCTTGTGCTCGGGCGCGCCGGTCAGCTTCCAGCTGTCGTTCTTCTCGCTGTGCAGGATGCCGGTGCCGGCGCTCATCCGCTGGGCGAGGCCCGGGTAGATGACGCCGTTGTGGCCCTCGGAGTCCTGGTGGACCAGGCCGCCGTCCAGCACCCAGGTGACGATCTCCATGTCCCGGTGCGGGTGGGTGTCGAAGCCGGTGCCGGGGGCGACGACGTCGTCGTTGGACACCAGCAGCAGCCCGAAGTGGGTGTTCTTCGGGTCGTAGTGGTGGCTGAAGGAGAAGCAGTGGTGCGAGTCGAGCCAGCCGGCGCGGGTGTGGAACCGCTGGCCGGCGCGGCGGACATCCAGCTGGGTGGCCATCGGGGATCTCCTTCTGCGGGGTGTGCTGCCTGTCAGCCAACCTAACATGTTGAATCTCGAACTATATTCCTTGGATGCCGTAGCTCCGCAGCTTGCGGTAGACCGTGGCCCGCGCGATGCCCAGCGCCTTCGCCGCCCGCGCCTTGTTGCCCCCGTGGGTGCGCAGCGCCTCCAGGATCGCGTCCCGCTCGGCCCGCTCCAGGCTGCCGAGCCGGCGACCGCCGGCCCCGCCGCGCACGGCGTCCGGCAGTTCCTCCGGGCGCACCGGACCGCTCAGCCGGCGCTCCTCCGCGAGCGCCCTGACGACCGTCGCCAGCTCGGCGACGTTGCCCGGCCAGCTGTGCCGCTCCAGCGTGCGCCGGGCCTCGACGGTCCAGGTCAGCGGCGGATGACCGGGGACAGGGCGTGGGCTGAGGGCGGCCAGCAGTACCGGGAGGTCCTCGGGGCGCTCGCGCAGCGGCGGCAGGGACACCGAGCGCACCGCCAGCCGGCCCATCAGACGGTCCAGGCACGGGTCCGTACGGTCGCCGGGAGTGCGGGTGGCGGTCAGCCGCAGGGCGGGACGCTGCTCCAGGAGCGCCACCAGCGCGGCCGCGGCACCGGCGTCCAGCGCCTCGACGTGGCGGACGAGCACCTGTCCCGGCGCCGGGCGCACGGCCGTCCGCCGCACCCAGTCACGGGCCGCCGCGCCGGTGACCTGCGCCGCGTCGAGCTCCAGGTCGCCCGCCCGGACGGCGCGGGCCAGCGTGGCCTTGCCGGTGCCGGGCTCCCCGGACACCAGCAGGGGACCCTGCTCGCCCCCCAGCCGTACCGCCCGGGCCACCGCGGCGCGCCAGGACAGCGAGACGCCCACGAGCCCGGGCAGCGCCGGCTCGGGCACCGCCGGCGGCGTGCCGGCCCCGTCCGCCGAGGCGGACAGCACGGCGACGGCGCCGATGACCTCGCCGGAGTCCAGCACCGGATGGAGCCGGGCGCGCCAGCCGCCGTCCGGCAGGGGCAGCTCGTACGCCTCGGTCCGGCCGTCGCGCACCATGCCGCCGGCGCGGCGCTCCAGTAGCGCCAGCGCCTCGTCGGACAGCCGCCGCGCGGCCTCCGCGCTCACGATCCGGGTCCTGCCGTCGGCGGCGACGACCGCCCGGCCGCCCGGCCGCTCGCGCAGGTAGGCGCCGAGCAGCAGCTCTTCGGGGGTTGTATCGGATTGAGACACGCCGGCGGTCTCCCTCTGATCCACGATCGGTTCGTTGCCATTTCAATTATCCGTCAAGGAGCCGCATTGATGGAGACCGTCGAGACCGATGTGCTCATCGTGGGCAGTGGGCCCGCCGGGGCGAGCGCCGCACTCGCGCTGAGCACGTACGGGGTGCCGAACATCGTGGTCACGCGCCACGCCAGGCTGGCCGACACCCCACGGGCCCACATCACCAACCAGCGCACCATGGAGGTGCTGCGCGACCTGGGCGTCGAGCAGGAGGTCGTCGCCCGGGCCACTCCCCAGCACCTGATGGGGAACACCGTCTTCTGCACCAGCCTCGCGGGCGAGGAGCTGGGGCGCCTGCGCTCGTGGGGCAACGACCCGCTGGTGCAGGCCGCGCACGACCTCGCGAGCCCCAGCCGCATGTGCGACATGCCGCAGAACTGGATGGAGCCGGTGCTGGTCGAGGCGGCCGTGGCGCGCGGCACCCGGCTGCGCTACAGCACCGTCTACAAGTCCTTCGAGCAGGACGCCGACGGCGTGACCGTGGTCGTGGAGGACCGCCTGCGCGGCGACGAGTACGCGATCCGCGCCAAGTACCTGATCGGCGCCGACGGCGGACGCAGCAAGGTCGCCGAGGACGCCGGGCTGCCCATGGGCGGCAAGATGGGCGTGGCGGGCAGCGTCAACATCGTCTTCGAGGCCGACCTGTCCCGGTACGTCGCGCACCGCCCCAGCACCCTGTACTGGGTGCTCACCCCCGGCGCGACCGTGGGCGGCATCGGCGCGGGCCTGGTGCGCTGCGTACGGCCGTGGAACGAGTGGCTCATCGTGTGGGGCTACGACGTCGAGGGCGCGCCCCCGGACCTCACGGAGGAGTACGCCCTGTCGGTCGTACGGCAGCTCGTCGGGGACGACGACGTCCCGGTGACCATCCGCTCCTCCTCGGCGTGGACGGTCAACGAGATGTACGCGGAGAGCTACTCGAACGGCCGGGTGTTCTGCGCGGGCGACGCCACCCACCGGCACCCGCCGTCCAACGGGCTGGGCTCCAACACCTCCATCCAGGACGCCTACAACCTGGCATGGAAGCTGAAGCTCGTCCTGGACGGCGCCGCCGCGCCCTCACTGCTGGACACCTACACCGACGAGCGGGCGCCGGTCGGCAGGCAGATCGTCACCCGCGCCAACAAGTCGATCGGCGAGACCGCCCCGGTCTTCGACGCCCTGGACCTGCTCACCCCGCAGAGCCCCGAGCAGCTCCTCGCCAACATGGAGTCCCGCAAGGAGGCGACCCCGGCCGGCGAGAAGCGGCGCGCCCGGCTGCGCGAGGCGATCGATTTCAAGCGGTACGAGTTCAACGCGCACGGCGTGGAGCTCAACCAGCGCTACGCCTCGGCCGCGGTGGTCCCGGACGGCACCGCCGACCCGGGCTTCGACCGCGACCCCGAGCTGTACCACCAGCCGAGCAGCCGCCCCGGCGCCAAGCTGCCGCACGCCTGGCTGACGGCGGGCACCCGGACGCTGTCGACCCTCGACCTCGGCGGCGGGGGCCGGTTCACGCTGCTGACCGGCATCGGCGGCGAGGCGTGGGTGGCGGCGGCCCGTACGGCCGGCGCCGAGCTGGGCCTGGACATCGCGACCGCGGTGGTCGGCCCCGGGCGCGAGTACGAGGACCCGTACGGCGACTGGGCGCGGCTGCGCGGCATCGGCGACACGGGCGCGCTGCTCGTGCGGCCGGACCTCTACATCGCTTTCCGGCGCGCCGACGGGGCCGCCGACGACGCCGAGGCGCGGGCCGTGCTCGGCGCCGCGCTGCGGCGCATCCTGGGACGGGACTGACGAGGAGAGAGCATGGACTTCAACGAACTGAGCGCGACCCCCGCCGTGGTGGAGAGCTTCGCCGGGACGCCCGACCCGCGGCTGCGGGAGATCCTCGGCAGTCTGACCCGGCACCTCCACGACTTCGTCCGGGACATCGAGCCCACGATGGAGGAGTGGGAGGCGGCGATCGGCTTCCTCACCCGCACCGGGCACGCCTCCACCGACACGCGGCAGGAGTTCATCCTGCTGTCCGACGTGCTCGGCGTCTCGATGCTGGTCGAGACGATCAACCAGCGGAAGTCGGCCGGCGAGGGCGTGACCGACTCCACCGTGCTGGGCCCGTTCCACATGGTCGACTCCCCGGAGCGGGAGTTCGGCGACGCCATCGACCTGATCGGCTCCGGCGAGCCCTGCGTGGTCACCGGGCGCGTGGTCTCCGTGGACGGCACGCCGCTGCCCGGCGCGAAGGTCGACGTGTGGCAGGCCGACGACCAGGGCTTCTACGACGTCCAGCAGCCGGGCGAGCAGCCCCAGGGCAACGGGCGCGGGCTGTTCGAGACCGACGGGGAGGGCCGCTTCCGGTTCCGCACCGTCGTCCCCGCGCACTACCCGATCCCGACCGACGGCCCGGTCGGCGGGCTGCTGAACGCCACGGGGCGCCACCCGTACCGGCCCGCGCACATCCACTTCATCGCGGCCGCCGAGGGCCACCAGCCGGTCACCACGCACGTCTTCGTGCAGGACAGCCCCTACCTGGAGTCGGACGCGGTCTTCGCGGTGAAGAAGAGCCTGGTCCAGGAGTTCACCGAGGTGGACGACCCGGAGCGGGCGGCCGGGTACGGGGTGGCCAACCCCTTCCGGCTGGCGACCTTCGACATCGTGCTGCAGCGGTCATGAGCCCGGAGTTCGTCCACGAGGCGCTGCCGATGCGGGTCGTCTTCCGCGCCGGGGCCGCCACCACGGCCGTCGCCGGGGAGACCGGGCGCCTCGGTCTGCGCCGCGTGCTGGTCCTCTCCGGCCGCCACGGCGAGGACACCGCGCGCTCGGTCGCCGCCTCGCTCGGCGCCGTCTGCGCGGGCGTCCACCCGGGCGCGGTGATGCACGTGCCGGTGAAGGTGGCGGACGAGGCCGTCTCCGTGGCCCGGGAGCTGGACGCCGACGGGCTGGTCGCGGTCGGCGGCGGCTCGGCCGTCGGCCTCGGCAAGGCGGTCGCGCTGCGCACCGGGCTGCCGCTGCTGGCCGTGCCGACGACCTACTCGGGCTCCGAGATGACCCCGATGTGGGGCCTGACGGAGGACGGCGTCAAGCGCACCGGCCGCGACCGCCGCGTGCTGCCGCGCAGCGTCGTCTACGACCCGGAGCTCACCCTGTCGATGCCGCCGGCGCTGTCCGGTACCAGCGGCGTCAACGCCCTCGCCCACGCGGTCGAGGCGCTGTACGCCCCCGACGCGACCCCCGTCGTGTCGCTGATGGCCGAGGAGGGGGTGCGCGCCCTGGCGGAGGCGCTGCCCCGTGTCGTCGCCGATCCGGGCGGCCTCGACGCGCGCGGCCGGGCGCTGTACGGGGCCTGGCTGTGCGGGGCGTGCCTCGGGGCCACCACGATGGGGCTGCACCACAAGCTGGCCCATGTGCTCGGCGGCGCCTTCGACCTGCCGCACTCCGCGACCCACACGGTGCTGCTGCCGTACGTGCTCGCCTTCAACGCCCCGGCGGTTCCGGACGCGACGGCCGCGCTGCGCCGGGCGCTGGCCACCGAGGACCCGGCGCGCGGACTGTGGGAGCTGGGCGGACGGCTCGGCGCGCCGCGCTCGCTGGCCGAGGTCGGTCTGCCGGCCGACGGCATCGGCCGCGTCGTGGACGTGGTCGCCGCGGCCTCGTACGCCAACCCTCGCCCGGCGGACGCGGACGAGCTGCGCGCGCTGCTGACGAAGGCGTACGAGGGCGCCCCGCCGACGGGCTGAGCACCGGGCCCGCGCCCGGGCTTTCCCGCCGGGCCCCGTCGGGGCCCGGCGGGGCCCGGCGGGGCCCGGCGGGGCCCGGCGGGGCCCGGGAACGGGCCGGCGGCATCCGGGCCGTATTCCGCGGACACACTCAAACACCTTTGCGCTTTTCGCACATCCGGCCGAGCGCATTTCCCGGCGGCGGCCCCGTGCAATTCCCGGCGGGGCCCGCCTTCCGCCGGCGGGCGGAATACCTCAGCCCTGGCTCCGCGCCTCCCCGTCCGCCGCCGCGGGCGGGCCGCCGCCGTAGTCCAGCCGTTCCGCCGTCCTCACCAGCCGGTCCAGCGCGGCACCGTCCCGCGGGCCGCCACCCAGGGCGCGGCGGGCCCGCGCCGCAACACCGTACAGGCGTACGGAAAACAGGCGTTTCGCGTTCCAAAACGCCATGCCCCGCCACCCCTTCCGCCGGTTAGAAATATCTACCAAGGTTGAGCGTATGAGAAATGCGGCACCGAAACAGGCAATGGAGTGGCTGGCCGCCGCCGCGGCGGATCCGCGGGCGTGCAAGCGGGAATGGGAACACGGCGAGAGCGGGACCGTCCTGCTGCCCGCCGGGCGTTTCTGGGACGTGCTCGTCGTGCCCGAGGACCTCGGCCTGCTGGCCCTCGACGCGCTGCTGCGCCTCCCCCGCACGGAGCCCGGGCCCACCCTCGCCGACACGGCCTCCCACCGGGTCGGCTTCTTCCTCCCACCGGACCCCGTCAGCAGATGGGTGGGCACCGGGATCCGCTACGCCGGCCGGGGCGCCTGGATCGCCGTACCGCCCCCGAACCGGGCCGCGGGGGCCCTGCGGTGGCTGGTACCCCCCGACGGGACGGGCACCCTCCACACGCCTACCTCGGTGGAACTTGCCCTGTTCCAGGCGGCAGTTGCGGCAGAGTGCCGCCGCTGAGCCCCGCCGCGCGCGGTACGTCCGCCGCCGCGGACCCGGGGACGGCGCGCCCGCGGGCCCGCCAGTCGGCCAGGAGTTCCGTGTAGATCGGCGGGTCCATCCAGTAGGCGCCGGTGAGCTCGGCGAAGGTCCGGTGGTGCTCCGGGTGGTCCTGGAGAAGGCATCCACGGGTCGTGGGCGTGCTGCTGTCCATGTCCCCTTGCAACGCGGCTCGTGCGCCGGTGGTACGTCCTGGGCGGCCGGCGCCACTGGAACGAGTGAGCGCGCCCCCCTCGATAGGGGCCTTGCGCTCACCGTCTCACCCTTTCGTCGGCTCGTCCTCTCATCGGTGTGCGGCGGCAGTGGGCCCCGGCAGCCCGAGCGCACGGGCGAGCAGCGGCCATGCCGTGGCGAACTCCCTTCGCCAGTACGTCCATTCGTGCCGGCCGCCCTCGCAGTAGTGCGTCGTCACCGCAATGCCCCGGAGCTCCAGCGCGGCGGCGAAGACACGCGTGGCCGGCCACAGGGTGCTCTCCAGCACCTCCGGCAGCAGTTCGGTGCCGCCCGCGACGGGGGCGGCACCGCTTCCGCAGGACACGTACAGTGCCGTGCCGCGCAACCCTCCGGCGCGCGCCGCGGGGTTGAAGGCTCCGCCAGGTGTCCCGGTGGTCGACGGGATCGCCCCACAGCGACCCGGGGCACAGGCTCTCACGGAGCAGGAGGGCGTCGAGGGCGGCGGGCACCCCGGCGAAGGCGGTGTCCAGGACGCCGCTGAAGGAGGCGGCGGCGCGGAAGGCGCCCCCAGCGGGGGCCGCGGTTCCTCGCGACGCACCGGCACTCCACGGCGCGAGGGGGGAACTCCGGTGACCGACCGGTAGCTTCGGAGCCGGGCCCCGGCGCGGGGCCCCGACGGACGAGGGAGCGCACTCGCATGACCTGGTTGCTGTACGGAGCGACGGGCTACACCGGCCGCCTGGTCGCACAGGAGGCCGTAGCCCGCGGGGAACGCCCGGTGCTCGCGGGCCGGTCGGCCGCCGCGCTGGCCCCGCTCGCGGCCCGACTGGGCCTGGAGCACCGGGTGGTCGGCCTCGGCGACCCGGCGGCGCTGCGGGCGGCCCTCGCGGACGTGGACGCCGTGGCGCACTGCGCGGGGCCCTTCTCCGCGACGGCCTTGCCGATGGCGGAGGCGTGCCTGGACACCGGCACGCACTACCTCGACATCACCGGCGAGATCGACGTGCTCGAGGCGCTGCACGCGATGAGCGCCCGGGCCCGCGCGGCGGGCGTGATCCTGCTGCCCGGGGCGGGGTTCGACGTGGTCCCCACCGACTGCCTGGCCGCCACCGTCGCCGCCGCGCTGCCCACCGCCACCCACCTCGACATCGCCTTCGTGGCCGGCGGGGGCGCGAGTCCCGGCACGGCGCGCTCCGCGCTCGAGGCACTCGACAGGGGCGCCGGGGGCCGCGCCCGCGTCGACGGGGTGATCCGCGACGTCCCGCTCGGGCACCCCCGGGTGACGGCGGCCTTCCGCTCCGGCCCGCGCCGCGTCGCCGGCATCGCCTGGGGCGACGTCAGCACGGCCTACCACTCGACCGGCATCCCGAACGTCTCGACGTACACATGGCTGCCGGGCGCCCCGCTGGTGGCACGCGTGCTGGGCGCCGGCCCGGTACGGCGGCTGGCCCGCGCGGGGGTCGACCGCTTCCTGACCGGCCCCGGCGAACGGGCGCTGAGGCGGAGCCGTTCGCAGGTCTGGGCCCGCGCCCGCGACCCCCATGGCGGCGAGGCCCAGGCGGCGCTGTCGGCCCCCAACGGCTATGCGCTGACGGTCGATTCGGTGCTGCGCATCGTGACCCGGCTGCCGCGGCTGCCGCACGGCACCCGGACGCCCTCCTCGGCCCTCGGCGCGGACTTCGTCCTCGAACTGGACGGAGTGCGCCGCAACGGGCCCCACGTCAGCTGATCCCGGCCACGGCGCGCGGTCGTGGCGCGCGGCGGGGACGGACCCCCACGGCCGTGCGGTGACACTCGGTCCGGAGCCGCGGCCGGTGATCCCGCCGAGGGCCGCGGATTCGGGGCAGCGCGCCGCGGCCCGGCTGCCGCGGCCCGGCTGCCGCGGCCCGGCTACGACGGGCGCACCGCCCGGGGGCGCTCGCCCGCGGCGGTGGCGGCCGCCACCGCCCAGCCTTCCAGGCTCGTGACGAAGCGCGCCGCGCAGTCCGGCCAGTGCAGCGCGCCCCGGGCGGCGGCATGGCCCCGGGCGCCCATCGCGCGGCGCAGTTCCGGGTCGTCGCGCAGGCGGCGGACGGCGTCGGCGGCGGCCGCGGGGGCCTGGAACGGGACGAGGAGGCCGCAGTCGTGCCCGCGGACCAGTTCCGCGGCGAGGGGGTTGGGGGTGCTCACGACGGGGATGCCGTAGGCCATGTACTCGACGACCTTGGTGGGCCGCGAGTGCCGGTAGTTCGCCTCGTCGCGCAGCAGCGACACCCCGGCGAGGGCGCCGCGCAGCCGGTCCAGGGCCGCGTCGTTGGGCAGGAAGCCGTGCCAGCGCAGCACGCCGTCGCGGTCGGCCGCCGCCAGCACTCCGCGGACGTCGCCGTCGGCGGCGCCGATGACCTCCACGCGCACGTCCGGGGCCAGCAGCCGTGCCATGGCGACCAGTTCCTCCGCGCCGCGCGCCCGGGACATCTGCCCGAGGTAGACGACCCGCTCGTCGCCCGCTGGCGGGGGGTCCTCGGGGACGGTGACCAGGTTGGGCACCACGGGGTGCGTACGGCGGAACCGGCGCTGGTAGGCGTGCTCGGCGAGCAGCAGGTGCAGATGCCGCTCGGCGGCGAGTTCCGCCGCGCGCACGACGAGGCGCAGCGGCGGGCGCAGCGGCCGCGGCACCCAGCCCTTCATGGCGAGGGCGGCGGCGGTGTCCTCGTGGACGTCCCACACCACGGCGGGCCGCCGGGCACCCGTGCGGTGCCAGTGCCGCAGGGTGCGCGGCAGGGTGAGCAGGAGTTCGGGGTCGTGGAGCACCACGGCGTCGACGGTGGGCCCGCGCCGCGCCAGCAGGCGCCGGGCCTCGCGGACGGCCGCCCTCCGGTCGCGTCCGGTGGCCCGGGGCAGGTCGACGCCCTCGACCCCGGGGCGGGGCGGGGTCGCCCGGGCGGTGAAGGGCGCGGCGTAGGTGACGGTGTGCCCGTGGGCGATGAGGGCGGCTATCTGCCGGTGCAGGATGCGCGCGTCCTCGGGGTGGTGCACGACGGTGACGACCAGTACGTGCATCACAGCACCTCGACGTCCGGCCGGAAGATCCGCCCGCGCGTGTCGAACAGCAGGCGGGCCCGGTCCGCCACCATCTGCAGGTCGTACACGCTGTGGTCCTGCAGGAGGATCGTCAGGTCGTACTCACGCAGGGCCGCGGCCAGGTCGCCCGCCCTGGTGACGGGCTCGCCGTCGACCTCCCAGACGTCCACGAAGGGGTCGTGGAAGGAGATCCCGGTGCCGAGCCTGCGCAGCAGCCGCGCCACGGGGACGGCGGGGCTCTCGCGCCGGTCGGCGACGTCGGGCTTGTAGGTGACGCCGAGCAGCAGCACCCGCGAGCCGTGCAGCGCCTTCCCTGCCGTGTTGAGCAGGTCCTGCGCCCGGCGCACCACGTACTCCGGCATCCGGTGGTTGATCTCCCGGGCGAGTTCGACGAAGCGGAACTCGTAGCCGAGCGTGCGGACCTTGTACGACAGGTAGTTGGGGTCGATCGGGATGCAGTGGCCGCCCACGCCGGCGCCGGGCCGGAAGGCCTGGAAGCCGAAGGGCTTGGTGGCGGCGCAGTCGATGGCGTTCCAGATGTCCACACCCAGTTCGCGGCAGAGCACGGCCAGTTCGTTGACGAGCGCGATGTTGACGTGGCGGTAGGTGTTCTCCAGCAGCTTTGCCATCTCGGCCTCGCGGGTGCCCTTGGCCCGGACGACGGTGTCGACGAGCTTGCCGTAGAACGCGACGGCGCGCGCCGCGCAGCCGGGGGTGTGCCCGCCGACGATCTTCGGGGTGTCGCGGAGGCGGTGCGTGTGGTTGCCCGGGTCGATGCGCTCGGGTGAGAAGGCGAGGGCGAAGTCCGTCCCGGCGCGCAGTCCCGAGCCCTCCTCGAGGATGGGCCGGACGACCTCGTCGGTGGTGCCGGGGTAGGTCGTCGACTCCAGCACGACCAGGACGCCGGGACGCAGCCGCGCGGCGACCGCCCCGACGGCCCCGGTGACGGCGGTGAGGTCGGGTCCGCCGTCCGCGGACAGCGGGGTGGGGACGCAGATGACGACGGTCTGCGCCTCCCCCAGGCACTCCTGGCCGGTGGTGGCGGTGAACCCGGCGGCCAGCATGTGCCGCAGATCGGCGTCGGAGACGTCGTCCACGTGCGAGCGCCCGGAGTTGAGGGCGTCCACCACCACGGGGTCCAGATCGTGTCCGACGACGCTCAGTCCCACCGCCGCGGCTTCCCTGGCGAGGGGCAGACCGACGTACCCGAGGCCTACGACTGCGAGTTGCACCGTCATGCCGCACCATCCAGAGCGCTATACGGCCCCCAGACCGCGGTAGGCGTCGCGCGTCCGCCCCGCGATGTGCGCCCACGTACGGTCGCGGGCCACTCGTGCGCGGGCGGCGTCACCCATCATCCGCCGTCGATTCGGACTATAGAGCAATATTTCGAGCGCATCCGCCCAGGCTTGTACGTCTCCTGGCGGAATCAACCTTCCGTTCACCTGGTCCTCGACCAGTTCACCCATCGCCGTGACGTCGCTCGCCGCGACGGGAAGACCACTGGCCATGGCCTCCACCGGCTTGAGAGGCGTGACGAGCCGGCACACCCGCGCCCCCGTCCGGGGCACCGCGAACACGTCCAGCACGGCGTGGTGGGCCCGCACCTCGGCGTACGGCACACGCCCCGTGAACAGGGCGGCGTCCCCCAGGCCCAGCCCGGCCGCCTGCCGCTGCAGCGCGGGCCGCAGCGGGCCGTCCCCCACGATCAGCAGGCGCAGCGGCACCCCCCGTCGGCGCAGTTCGGCCCCGGCGCGCAGCAGGGTGCCGACGCCCTCGTGGGGCGTGAGCGTGGAGACCGTGCCCACGACCACCTCACCGGGGCCGATGCCGAGGCGGGTGCGCAGGTCACCGGGGTCGGGCAGGGGCTGGAGGAACACGTCGTCCACGGCGTTGGGCACGACCCGCACCCGTTCCTCGGGCACGCCCCGGGAGACGATCTCCTCCTTCATGGCCTCGCCGAGGGTGAGCACCAGGTCGGCGGCCTTCATGCAGTGCGTCTCCAGGGTGCGCCGCTCCCGGTAGGACGCGCTGTCACGGCCGCGTCCGGGCCCCTGGGTCAGCCAGGTCTCCTCCAGGAAGCCGCGCACCTCGTAGACGACCGGCAGGCCGAACGATTCACGCAGCGCGAGGGCCACTCGGCCATTCGGGTGATCGGTGGCCGCGTGCAGCACCGCGGGGCGGAGCCGTTCGACGAGCCGGGCGGCCAGTTCGGCGTTGCGGGCGAGGGCGGCCTCCGGCGTCCCCGGCATCCGCAGGGGCAGCAGACGGTGGTAGGGCACCCCGTCCACGACCTGCGCGGGCCGTCCGTCCCAGACCCCCTGGGCCACGGGGAAGCCCAGCCGGGTGACGACCTGCGGGTCCAGGCCCGCCTGCCGCTGGGCGCGTGCGATGGCGTGCGTCCTGACGGTGTAACCGGCGTCGCGGTACGGCAGGGAGTTGGTGACCAGGTGCAGCACCCGCCCCGGCACCGCCGTCCCCGGGACTCCGGCAGGGGCGGGCACGCCGCGCGGCCCGTACCGGCGGGCGCCGCCGCGCCCGCGGTGCGGATCGCGCTCGGGGAGCCGCGCCAGCGCCCGCCGGGCGGGCCGCCGCGCCGGCCCCGGGGCGACCCGCAGGGCCAGGGACGCGGCGCGCAGCGGGTCGTCCCGCAGATGACGTACCGCCACCGAGGCGGCGAGAATCAGGGCACGAAGAGTACGACGACGCACATTCCCACCCTAAGCACGTCCAGTGAACGGGAGGCACCGTGCTCGGCTCGGTGGTCCACGTGGTCGGTGCCCGGCCCAACTTCGTCAAGGCCGCCCCGGTCGTCGCAGCGCTGCGCGCGGCCGGGCAGCCGCAGTCGGTGGTGCACACCGGACAGCACTACGACGAGCGCATGTCGCACGTCTTCTTCCGGGAGCTCGGCCTGCCCGAGCCGGACGTGGACCTCGGCGTCGGCTCCGGCAGCCACGCCCGGCAGACCGCCGCCCTGCTGACCGCGCTGGAGGACGAGCTGGCGGCCCGCGCCCCCGCCCTGGTCACGGTCTACGGGGACGTCAACTCCACGCTCGCCGCCGCGCTGGTCGCCGCCAAGCTGGGACTGCCCGTGGCGCACGTGGAGGCGGGCCTGCGCAGCTTCGACATGACGATGCCCGAGGAGGTCAACCGCCGGCTGACCGACCAGCTCTCGGACCTCCTCTTCGCCACCAGCCCGGAGGCGGTGGGCCATCTGGCGCACGAGGGCGTGGACACCGCCCGGGTGCACTTCGTCGGCAACCCGATGATCGACACTCTCCTGGCCCATCTGCCGCGCTTCGACCCGCGGGCCGCACGCGCCGCCCACGGTCTGCCCGGGCGCTACGGCGTCGTGACGCTGCACCGGCCCGCCAACGTCGACGACCCGGCCGCCGCGGCCGCCGCCGTGGCGGCGCTGCGCGAGGCGGCGCGGCACCTGGAGCTGGCGGTCCCGCTGCACCCGCGCGGCCGGGCCGCGCTGGAGGCGGCCGGGCTCGGCGACGCACCCGGCATCCGGATCCTGGAGCCGCTCGGCTACCTGGAGTTCATGGGGTTGCTGCGGGGCGCCGCCGCGGTGGTCACCGACTCGGGCGGGGTGCAGGAGGAGACCACCGTCCTGGGTGTGCCCTGCCTGACGCTGCGTCCGAACACCGAGCGGCCGGTGACGGTCACCCACGGCACGAACCGCCTCGTGACCGCCGACGGGCTGGCCCCGGCCCTGCGCAAGGCACTGGACGGCGACGCCCCCGCCCCCGAAGGCCCCCCGCTGTGGGACGGCCGCTCGGGCCCCCGCATCGCCCGCGTCATCACCGAGTGGCTGGACCACCATGTCTGAGCCGCGCCCGCTCGACCCGCTCGCGTACGGGGACGGCCGCCCCGGCGGGCACGAGGACCTCGGCCGCGACGGCCCCGGCGGCCTCGACCGGCCGGGGAACGAGATCTTCGACGCCCTGCGGGTCGCGCAGGTGCTGCGCATCGCCGGCGACGGCGAGAGCGCCGGCGACCGGCCGCTCGTGCTCGACGCGAGCTGCGGCGAGGGGCACTTCGCGCGGGCCCTGGCCCGCTGCGGCCACCTCGTCGACGCGATCGACGCCGGCCCCTCGGCGGTGGACCGCTGCCGCGCGCTCGGCGGCGGCCCCCGCTACGCGGTGGCGGAGATGTCGCAGTGGCGCAGCCCGTGGCTGTACGACGTGGTGCTCGCCGTGGACGTGCTGTTCCGCGTCCTCGACGACGCCGCCTGGCGGGCCGCGCTGGTCAACCTCGCCTCCCTCGTCCGGCTGACCGGCCGGCTGGTCGTCACCGACGAGGACGCGCCCGGGCGCGTGGCGCGCGGCGACCGCGTCCTGCACCGCCCGGCGGCCGAGTACCGCGCCGCCGTCGAACCGCTCGGTCTGCGCTACGGCGGCTTCACGCCGTACGGTTTCCGGGAGAGCAGGGTCGGTTTCCACGTCTTCACGAGGACCTCCTGATGCGCCTTCTCGATCTGCTCCACCCGCACCTGGACGGGGTGACCGAGGTCGTCGACGCAACCGGCGGCGGCCTCCCGCTCGGCCCGTACCTGCACCTTCCCGAGGGCGTGCGGCTGCGCCCCTCCCCGCCCGGCGACGGCGAACCGGTCGGCGGTGGACGGCTGGCCCTGCTCAGTTACGGCCCCGACCCCGCCCGGCACGGCGACGAGGCCGCGTGCCTGGCGGCGCTGCGTCGCATGCGGCCCGGCGGCAAGGGCCTGATCGTGTTCGGCCACCCCGGCGCCGAACTGCCGTACCACCGGCTGCTCGACTCCCTGGTGGCGCAGCGCTGCCAGGTGCTGCGGGCGGCCGCTCTCGACTATCTGCACCTGCACGGCGGCGCGGTGTTCACCTGCACCGAGGCCCTGCTGCCGCTCCTCGACCCGGCCGGGCGGCCCGTGCCGGACGGGGACGCCACGGCGCTTCGGCTGGCCGGCGAGTACGTCCTGGCGGAGTTCGTGTCGCGCGCCGGACGGGCCCGGCTGCTGGAGCTGGAGCGGCGGCACGAGGAGGACGGCCGCGCCCTGGAGGCGCTGCGGGACGGCACGGACGGTGAGCGGACGGGGGCCGTCACCCGCGAGCGCGACCGGCTCGCGGCGGAGTTGCGGCGCGCCCGGGAGCGCATCGGGGTGCTGGAGGCCCGCATCGCCATGCTGCAGGGCTCGACGTCACTGAGGGTGGGCCAGGCGCTGGTCTCGGCCGCCCGGTCCCCGGTGCGCGGTTCGAAGCGGCTGCCCGGCGAGCTGTACGGGATGTGGCGCGGCCGCGGCAAGGGCGGCCGTCCGTCGGCCCCACCGGCCGGTGCCGCCGCGCCAGCGGCTGACCCGGCGGCCGACGGGCACCTGCACCTGGCCCACCGGGCGTTCACGGCCGGCCCGCGCGACCGGCTGGTCGTCGCCGGCGTGCTGGACGCCGCGACCGCCGCCGACTTCGGCCACGACGCCGTCGTCAACCGTGCGCTGCCGCACGACGCCCGGCAGGTCGCCGAGCGCACCGACCCGGACGTGCTCGTCGTGCAGCTCAGCGCCTGTCTCTCCGGCCCGTGGGCGCACACCGGCACCGGTGCCGCCCCCGACCTGGACCGGCGGCTGGCCGAACTCCTCGCCGCCGCCCACGCGCTCGGCCGCACCGCCGTGCTGTGGCGGGACGCCCCCGCCTCCGCCGCCCCGGGTCTGGCCCCCTTCCCCTGGGACGCCGTGCTCGACGGGGACACCGGGGTGCAGCCGGCCCGGCTGGACCCGGCGACGGTGGACCGCGCGGGCCTGCGGGAGATCTTCGTCTCCCGGGCCACCCGGGTCCGGCTGTCGGAGCTCGCCAGGATCGCCGGGGCGCCGGACCCGCTGGACGCCCGGCGGGTGGCCGTGCTGTCCGCCCCGCGGGACGACGCCGAGATCTCGCGCCTGGTCGCGCAGGTCATGGCGCAGCGGCACCGTCCCGCCGAGGTGCTGGTGCCCGCACCGGGGCCGGCCTACGCGGAGCTCACCGCGGGCGGGGTCACCGTGCGGGCCGCGGCGGACGGGCCGGGAGCGCCCTGGATCGCGGACTGGTCGGACCTCGCGGAGGAGCGGTCGGCGGTCCACCTGCTGGACCTGATGTGCGCCCAGGAGTGCTCCGGGGCCGACGCGGTGGCTTTCAGCGCGCACACGGCGGGCTTCGTGCCGCACGTCAACGGCTTCCGCCCGGCGCTGGTGCGCAGGACGCTCTGGCCGTCCCCCGGGGCGGGGCGGCTGTTCACGATCCGCCCGGAGGAGGTCCAATGACGGGCACGCGCACGGTCAGGGCGATGGTCTACGGGGACGTCGACCTCAACCTCATCGACGGTTCCGCGGTGTGGGCCCAGTCGACGGTGCAGGCGCTGGCCCGGGCCGGCTGCGCGACGCGGCTGGTGCTGAAGGCACCGGTGCGCACCGGGCGGCTGGTCGATCCGCTGGCGGAGCTGCCGGGGGTGTCCGTCGTACCGTCCGGGCACGTCCTGTCCCCTGTCCAGGCCTCCCGGGTGCTGCGCGAACGGGACGAGCAGGAGCCGTGCGACCTGCTGGTGCTGCGCGGACGGCGGCTGGTGGCGCAGGTCGTCGCCGACGGCGCCTTCGACGGGCGGATCTGGGCGTACCTCACCGACATCCCGCAGTCCGCGGCGCTCATGACGGAGGAGGCCGTGGACGAGCTGACCCGGATCGCCGAGGCGTCGCGCTATCTGCTCTGCCAGACCGAGGAGTTGCGCTGCTTCATCGAGGCCTGGGTACCGGCCGCGTGCGGCAGGTGCGTGCTGTGTCCGCCGAGCGTGCCCGATCCGGACTTCGCGGTGCCGGAGCACGACGCGACGGGCGACCCGGTGCGCATGGTGTACACGGGGAAGTTCGCACCGCGCTGGAACACCCTGGAGATGACGGAGCTGCCGGACGCCCTGGCCGCCCGGGGGATCAGTGCCGAACTGCACACCGTCGGCGACAAGATCCACGACGACCCCCGGCACCCCGGCTTCCACGCGGCCATGGAACGCGCGCTGCGCACCGCGAACGGTGTGGTGCACCACGGCGGCACGCCGCGCCAGGAGGCCATGCGGATCGCCGCGGGCTGCGACCTGGGGCTGGGCTGGCGCCGGCCGGAACTGGACGCGAGCCTGGAACTGTCCACCAAGGTGTTGGAGTTCGGGACGCTCGGACTGCCCGTCGTGCTCAACCGCACCCCCGCGCACGAGGCGCTGCTCGGCGCCGACTACCCGCTGTTCGTCCCCGGCGGGGGCACCCTCGACGACGCGGCGGAGGCGGTCGCCACCGCCGTCGGCTCCCCCGAGGCCTACCGTGCGGCCGCTCTGCGCTGCCGCGAGGCCGCCGGCCGCTTCTCACTGGACCGGGCCGCCGAGCGGCTGCGGGGACTGATCGAACGGGCGCTGCCCCCCGTACCGGCCGGGCTCGCCGGACGCGGCCGGCCCCTGCGGGTCGGCGTCGCCGGGCACGACCTGAAGTTCTTCACGCGGCTGCTGGACCACCTCCAGGCCCTGCCCGGGGTCGAGGTGCGGGTCGACGCCTGGGAGGCGCTGGCCCGGCACGACGCGGCGGCCAGCCGCGACCTCGCCGCCTGGGCCGACGTCGTCGTCGTGGAGTGGTGCGGGCCCGCGGCCGTCTGGTACAGCCGTCACAAGCGGCGCGGCTCGCGGCTGCTGGTGCGCCTGCACCGCTTCGAGCTGTACGCCGGCTACCCCTCGCAGGTGGACATCGACGCCGTCGACCGCGTCGTGTGCGTCAGCCCGCACTACAACCGGCTCACCCGGGAACGCACCGACTGGCCCCAGGAGAAGCTCGTCACCATCCCCAACTGGGTCGACGACCGGCAGCTGGACCGCCCCAAGGTCCCCGACGCCCGGCACCGCCTCGGCATGATCGGCATCGCGCCCTCGCGCAAGCGCCTCGACCTGGGACTGGACGTGCTCGAGGCCCTGCGGTCCAGGGACCCTCGGTGGCGGCTGTCGGTGAAGTCCAAGATGCCCTGGGACTACTGGTGGATCTGGAACAAGCCGGAGGAGCGGGCGCACTACGACGCCGTACTGAGGCGGGTGCAGTCCGGCCCGCTGGAGGACGCCGTGGTCTTCGACGACTTCGGACCCGACGTGGCGAGCTGGCTGCGGCGCATCGGCTTTGTGCTCTCCACCAGCGACGACGAGAGCTTCCACCTCGCCCCCGCCGAGGGCATGGCCTCCGGCGCGGTACCCGCCCTGCTGCCCTGGCCGGGCGCCGACGCGATCTACGAGCGCCGCTGGATCCACGACTCGCCCGAGGCCATGGCGGACGCCATCGCGGCGCTCGCGGCCGACGGCTGGGAGGAGGCGGGCGAGCAGGCCCGCGACCGGCTGCGCGAGACCTTCGGGCTGGACACGGTCCGCGCGGCGTGGACGGAACTGGTCACCGGCTCGGCGCCGTGACGCCCACGAGGCGGCCGGCAGGGGGCGGTCACCGCGGCGGAGGCGGCGGCCCTCGCGCGGGTGGCCACGGCACGGCTGTAGCGCGTCGTGAAGACCACGGGGAGGGCGACACCGCGGACGACGTCCCTCGCAACGTCTGGCCCGCCACCCAGAGCCAGCTCTACACGGAGCTGAACCGGCTCGCCGAGGCCGGACTCGTGACCGTCGCCGCCGAGGGGCCGCGCGGGCGCAAGGAGTACACCGTCACCGAGGCCGGCCGCGCGGAGCTGCTCCACTGGCTCGTCGAGGCCGAGCCGCAGCGCAACCGCCGCAGCGACGCGCTGCTGCGGGTCTTCTTCCTCAACCACGTCGGCCCCGGGCAGGCCCGCGCCTACGTGGAGCGGGAGGGTGCGCAGGCCGCGGAGCACCACGAGGCCCTGCTGGAGGTCGAACGCTCCGTCGACTGCGACGAAGGCGGTGACCTCGCGTTCTACGGCCGGCTGACCCTGGAGTGGGGTCTGCGCTTCACCAGGATGCAGCAGGAGTGGGCCGCCTGGGCGGCGGAGCACATCGGTGATCGCGCATCGCGGGACACCGCCCGGCCGTAACATGGCGCCGGGGTGGTGACTGGAGGTGCGCATGACCACGGATGAGTCACCGTACGACGTACTCGTCGTCGGCGGTTCCGGGGTGGACACCGTGGTGCGGGTGGACAGCCTGCCCGTACCGTTCGTGGACTCCCTGGGGGTGGAGCCGGTCCGGGAGTGGCCCGGCCAGACGGGCGGCAACGTGGCACTGGGCTGCCGCGCGCTCGGCATGAGCGTGAAGTTCCTCGACTTCGTCGGCGAGGACTGGGTCGGCACCATGCTCCGGGAGCGCCTGGCCAAGGGCGATGTCGACTTCGAGCCGCTGATCTCCCCCGCCGGGACCCGGCGGGCCGTGAACCTCGTGGACGCGACGGGTCACCGGATGTCCTTCTACGACGGACGTGACCCCGCGGACCTGCGGATGCCGCGCGAGTTCTATCTGCCGCACCTGCGCCGGGCCCGGCACGTGCACCTGTCGATCTCTCACTTCGCCCGCTTCCTCTACGACGACATCGAGGAACTCGGCCTGCCCGTCTCGACCGACCTGCACGACTGGGACGGACTGGCCGAACACCAGCGGGAGTTCGCCCGCCGCTCCGACCTGGTCTTCCTCAGCGCCGCGGGAGCGGGCGAGCGCATCGCGGACGTGATGCGCGGAATCCTGCGCGACGGCCGCGCCCAGGCCGTGATCGCCACCGCCGGCGCGGGCGGCGCCTATCTGCTCGCGCGCGACGGGGGCAGCACGCCCCGGCACATCCCGGCCGTCGCCCCGCCCGGCCCGGTGGTGGACTCCAACGGCGCGGGCGACGCCTTCCTCTGCGGCTTCCTCTACGGGCGCATGCGCGGACTGGACTTCGGGTCCTGCGCCCGCCTCGGCGCGAGCGCGGGTGCGTACACCTGCACGGCGGGCGGCAATCTGGCCCTCATCGACGCCGCGACGCTGGATTCCGCTCAGGTCTCCCGCTCCGGCTCGTAGTCGGCTTCCTCCAGTCCGAAGGTCCAGGCGACGCCCTCGCGGGCCGTCCGGGTCCGCGGCGGCACCCGCAGCCAGTAGGTGCGGTGGGTGCCGTCCGGCTCCGGCGTGGAGTTGACGACCTCGACCATCACCAGCGGCTCGTCCCCCTCCAGTTCGATCCGCCACAGCACCCCGGCTGCGTCCCGCTGCACGGGCTCGGCTCCGGACTCCTCCAGGTAGCGCTCGTAGCCGTAGTGCTCCAGCATCACCCGGCGCAGCTCGGCGTTCTCCTCCTCGCGTATACGGCCGGGGGTGAGCCCGGCGAGCCCGTCGAGGAACTCGGCGGGGACCGGCATGCCGCGCCAGGCGTGCAGCGCGAAGCCGTCCGCGAAGGCCAGCGCGGGGCCGTCGCCGCGGTCCAGCCGGCCCGCCTCGTCCCGGTGCAGCTCCAGGGGGCGTTCGGCGACGACCGCCGTCCGCTCGTACGGCCACCACCAGCCGGCGTTCCGGGCGACCGCGGCGATCCCGGCCAGCTCCCCCGTGCCCTCCTCGCCGTCGAAGGCCGCCAGCCACGCCGCGTCGTGCTGCCCGAGCACGGCGTCGAGCAGCGCGAGCCGCACGGCCTGCCCGCCCCCGGGCACCCTCGGTCCGGCGTCCACCACGGCGGTCCGTATCCGCTCGGTCAGCAGCACCGTCGTGTCCCACAACTGCGCGCCCGTGACGGCCCAGTGGTCCGCCCACCCGGCCGGTCCGAGCCGGTCGGCGACCCGCTCCCGCGCAACGGCCCACGGTCGCGTGCGCACCGCATCGCGCACGCTGCCGCCCGCGGTGCCGTCCGCCGTCAGGCGCATGGCCAGGGCCACCGCCTCCAGCGGTGAGGCCGCCCACACGATCCGTTCCGGCTCCGCGAGTCCGGCCAGCCGGTAGGCCAGGCGTACCCCGCCCTCCGCGGCCGCCCGGTCCGCCGGTCCCGTCGCCGCCACGACCTCGCGCCACAGCGCCGCCCGGTCCGCTGCCGGCACCGCCGACGTGCCCGTGCCCGTGTTCGCCACCGTCGTCATCGCTCCGCTCCCCCGTCCTCGTCAGTCCGCCACGACGCGCACCGCGCCGGGCGCGTACTCGCGCTGCCGCACCACCCGGTACCAGCCCTTGGGCAGCGGTATCGCGGCGTGCTCCTCGTGCACCACCCGCCCGCCGTCGGGCAGATGGAGGTACGCCGCCCCGAACGGCCCGGCCTCGCGCACCAGCGTCCCCGGACCGACCACCGCGTGGGCGTGCCCCGTCACCTCGCCGAGGGCCAGCACGAGCCTCCCCCGCACGTCCCTCGGCTGGCGCGGCAGCCGGTCCGTGCCCGGCGGCACGGCCGCCTCCGCTACGGGCACGATCAGGACGTCCCCCTGCCGGTACATGCGTGTCTCCCTTCGCCGTCGGCACCCGCCGACCCGATGTCCACGACGCTACGCGGGGGGTGTGACAACGCCCCCGGACGGCCTGTGCACAGCCCGCGGCAGCCGCTGTCGGAGCGACTTGGTAGAACTCTTCGCGGGCCCGGTACCACCGGCTCGACGCACCACCGGCTCCACAGCGGCACCGCATCCAAGGCACCACCCACACACAGCACCGCGTCCGTCCACCTCGGGAGACCACCGATGTCCCACGTCGAACATCTGCAGGAACTGAACGGCCTGCCGGCCTTCGACTTCCCCGCGCCCGGCGCGCGGCAGGAGCTCCCGGCGGCGGGCGCGGTGGCGTGGCGGCTGGCCGTCAACCCCTGGGAGGACGACGCGAAGGAGACCTTCGCGCAGTTGTGGGACCGCTTTCTGGAGACGGTCGAGCCCGCGGGCGTGCGGGCCCTCGTCCTGGGCCAGTGGGGCGAGCCGTACGACAACGACTCCGGTGTCCTCGTGCGGCTGCTCGTGGACGCGCGCGAACGGCTGACCGCGCTGGAGGCCGTGTTCCTCGGCGACCTGGAGATGGAGGAGGCCGAGATCTCCTGGATCGAGCAGTCCGACGTGACGCCGGTGCTCGAGGCCTATCCGCGGCTGGAGGAGTTCGGCGTCCGCGGCGGCACCGGACTGCGCTTCCCTGCGACCCGCCACCAGCAGCTGCGCACGCTCCGCTTCGAGGCGGGCGGCCTGCCCGGTGAGGTGGTCCGCGGTGTCGCCGCGAGCGAACTCCCGGCGCTGGAGCACCTGGAGCTGTGGCTGGGCGTGGAGGAGTACGGCGGCGACGCCACGGTCGCCGACCTCGCGCCGGTCCTGGCCGGCGGCCGCTTCCCCGCGCTGCGCCATCTCGGCCTGCGCAACAGCGAGATCCAGGACGAGATCGCCGCCGCCGTCGCCGCTGCCCCCGTCGTGGCCCAGCTCTCCTCGCTCGACCTGTCCCTGGGCGTGCTCACCGACGAGGGCGTGACCGCCCTGCTCGCCGGCCAGCCGCTGACCCACCTGAACTGGCTGGACCTGCACCACAACTTCGTCACCGAGCCGGTCGCCGAGCGCGTGCGGGCCGCCCTCGAGCCCTCGGGCGTCGAGGTCGACCTCTCCGAACCCGGCGACGAGGACGAGTGGGACGGCGAGGTCCACCGCTACACCGCCGTCGCGGAGTGAGGCCGTCATGACCGTCACACGTCACCTGGAGACCTTCCACGGGCTGCGCGTGCACACGCTGCCCGAGGCCGGCACGGCCGAGCTGCCCGGCCCCGACGCCGTGGCCTGGCGGCTGGACTGCTTCGAGGCCGGCGAGATCCCCTTCCCCGAGCTGTGGGGCCACTTCACCGCGGCGGTCGACACCACGCGGGTGCGCGCGCTGGTCCTCGGCCCCTGGTGGGACGACGAGTACTCCGAACTGCGTCCCGCGCTGGAACTGGTGCTCGCGGACGCGGAGCGTTTCCCCGCGCTGCGCGCCCTGTTCCTCGCCGACGTGACCGGCGAGGAGTGCGAGGTCTCCTGGCTGCAGCTGACCGACGTCACGCCCGTCCTCGAACGCTTCCCGCTGCTGGAGGAGTTCGGTGTCCGTGGCGGCGACTCGCAGGGGCTGGGCGAGGAGCCGCTGTCGCTGCGTCCCGTCCGTCACGAGGCGCTGCGCGTGCTGCGCCTGGAGTCCGGCGGGCTCCCCGGCGCGGTGGTGCGGGCGGTCGGCGCCTGCGAGCTGCCCGCGCTGGAGCGGCTGGAGCTGTGGCTCGGCGTGGAGCAGTACGGAGGGGACTCCACGGTCGCCGACCTCGCGCCGGTCCTGGCCGGCGGCCGCTTCCCCGCGCTGCGCCACCTCGGCCTGCAGGACAGCGAGTTGCAGGACGAGATCGCGGCGGCGGTGGCCTCCGCTCCCGTCGTCGCGCAGCTGGAGACGCTGAGCCTGTCCATGGGCACCCTCACCGACACCGGCGCCGAGGCACTGCTGGGCGGCCAGCCGCTCACCCACCTCAAGCGGCTCGACCTGCACCACCACTACCTGAGCGATGCCGTGGCCGAGCGGCTGCGCGCCGTCGTGGGCTCCGCGGGCACCGAGGTCGACCTGTCGGAGCACTGCGAGCCGCATCACTGGCGGAACGAGGAGTGGCGCTATGTCGCCGTCTCCGAGTAGCGGTACCGGCGGTGCGCTCCGCATCGCCGTCGTCGGCAACCCCGGCAACCGCAGGACGACCCTCTTCGCCGACGCGGTGCGTGCCGCGGGCCATCCCGCGCCCCGCGTGCTGGCGTGGCGCGACGTGCTGCGCGGACGGTACGCCTTCGCGCCCGGCGAGTTCGTGCGCGTCGACTCCCCCGGTGAGGACGCCGAGGTCGACCGGCTGCTGCGGGGCGCCGACGACCCGGCCCGGGTCGAGGGCACCGCGTTGTGGTACCGCCGCTTCACCGCCGCGGTGCGCGAGGTGACGGAGGCGGCCCGCCGGGCCGGCGCGGTGCCGTCGGCGGACGCCGGGGAGATCGCCGTCCTGTTCGACAAGCGGCGCTGCCACGCCCGGCTCGCCGCCGCGGGCGTCCCGGTGCCGCCCGCACCCGACGGGCCGCCGGTGCGCGGCTGGGACGAGCTCAAGGACCGCCTGCGCGCCGCCCGGATGCCCAGGGCCTTCCTCAAACCCGCGCACGGCTCCTCCGCCTCCGGGGTGGTGGCGCTGGCGACGGCGGGCCCGGGACGGGTCAAGGCCACGACCTCGGTGGAGACCACCGCCGACGGGCGCCTGTTCAACTCGCTGCGGGTCCGCGAGTACCGCACGGAGCCGGAGGTCGCCGCCCTCGTCGACGCGCTGGCCCCGGACGGGCTGCACGTCGAGCGCTGGCTGCCCAAGGCGTCGCTGCACGGCCGGGCGGCCGACCTGCGGGTGGTGGTGGTCGCCGGCCGCGCCACGCACGCCGTCGTCCGCACCAGCCGGCACCCGATGACGAACCTGCACCTCGGCGGCGTCCGCGGCGACCTGGACGCGGCCGGCGCCGCGATCCGCGCCGCGGGCGGCGACTTCGGCGATGTGCTGGCGACCGCGGAACGGGCGGCCGCGTGCTTCCCCGGCACGCTCTGCGTCGGCGTGGACGTGCTGCCCACGACAGGCTGGCGCCGCTTCGCCGTCGGCGAGGTCAACGCCTTCGGCGATCTGCTGCCCGGGCTCACCGGCCTCCCGGGCGGCGGCGCCGAGGGCCTGGACACCTACGCCGCCCAGGTCGCCGCCGTACCGGCCGCGATGGAACGCGCGCGACGCGAGGAGCACCACCATGACGCCACCGCTTGACATGAACCAGGTCGTGGGCAGCCACGACATCCTGCTGGTCACGCTGGACACCCTCCGCCACGACGTGGCCGAGGAGCTGGCCGCGGCCGGCCGCATCCCGCATCTGGCCCGCCATCTGCCCGGCGGCCGCTGGGAGCGCCGGCACGCGCCCGGCAGCTTCACCTACGCCTCCCACCAGGCGATCTTCGCGGGCTTCCTGCCCACGCCCACCGCGCCCGGCCCTCACCCCCGGCTCTTCGCGGCGCGCTTCGCGGGCAGCGAGAGCACCGCGGACGGCACCTTCGTGTTCGACACCCCCGACCTGGTGTCGGGCCTGGCCGCGGCCGGCTACCGCACGGTGTGCATCGGCGGTGTCGGCTTCTTCAACAAGCAGGCGCCGCTGGGCTCGGTGCTGCCCGGGCTCTTCCAGGAGAGCCACTGGGAGCCGGAGTTCGGCGTGCCCTCGCCCACCTCCTTCGAGGCGCAGGTGACCCGCGCCGAGGAGGTCGTCGCCGCCCTGCCGCCGGAGCAGCGGCTGTTCCTCTTCGTGAACGTGTCCGCACTGCACCAGCCCAACTGGTTCCACCTGCCGGGCGCCACCCGGGAGGCGGGCGACTCGCGCGCCACGCACGCCGCCGCCCTGGAGTACGTCGACCGCCACATCGGCAGGCTCTTCGCCGCCGCCTCGAGCCGCCGCCCGTGCCTGGCCGTCGTCTGCTCCGACCACGGCACGGCGTACGGCGAGGACGGCCACACCGGCCACCGCATCGGCCACGAGGTCGTGTGGACGGTGCCCTACGCCCACTTCCTCCTCGACGGGGCCGCCCGATGACACTCACCGACGTGACGCTCTCCACGACGCCCCCGGCCACGGCCGCCGTGCGCCCGTACCGGCACTACGTGTACGCGTACCCGCACAAGACGGCCTACCGCGCGCTGCCCCGCGAGCGGGCCGGGCTGCGCGACCTGTGGGCGGACGAGCCGAAGGACGCGCTGTCCCTCTACTTCCACATCCCGTTCTGCGAGGTCCGCTGCGGCTTCTGCAACCTCTTCACCAGGATCGGGGCGCCCGGCGGCCTGGCCACCGCCTACCTGGACGCCCTCGAGCGCCAGGCCGCGGCGGTGCGGGAGGCGCTGGGCGAGGGCGCGCGGTTCGCCAACGCGGCCTTCGGCGGCGGCACTCCGACGTATCTGGAGGCCGCCGAGCTGGAGCGGCTCTGCGACCTCGCCGAACACGGCCTGGGGGCCGACCTGCGGGCGATACCGCTGTCCGTGGAGGCCTCCCCGGCCACCGCGACCGCCGACCGGCTGTCGGTGCTGGCGGAGCGCGGCACGACCCGGCTGAGCCTGGGGGTGCAGAGCTTCGTCGAGGCCGAGGCGCGCGCCGCCGTCCGCCCCCAGCGGCGGGGCGACGTCGAGGCGGCGCTGGGCAGGATCCGGGAGGCGGGCATCCCCGTCCTCAACATCGACCTGATCTACGGCATCGACGGCCAGACCGAGCTGTCCTGGACGGAGTCCCTCGACGCCGCGCTCGCCTGGCGCCCCGAGGAGCTGTATCTGTACCCCCTGTACGTCCGCCCGCTCACCGGGCTCGGCCGGCACACCGCCGGCACCGAGCGGGGCGAGCAGGCGTGGGACAAGCAGCGGCTGCGGCTGTACCGCCACGGCCGCGACCATCTGCTGGCACGCGGCTACGAGCAGGTGTCGATGCGCATGTTCCGCCGTGCGGACGCGCCGGCCACCGGCGGCGGGGACTACGCCTGCCAGACCGACGGCATGGTCGGCCTCGGCTGCGGGGCCCGCTCGTACACCTCCACGCTGCACTACTCCTTCGACTACGCCGTCGACATGCACCGCATCCGCGGCATCATCGACGCCTACACCGCGCGCACCACGCGGGAGTTCGGTCACGCCGATTACGGCTGGACGATGGACGACGAGGAGGCCCGCCGCCGTCATCTGCTGCAGTCGCTGCTGCAGGCCGAGGGCCTGTCCGTCGCGGAGTACCGGGCCCGGTTCGGCTCGGCGCCCGGGGAGGACTTCGCCGAGGAGCTGGAGCGCTTCGCGGACCGGGGCTGGATGGACGCGTCCGCGGGGCCGGACGTGCTGCGGCTGTCGCCCGAGGGCCTGGCCCACTCCGACGCGGCCGGTCCCGAGCTGTTCTCCACCGCCGTCCGCCGCCGTATGGCCGCCTACGAGCCCAAGTGAGCACCCACGCCATGGACCTGACGATCCTCTATCGCGGACCGCTCGCCTCGTGCGACTACGACTGCCCGTACTGCCCGTTCGCCAAGCGCCGTGACAGCCGCGCCCAGCTGACCGCCGACCGCTCCGCCCTGGAGCGCTTCGCCGGCTGGGCGGGCGAACAGACCGGGGACCGGCTCTCCCTGCTGTTCACCCCGTGGGGCGAAGGCCTGGTCCGCTCCTGGTACCGGCGCGCCCTGGCGGAGCTGAGCCGGCTGCCGCACGTCCGCAGGGTGGCGATCCAGACCAACCTGAGCGGCCGCACACAGTGGCTGGACGACGCCGACCGGGACACGATCGCCCTGTGGTGCACCTTCCACCCCGGCCAGACGCCCTACGACCGCTTCCTGGCCAAGTGCCGGGACCTGGCGGAGCGCGGGGTCCGCCACAGCGTGGGCGTCGTCGGCCTGCCGGAGCACCTGGAGCAGGCCCGCCGGCTGCGTGACGATCTCCCGGACCACGTCTACTTGTGGGTCAACGCCGCCGAGGGCCACACCTACACCGACGCCGAGGCGGCGCGGTGGACCGCGCTCGACCCGCTCTTCCCGTACAGCCGGCATCCGCACCGCAGCGCGGGCCTGCCGTGCCGCACGGGCGAGTCGGTCGTCTCGGTGGACGGCGAGGGCACGGTACGCCGCTGCCACTTCGTCCGCGAGGAGCTGGGCAACCTCTACGACGGCTCCTACCGCGCGGCGCTGCGCCCGCGCGCGTGCCCGCTGGCCGTCTGCGACTGCCACATCGGCTACGTCCACCTGGAGACGCTGCCGTTGTACGACGTGTTCGCGGGCGGGGTCCTGGAACGGATCCCCGCCGCGGCACCGCCCGGGCGGACACCGCTGCGGCTCCTGACGCCGGCCTCCTCGTAGCGGGGCGGCCCGGCACGCCCGGCCCCGGCGCGCCCGGCCCCAGCACGCCAGGCCCCGGCGCACTCGGTCCGGGCCCGGCGGTGTCAGCCCTTGCGGCCGACTCCTCCCCAGAAGGCGATGCGGACGTTTTCGCCCTCCTGCACCAGCGGGCCGTCCGGGCGCCACAGCGGTACCTGCACCAGGCCCGGCTCGACGAGGGAGAACCCTTCGAAGAAGGGCTCGATCTCCGGCTTGCCGCGCAGGGTGAGGGTGGAGGTGGCGTTCTTGTACGCCTCGCCGGCGTCAGCGTCGACGTCGCGGTGGAAGTCGGTGGTGCCGTGGCTGAGGATGAGCAGGCTGCCGGCCGGGAGGTTCTTGGTGAGGGTGCGCACGATCCCGGCCGGGTCCTCGTCGTCGCGGACGAAGTGCAGGAGCGCGACGAGCATCAGGGCGACGGGCTGGTCGAAGTCGATCAGCTCCCGGATCGTGGCGTGTTCCAGGATGGTCTCGGGCTCGCGGACGTCGCCGAGGAAGAAGCCGGCGTTGCCGGTGTTGGTGAGCCGCGCGCCGGCGTGGGCGGCGACGATGGGGTCGTTGTCGACGTAGGCGACCCGGGCCTCGGGGACGACGGAGCGGGCGACCTCGTGGGTGTTGGGCGAAGTGGGGATGCCGGTGCCGATGTCGACGAACTGCCGGATGCCCTGTCCCGCCGCGTAACGCACCGCGCGCTGCATGAAGTCCCGGTTGGCGCGCGCGCTGGGGCGCGCGTCGGGGGTCATGTGGATCACCATCTCGGCCGCCTCGCGGTCGGCCTCGTAGTTGTCCTTGCCGCCGAGGTAGTAGTCGTACATCCGGGCCGGGTGCGGCCGGCTGGTGTCGATCTCCTCAGCGGGGAAGCCCTTGTCGGTCAACGCCTGCTCCGTTCGGATTCCGGTGGCCCTTGCGGGTCCAGGTCGGTGCGGTCGGTGGTCTTCCGTTCCGTCCCGCCGCTCACGGCAGCAGGAAGTCGGCCTGGCCGGCCTTGGCGCCCTGGATGAACGACATCATCTCGCTGCCGGTGTAGATCAGGCAGGGCCCGTCCGGGTCGTCGGACTGCCGTAACGCCACCCGGCCGTCGTCCATCCTGAGGGCTTCGACGCACGAGCCGCCGTTGCCCCCGCTCCACGGCTTGCGCCAGCCCTCGTCGGCGAGTTCCCCGGCGGGCATGCCGTTGTAGATCCGCTCCATGGTCATGTCTCCTTGTGGATGCCACCGAGGATCCGCTCGGTGCTCTGGGTCGGCGCGGCTTGTGCGCACATCCGGTCCAGGGCCTCCAGGAAGGTCGAGACGTCGTCGCGGTCGTCGAAGTAGACGGCCCCGACCAGGCTTTCGGAGTAGACGACGTCCGGGAGGTCGTGCGTCTGGAACCGGAAGATGTGGAACGGGCCGTACATGGCGGGGTGCGGTCCGGCCGTGAACGGCATGATCTGCAGTCGTACGTTGGGCAGGGCGCAGGAGTCGATGAGCCTGGCGATCTGGGCCCGCATGACCGCCGGTCGGCCGATGGGTCTTCGCAGGACCGTCTCGTCCATGACGATCCAGACCAGCGGCGCGTCCTCCCGGGTGAGCAGCGCCTGGCGCTCCATCCGCAGCGCGACCCCGCGTTCGACCTCCGCGTCCCCGGCGCCCGGGTTCCCCGCCCGCAGCACCTCGCGCGCGTAGTCCTCGGTCTGCAGCAGTCCGGGGACGTAGTGCGGTTCGTAGGCGCGGATGACGCCGGCCTCGCCCTCCAGGCTCACGAAGGCGCTGAACCAGTCGGGCAGGACGTCGCGGTAGCGGTGCCACCAGCCGGGCTGGTTGGCCTCCCGGGCCAGTGCGAGGAACTCCTCCAGCTCCGCCGGGCCGGTGACCCCGTAAGTGCGCAGGAGCTTCTCGACGTAGGGGATCTTCAGGCCGACCTCGGCCTTCTCCATGCGGCGGATCGTGGCGTGGGTGACGTCGAGGGCCCGGCCGGCCTCCTCGAAGGAGAGCCCCGCCTTCTCGCGCAGGTCCTGGAGCCGTTTGCCGAGCACCACCCGGAGGACGGTGGGAGCACCGGCCGACCGTGCGTCCGTCACGACCAACTTCCCCAACTCCCCTCTGCTGTAGGCAGTGTGTCATGCCGTCATCGAAAACCGACAGTGCGCACCGGCCGTTCTGTAAATTACAGATCGCATCTTGCCAACGGTTCGAACGGGACCGCATAGTTGTCGACGTGGCCTCCTCACCAGACGCTCTGCGGTTAGAGCGCCGTGGCACCCCCGACGCCCGTCGCTGCCGGGACCTGTTCCGTTTGCCCGCCCACGGGTCCTCGGTCGCCGACGCACGCCATCGCGTGCGGGCGCGGCTGCGGGAGTGGGAGACGGACGAGGGACTGCGCGACGACGCCGAGATGATCGTTTCCGAGCTCTTCACCAACGCCGTCATGCACACCGGCAGTGAGTTCATCACCTGCGGGATGGGGTACGACGGCACCCGGCTGCGGCTCGAAGTCAGCGACCAGGGGCGCGCGCCGACTGCGCCCCGGCCGCGGGCGGCGGGCGTGGACGAGGAGGGCGGACGCGGTCTGCTGCTGGTGGGCGCGCTCTCACAGGCCTGGGGCGTCCGGCCCACCGACGACGGCGGCGGCCGTGTCGTGTGGGCCGAACTCGGCCCCGGGGCTCCGTCCTTCTGACGCCGCCCCCGCGGCCCCCGCCTGCCGCCCCCTACAGGGGCAGCAGGTCCGGACGCTTGGGTTCCACGTTGTCGCCGGAGGACTCCCCGCGCAGCCGCCGGCCGATCCACGGCACGAGGTACTCGCGGGCCCACTGGATGTTGTCCCGCCGGATCTCGGCGGGCGCGCGGAACCTCTCCGGCGGCCACGCCTGGTCGGGATCGGCCGGCACCTCCAGGCCCAGCACCTGCGCGGCGCGCAGGGCGACCCTGGTGTGCCCCTCGGGCGACAGGTGGAGGCGGTCGGCGTCCCAGGCCCTGCGGTCCTGGACCGAGCGCAGCGACCACAGGTCCAGCACCGGGGAGTCGTACCGGTCGGCGATGGCGCGCACATGGGCCGTGTAGGTGGCGATCTTGCCGCGCAGATGCCGCAGCACGGGAATGCCCCGGGTGTCGAAGCCCGTGCACAGCACGACGGTGCCGACCGTCCCGGTGAGGCGGGCGACCGCCGCCTCGTAGCGCTCGGCGACGTCGTCCGGGTCGCTGCCGGGACGGAGGATGTCGTTGCCGCCCGCACAGAAGGTCACGAGGTCGGGCGCGAGTTCCACGGCCCGCGGCACCTGCTCCTCGACGATCTGGTCGAGGAGGCGGCCGCGCACCGCGAGGTTCGCGTACCGGAAGTCGTGCTCGGGGCGGCGGTCGGAGAGGAGGACCGCGAGCCGGTCGGCCCAGCCTATGAACGTCCCGTCGGGACCCGGATCGCCCACACCCTCCGTGAAGCTGTCCCCCACGGCTGCGTACGACCCGATGGCGTCGCTGTTGTCTGTTCTCGAATCGTCTGGCACGTCAGCACATACTTCACCTCCTCAAGTGACTTACGCCACCGTAACCAGGGGTTGACGGGGGGTGATCTATCCCACCCGGCCGGACCCACCGGAAACGGAATAAGACGGCCTTCCGCCGGCGCCGATACAGCCCTCCGCCGCGATCACATACCGCGCGGTACGGGCCCGGCCGGGGTGCCGTAAGGTCGGGAGTGGTCCGGCCGCCGGTGACCCGCACCGCCCGGCCCCTGAGCGAAGGAGCGCCGGTGACCGAGCAGACGCCGCAGACCGCCCCGTCGGAACCCGAGCTGTCCGGGGTGCGCAACTTCCGTGACGTGGGCGGCCTCCCGACGACCGACGGCCGCCGCCTGCGGTACGGACGGCTCTTCCGCAGCGGCCACCTGGCGCACGCCACCGCCGAGGACGCCGGATTCCTCTCCTCCCTCGGACTGCACACGGTCTTCGACTTCCGCAACGCCTCCGACATGAAGCTGGAGGGCCCCGACGTCGAGCTGCCCGGCGTGCGCAACGTGAACATGCCGCTGAGCGACCCCGCGCAGGGCGCCGAGTTCTGGACCACGGTCCGCGACGGCGACATCGCCGCGCTGCGCGAGATCCTCGGCGAGGGCCGCGCCGCCGCGCGCATGGTGGAGGCGTACCGCCGCATCGTCCTGGACCGCACCGCCGAGCACGCCCGCATGCTGGAGCTGCTCGCCGAGGACGAGTCGGTGCCGGCGCTGCTGCACTGCGCCGCGGGCAAGGACCGGGCCGGCACCTCGATCGCCGTCATCCTGCTCGCCCTCGGGGTGGAGCGCGACGCGATCGTGGAGGACTACCTCAAGAGCAACGAGGCCCACCGCCGTTACCGCATCAGGCGCGGCGACGACGCGGAGCCGGCGAGCACCCCCGAGGTCATGGAGCTGCTCGGGCCCCTCTTCGACGCGCGCAAGGAGTACCTGGAGACCGCCTTCGACACCATCGAGGAGCACTGGGGCTCGGCGGACCGCTACCTGGAGGAGGGGCTCGGCCTCACGCCCGCGCGCCGCGAGCGGCTGCGCGCGCTCTTCCTGGACGGCGCGCAGCCGGCCTGACCCGGGCTGCCGGGGCCGCCCTACTTGGCCCCGGCCAGGTGGAAGATCAGGAAGAAGAACGCGGCGATGACGTGGACCCCCACCAGGTAGATGAAGGCGCGCACCTTGAAGCCCATGGGGGCCTTGTCGCGGGAGTCTGCGGACATGGTCAGTCCTCTCGTCATGCGCCGTGGGGGCGCGGGGAACGGCTGTCGCCCAGGCACAGCTCGGCGACGGAACTCCGCAGCAGTGTGTGGACGAACAGCAGATCGACACCGTTCGGCGAGGCCGCGGCGATGCGGTGCGGGGTGAGCGAGTCGAAGTGGGCGCTGTCGCCGGGCGCCAGCCGGTGCACGGCCTCGCCGAGGGTGAGCCGCAGTTCGCCCTGGAGGACGTACAGCCATTCCTCGCCGGCGTGGACGCGGACCAGGCCCTCCTGGGGGCCGGGGGGCACGTGGAGCCGCAGGGCCTGCATGGCCCGCCCGGGGTTCCCGGCCGGCCAGTACGTCCAGCCGCCGGCCTCCGCGGGCGGCACGGAGCCGCCGCGGACGACCGGCTCCCGCTCCGGGGCGGTCTCGCCCAGCAGGTCGGAGACCGTGGTGCCGTAGGTGCGGGCGAGCGCCAGCAGCATGGGGAGCGAGGGCTGCCGCTGGCCGGTCTCCAGCCGGGACAGGTGCGCGGGCGAGAGCCCGGCGCGGGCGGCGGCCGCCTCCAGCGTCAGCCCGCCCCGGCGGCGCAGCGCGCGCAGCTGGGGGGCGACGTCCGGCAGGGGCGCCTCGTCCGCGGATGGTGAGGTCATACCTCAGGTATAGAGATGGTTCGCCTCTGAGGCAAAAACTTTGCCTCAGAGGCAAGAACCGTGGGCCGGGCTACGGCCGGGTCAGCGGTGGGCGACCGCCTGCTTCACCAGTGTCCGGCCGAACTCCCACATCAGGCCACCGCCGCCGTGTGCGTCGTCCATCACGGCCGTGAAGGCGTCGACGAAGCGGTCCACCTCCCGCTCGCCGATGACCAGCGGAGGGATCAGCTTGATCACCTCCAGGTGGTCCCCGGACACCTGGGTGAGGATACGGTGCCGCTGCAGCAGCGGCACGACCACCATCTGCGCGAACAGGCCCTTGCGGGCCGCCTGCAGCATCGTCCAGCGGCTGCGGAGCCCCAGCGACTTCGGCCGGCCGAACTCGATGCCGATCATCAGCCCCCGGCCGCGGACCTCGTGCAGCAGCTCGTAGCGGTCGACGAGGGCGGCGAGGCGGTCGCGCAGCAGGTCCCCGGTGGCCCGCGCGTTGGCGACGACCTTCTCGTCCTCCATCACCGCGAGCGTGGCCAGGCCCGCCGCCATGGCCTGGGCGTTGGAGCCGAAGCTCGCCGAGTGCACCAGCACCCGGTCCATGGACGAGTAGACCTTCTTGAAGATCCAGTCCTTGCCGAGGGTGGCGCCCACCGGCACGTAGCCCCCCGACAGTGCCTTGGCCACGCACACCAGGTCCGGCTCGACGCCCTCCTCGTGCTGGTAGGCGAAGAAGTCGCCGGTGCGGCCGAGACCGGTCTGCACCTCGTCGGCGATGAGCAGCGCCTTGTGCCGGTGGAGCAGTTCCTGCGCCGCCCACAGGTAACCGGGCGGCGCGGCGTGCACGCCCTTGCCCTGGATCGGCTCGACGATCAGCGCGGCCACGTCGCCCTTGGACAGCTCGCGCTCCAGGGCCGCGAGGTCGCCCAGGGGCACGGCGGTGTCGGGGAGCAGCGGGTCGAAGCCCTCCCGGAAGCCGCCCTCGCCGTTGACGGACAGCGAGCCGGTGGTCAGCCCGTGGAAGGCGTGGTCGCAGTAGAGCACGCGGGGCCGGCCCGTGGCGTAGCGGGCGAACTTCAGGGCCGTCTCGACCGCCTCGGTGCCGCTGTTGCCGAAGAACACCCGGTCCAGGCCCGGCGCGTACGACAGCAGCTTCTCCGCGAGCAGGCCCGGCAGCGGCTGGCAGTCGAAGCGGGTGAGGTCCGCCAGCCCGGCGTCCAGGACGTCGTGCAGGGCCTTGCGGACGACGGGGTGGTGGCGGCCCAGGCCCATCACCCCGAACCCGGCGAGCATGTCGAGGTGGTCCCGGCCCTCGTCGTCCCAGAAGTACGCGCCCTCGGCCCGCTCGTAGACCTTGTCGAAGCCGATGGTGTGCAGCATGCGCGGCAACTGGTGGTTGAGGTACCTGGCGTGCAGGTCGTAGCGCTCGGCCCCGCGCTCGGCCAGCAGGGTCGCCAGGTCGAACCCCTTGGGCTCAGGATCGGGCGGTGTCATCGCTCAGGCGCCTCTCGTTCGGGTGCTGCTCGTCCGCAGTCAGTCGGGCCAGGGTGGCCCCGATCCGGCCGGCGATCTCTGCGGGGGTGAGCCCGATGTCGGCGAGCACCTCGCCCCGCTTGGCGTGCGCCAGGAACTGCTGCGGGATGCCGAAGTCGCGGACCGGCACATCGGTCTCCGCGTCGCGCAGGGCCTGCGCCACGGCCGAACCGACGCCCCCGGCACGGCCGTTGTCCTCGACGACGGCCACCATGCGGTGCCGGGCGGCGAGCGCGGGCAGCTCCGCGTCGAGCGGCTTCACCCAGCGCGGGTCGACGACCGTGACGCCGACGCCGCGTTCGCGCAGCAGGGCGGCCGCGGCCAGGGAGACCGAGCCGAGGGCGCCGACGGAGACCATCAGCACGTCGGGCCGGTCGCCGCGGTGCAGCACGTCCATGCCGCCGACCCGGTCGATGGCCGGCAGTGCCTCGCCGACGGTCTCCTTCGGGAAGCGGACGACGGTGGGCGCGTCGTCGACGTCGATCGCCTCGCGGAGCTGGGCGCGCAGTTGGTCGGCGTCGCGCGGGGCGGCGATCCGCAGGCCGGGGACGACCTGCAGGATCGACATGTCCCACATGCCGTTGTGCGAGGCGCCGTCGTCGCCGGTGACGCCGGCCCGGTCCAGCACGAAGGTCACACCGCACTTATGCAGCGCGACGTCCATCAGCACCTGGTCGAAGGCGCGGTTGAGGAAGGTCGCGTAGACCGCGACCACCGGGTGCAGGCCGCCGGTCGCCAGACCCGCCGCCGAGACCGCCGCGTGCTGCTCGGCGATCCCGACGTCGTACACGCGGCGCGGGAAGGCCTTGGCGAACTTCTCCAGCCCGACCGGCTGCAGCATGGCCGCCGTGATCGCCACGACCTCGGGGCGCTCGGCGCCGATCCGGACCATCTCGTTGCCGAAGACCGAGGTCCACTTCGGGCCGCTCGACGGGGTGAGCGGTTCACAGGTGAGCGGGTCCATGGCGCCCACCGCGTGGAAGCGGTCCGCCTCGTCGCGCTCGGCGAAGGCGTAGCCGCGGCCCTTCTCGGTGAGGCAGTGGACGAGGACGGGACCGTGGAAGCGCCGGGCCCGGCGCAGCGCGGACTCGACCGCGGCGACGTCGTGCCCGTCGATCGGGCCGAGGTACTTCAGGCCCAGGTCCTCGAACATGCCCTGCGGCGCGAAGGCGTCCTTGAAGCCCTTCTTGGCGCCGTGCAGGGATTCGTACAGCGGCTTGCCGACGACCGGTGTCCGCTGCAGCACCTGCTTGCCCCAGGCAAGGAAGCGCTCGTAGCCGTCCGTGGTGCGCAGGGTGGCGAGATGGTTGGCGAGGCCGCCGATGGTGGGCGCGTAGGAGCGCTCGTTGTCGTTGACGACGATGATCAGCGGGCGGTCCTTGGCGGCGGCGATGTTGTTCAGCGCCTCCCAGGCCATGCCGCCGGTGAGCGCGCCGTCGCCGATGACGGCCACGACGTGGTCCTGCCGGCCGAGCACCTGGTTGGCCTTGGCCAGGCCGTCGGCCCAGCCGAGCACCGTGGAGGCATGGCTGTTCTCGATGACGTCGTGCTCGGACTCGGCGCGCGAGGGGTAGCCGGACAGGCCCCCCTTGCGGCGCAGTTTGGAGAAGTCCTGACGGCCGGTCAGGATCTTGTGGACGTAGGACTGGTGACCCGTGTCCCACAGGATGCGGTCGGCCGGCGAGTCGAAGACCCGGTGCAGGGCGACCGCCAGTTCGACCACGCCCAGATTGGGCCCCAGGTGCCCCCCGGTCCTGGCCACCGCCTGGACCAGGAATTCACGGATCTCCACCGCGAGTTCGCCCAGCCGCTCCGGCGGAAGGGCCTTCAGGTCGCGCGGACCACGGATGTTCTCGAGCAGCGACACTTTCCCACCTCGCTCCCCTACTGGGGATTGTTTCGCTTTAGCTCACACTGATCTGGGGATCTCCTGATGGCACTCCGTCGGCCTGCATGCGCTCGGCGAGCTTCATGGCCTCCTCGATGAGGGTCTCCACGATCTTCGACTCCGGCACCGTCTTGATGACCTCGCCCTTGACGAAGATCTGCCCCTTGCCGTTGCCCGAGGCCACCCCCAGGTCCGCCTCGCGCGCCTCACCGGGACCGTTGACGACACAGCCCATCACCGCGACCCGCAGCGGAACCTCCATGCCCTCCAGGCCCGCCGTCACCTGGTCCGCCAGCTTGTACACATCCACCTGCGCCCGCCCGCACGACGGGCACGACACGATCTCCAGCCGGCGCTGCCGCAGGTTCAGCGACTCCAGGATCTGGATGCCGACCTTGACCTCCTCGGCCGGAGGCGCCGACAGCGACACCCGGATCGTGTCACCGATCCCCTCGCTCAGCAGCGCACCGAACGCCACCGCCGACTTGATCGTCCCCTGGAACGCCGGACCCGCCTCCGTCACACCCAGGTGCAGCGGGTAGTCGCACCGCGCCGCCAGCAGCCGGTACGCGTTGACCATCACCACCGGGTCGTTGTGCTTCACCGAGATCTTGATGTCCCGGAAGCCGTGCTCCTCGAACAGCGAGCACTCCCACAGCGCCGACTCCACCAGCGCCTCGGGCGTGGCCTTGCCGTACTTCTCCAGCAGCCGCTTGTCCAGCGACCCGGCGTTCACCCCGATCCGGATCGGGGTGCCGGCGTCGGAGGCCGCCCTGGCGATCTCCTTCACCTTGTCGTCGAACTGCCGGATGTTGCCCGGGTTCACCCGCACCGCCGCACAACCCGCGTCGATCGCCGCGAACACGTACTTCGGCTGGAAGTGGATGTCCGCGATCACCGGAATCTGCGACTTCCTCGCGATCTGCGCCAGCGCGTCCGCGTCGTCCTGCGAGGGGCAGGCCACACGGACGATCTGGCAGCCCGCCGCCGTCAGTTCGGCGATCTGCTGCAGCGTCGCGTTGACGTCGGCGGTGAGCGTGGTCGTCATCGACTGGACCGAGACGGGGGCGTCGCCGCCCACCGCCACCGGCCCGACCTGGATGCGCCGCGAACGGCGGCGCTCCGCGAGTGGCCGGGCCGGCACGGAGGGCAGGCCGAGCGCGACGGGCTCGACAGCTGTCATCGCGACGTCACTTCCCGCGGTTGCCGGTGACGGTCTCCCGGGTCGCCCTGATGGACTCCTTGAGGGAGGTCATCGTGGCCAGGACGGCGGTCGGCTCGTAGCCGCAGTGCGCCATGCAGTTGGCGCAGCGCGGGTCCTTGCCGCGGCCGTACTTGCTCCAGTCGGTCTCCTCGACGAGCTCCTTGTACGTGGTCACGTAACCGTCGCTCATCAGGTAGCAGGGGCGCTGCCAGCCGAACAGGGAGTAGTTGGGAATCGCCCAGGCGGTGCACGGGAAGTCGACCTTACCCTCGAGGAAGTCCAGGAAGAGAGGGCTGTGGTTGAGCCGCCACTTCTTCCTGTTCCCGCCCGAGAAGGCCTTCTTGAACAGTTCGCGGGTCTGCTCCACACCCAGGAAGTGCTCCTGGTCGGGAGCCTTCTCGTAGGCGTAGGCCGGCGAGATCATCATCTCGTCGACCTGCAGGTCGTCATTGAGGAAGTTGAGGACCTCGATGACGGTCTGCGGGGTGTCGGTGTTGAAGAAGGTCGAATTGGTGGTGACCCGGAAACCGCGCCGCTTGGCCTCCTTGATCGCCTCCACCGCCTCGTCGAAGACGCCTTCCTTGGCGACCGACTCGTCGTGCCGCTCGCGTAGTCCGTCGATGTGCACGGCGAACGCGAAGTAGGGCGAGGGCGTGAAGTTCTCCAGCTTCTTGCGCAGCAGCATGGCGTTGGTGCAGAGGAAGACGTACTTCTTCTTCGCCACCAGCTGCCGCACGATCTCGTCGATCTGCGGGTGCATCAGCGGTTCGCCGCCGGCGATCGACACCATCGGCGCGCCCGATTCCAGGACGGCGCCCACGGCTTGTGCCACCGGCATGCGCTGCTTCAGCACACCCGCCGGGTGCTGGATCTTCCCGCAGCCCTCGCATTTCAGGTTGCAGGCGAAGAGCGGCTCGAGCTCGACGATGAGCGGGAACTTCTCACGCCTGCGGAGCATTTTCTGTTCGAAGAGATAGGTGCCGACCCTGATGGACTGTCGAAGCGGCATGGCCATCTAGCTCACCTCCAGGGGAGCGCGGTAGAGCGGTGCCAATCGAGAAAGGTTGGAAGAAGGTCCCTCAGCACGCGGAAAGCGGTGATCCCCGTGCGAAGCGTGCCGACCCGCACGAGCTCGAACTCGGGCGTGTCGACGACCACGCGGGCCGCGGCGACCGGGCGTGGACCCCGGGCGAGCGCGGCCCGCATCATCGCCGCCGACTCCATGTCGACGGCGACGGCACCGGTGGCCCGGAGCGCGGCCCGCTCCGGGCCCCGTACGACGTGGTCCGACTCCGCGAGCCGGCCGACGTGCACGGTGTGTCCCGCCGCCTCGAGGGCGGCGGCGAGTGATTCCCCGTCGGGCGGCTCGTCGGCGACGACGACGTCGCCCGGCCGCATCCCGGGGGCCAGACCGGCGCAGAAGCCGGTGGTGAGGACCGCCGCACCGTCCAGGGCGGGGTCGCGCAGCGCGGCGGTGACGGCGCGTTCCGCGGCCTGCGGCCCCATGCCCGTGCGCACGAAGGCGACCGGGCCGGACGCGTGGCTGCGGTCGCCGCCGCGGAGGGCGAACCGTTCCACCCGCAGCGCGCAGACGACGACCAGAGGTGGGCCGGACGGCCCCATCAGGCCCCCTTCCGTAGCCCGCCGAACGGCTCGCCGCGCACATAGCGCCCGAGGGCGGTGAGCGGGAAGACCATCCGGTAGAGGTGGTAGTTGATGGAGAAGTCCCTGGGGAAGCCGGTGCCCGTGAAGTACGGCTCGTCCCACGACCCGTCCTCGTTCTGGGTCCCGGCCAGCCAGCGCACCCCGCGCCGTACCGCCTCCCCCTCGCGTTCGCCGGCCGCCAGCAGGGCCAGCAGCGCCCAGGCCGTCTGGGATGCGGTGGACTCGCCGCGCCCGACCCACTCGGCGGAGGAGTACGAGCGCAGGTCCTCGCCCCAGCCCCCGTCCTCGTTCTGCACGGACTCCAGCCAGCGCACCGCCCGCCGGATCGCGGGGTGGGACGCCGGGAGGCCGGCCGCCACGAGGGCCGGGACCACCGACCCGGTGCCGTAGATGTAGTTGACGCCCCAGCGGCCGAACCAGGCGCCGCTGCGCTCCTGTTCGGCGAGCAGCCAGTCGATCCCGCGCCGGGTGTACGGGGCGTGCTCCAGGCCGAGGGCGGCCAGCATCTCGACCACGTGGGCCGTGACGTCGGCCGACGGCGGGTCGATGACCTCGCCGAAGTCGCAGAAGGGCAGCCGGTTGGGGAAGGCGCTGGTGTTGTCGGCGTCGAAGGCGCCCCAGGCGCCGTTCTTCGACTGCATCCCGACGTTCCACCGCACCCCCCGGTCGACCGAGGCCTTCACCCGCTCCGGCTCCGGGTGGTCGACCCTGATCAGGGCGAGGACGACCTCCGCGGTGTCGTCGATGTCGGGGTAGGTGTCGTTCTGGAACTCGAACGCCCAGCCGCCCGAGGGCAGCCCCGGTCGTTGCACGGCCCAGTCCCCGGACTTGGTGATCTGCTCCCCCAGCATCCAGTCCACCGCCTTGACCAGCGCCGGGTCGTCGGCGGGCACACCGGCGTCGGCCAGCGCGATGGTGGCGAGGCAGGTGTCCCAGACCGGGGACTGGCACGCCTCGATCATCCGCGTGTCCTTGTCCGGCCAGACCGCGAACGCGTCGAGCGCCTTGAGTCCGGCGCGCAGCACGGGGTGGTCGAGGTCGTAGCCGAGCAGGTGGAGCGCGATGACGGAGTACACCGCGGGCGGCTGGATGCCGCCGAAGCAGCCGTCGTTCTCCTGCCGTTCGATGATCCAGCGGGCCGCCGAGCGCATCGCGGCCCGCCGCAGCGGACGGACACTGACCTTGCGGTAGGCGTGCAGGGCCCGGTCGAGCCGCTGGAAGAACCCGTCCCAGCTGGACAACGGCGCCCGCGGGACCGGCGGATTGGGCCGCTGGGGGTCGGTGTGCAGCTCGTCGAGGACGAAGGGGGCGGGCCGTACCGGCCGGTGGGCGGCGACGATGGTCAGCGGCACGATGGTCTGCCGGGCCCAGCTGGCGAAGGAGTAGATGTTGAGCGGGACCCACTTGGGCAGGTAGATGAGCTCGGGCGGCAGCTCAGGGAGGTCGTCCCAGCGCCACCAGCCGAACAGCGCGAGCCAGATCCGGGTGAAGACCCGCGACCGCGCGATGCCGCCCCGCTCACGGACGAAGGCCGACGCGGCGGCCATCCACGGCTCGTCCGGGGCGTCACCGGCGAGCCGCAGCGCGACATAGGCCTCGACGGTGGCCGACAGATCGCCGGGCCCGCCGTGGAAGGTGGACCAGGCGCCGTCCTCGCGCTGCTGGGACCTGATCCAACGGCCGGCGGCTTCGGTGACCGTATCGTCCTGGATGCCGAGGAACTGACGGAGCAGCAGGTCCTCGGCGTCCATCGTGACATTGGTCTCGAGGTCGCCCTTCCACCAGCCGTCGGGATGCTGACGGGCCAGCAGGTGGCCGGTGGCCCGGCGCGCGGCCTCGGCCGCGAGCTCCTCGGTCCGGCCGGTGAGGCCGCCGGTCCCGGGACCTGACGCCGGTTCCGGGATCGCGCCCGAGGTCTTCGTTCTGGCCGAGGGTGTCCCGCGGGCCGCCTCGCCCCCGGGACCGCCGTCGGTCGTCGCTGTCATGGCTTCCCCTTTGCACAGTCGTTCCGTCTGCGGTGTTGGGGCTGCCGTCGGCCGTCACGCGCGCCCGGCCGGCGACGTACTGCGCTCCAGTTGTGTCTCTACTTCTCGCGAACCACCACGAAATCCGCCAGGCCCACGAGCTTACGGCGAACTTCTCCCGGCATGTCCATTTTGTCGAGTGCGGCGATCGCGGTGGCGTACTGCCGGCGGGCCTCCCGGGACGTCCACTCCCGGCCGCCGGCCTCTTCGATCAACGCCGCGCGTGTGGCGAACTCTTCCTCGTCGAAGGACTCGATGTCGTTGCCCTCCGACGAATCCGCGGCCTTCGCGTCCGCGGCCAGGAGTTCGGCGAGGCGCTGCGAGGCGGAGCCGCCCGCGGCCAGTGCGGCGACCACCGGCAGGGACTTCTTGCGCTGGCGCAGGTCGCTCCAGGTCTGCTTGCCGGTGGCGGCCGGGTCGCCCCAGATGCCCAGCAGGTCGTCGATGGCCTGGAAGGACAGACCGAGGTGGTAGCCGTACTCCTCCAGCGCGTCGGCGTCGGCCTCGGAGGCGCCGCCGAGCACCGCGCCGATGGAGCAGGCGCAGGCCAGGAGGGCGCCGGTCTTGTTGCCCTCCATCTCCAGGCACTCCTCGACGGTGACCCGCTCGCGGTGCTCGAAGGAGATGTCCTGGGCCTGACCGTCGATCAGCTTGCGGGTGGCGGTGGTGATCCGGCGGGTGGCCCGGCCGGCCTCGACGGTGCCCTGCTCCAGCAGGATCTCGTTGGCGAGGGCGAAGAGCGCGTCGCCGACCAGGATGGCCTGTGCGGGGCCGTGCACCTTCCACACGGTGTCGCGGTGGCGGCGCTGCTCGTCACCGTCCATCAGGTCGTCGTGCAGCAGGGAGAAGTTGTGCACCAGTTCCACGGCGACCGCCCCGGGGACGCCCACCTCGGGGGCGGCGCCCGCCGCCTCGGCGGACAGCAGGGCGAGTGCGGGACGGACGGCCTTGCCGCTGTCGCCGTGGGACGGGTTGCCCGCGGCGTCGATCCATCCGAAGTGGTACGCGGCGACGGTGTCCATCGGGGGTGCGAGGCGGTCCACGGCGGCGCGCAGCACCGGCGTGGACAGCTCGCGGCCGCGCTCCAGGAGCGTGGTCACGGTCGCTCTGTCGACGCCCGCGGTCATCTGCTCGTTGCCAGCGGTCACATTCTCTCCTCTGATTGCACTGGTCATGCTCATACCGGCTCCAGGCCTTCGATTGCGAAGGTACGTGGGTCGAAGGGATGGCGGAGTGCGGTCAAAGCTGCTCGGGAGGCTTGCAAACCGCTGCGGACCGCGCTTTCCATCGTCGCGGGCCAGCCGGTGGCGGTCCAAGCGCCGGCGAGCCAGACGCCGTCCGCCCGGGTCCGCGGACCCGGGCGGAGGGCGCCGACACCGGGGAGGGGCGCGAAGGTCGCGGTCCGTTCCCTGGTGACGAAGAAGTCCGGTACGGCCGCCTCGCGCGCGGCCGGGAGCAGCCGCTCCAGCTCGGGCAGGTAGCGCTTTCGCAGCTCGGCCACCGGGAGGTCGATCTCCTCCTGGGCCGCCGACTGGGACAGGGCGACGTACTGGCCGCCGCCGGTCAGGCCGGAGTGCTCCGTGCGGTCGAAGACCCACTGCACGGGGCTGCCGAGGGCGGCGAAGAACGGCTGCCGCATGACCTGGCGGTCGTACACGACGTGCACGTTGAGGATCGGCGCGGTGCCGATGCGCAGCAGCGCGTCCTGGTCGGCCAGGGCGCCCGCGGGGAGCAGCCCGTGGGCCTCCTGCTGCGGCACGGCCAGGACGACGGCGTCCGCTGTGAAGCGCTCGGCGCGTCCCGGTCCGGTCTCGGCCTCGACCTCCCAGACCGGTCCGCCCCCGCCGGGGCCGCCGTCGCGCGACCGTACCGGCTCGGACGCGTCCGTGCGGGTGAGGGAGGTGGCGCGGGCGCGCAGCAGGGTGCGCACGCCTGCCTTGTCCAGGGCGGTGCGGGCGCGGTCGTCGTGCAGCTCGCCGAGCGGCCGGGCGGCCCAGCCGATGTCCGCGGCGCCCGGGGCGGAGAGCAGCCCGGTCTTGAAGACCTTGGCGGCCAGGCCCAGTGACGCCTCGTCGGCCGTGGCGTTGAGCGTCGCCACGCCGACCAGGTCCCACAGCGCCTCGACGGTGCGGGCCGACTGCCCGTGCTCGCGCAGCCAGGTGCCGAAGTCCACGTCGTCCAGCGCCGGGTCGGCGGGGTCGAGCGAGCGCAGCGCGAGCGCCGCGCGCCCGACGGACGCCCGCTCGGCCAGGGACAGATGCGGGTACGTGGCCAGACTCGCGGCCAGGTGCAGCGGCACGGGCAGCCCCGCGCGGCGCAGCCGGCCGAGCCGGGGCCGCGGGGCCGCCACGTCGAGCACGGGTACGTCGAGCCGGTCCTGGAGGGTGACGAGGTCGGCCGCGTCGATGCGCTCCAGGAACCGCAGGTAGGCGACGCAGCAGCGCAGGAAGACGTGCTGTCCGTTGTCGACGGTCAGGTCGCCGCGCTGGAAGGAGAAGGCGAGCCCGCCCAGCCGGGGCCGGGCCTCGAGCAGGGTGACGCGCAGTCCGGCGTCGGCCAGTGCCAGTGCCGCCGTCGTCCCAGCGAGCCCGCCGCCGATCACGACGGCCGTGCGCTCAGCCATGCGCCCTCCCCCGGGTGCCGCCGCGCGTGGCGCGGCGCACCATTGCCGACAGTGACGCCGCCGGCACGGCGGCGGTTGCCTCACGGCGGCGGTTGCCTCACGGCGGCGGAAAACAGCGGTTTTCCGTGACGCTGCCGCTCCCGTGCCGGTTGCGGTGCTTTCGCCGGTGCGGGTGAGGAGGCCCGCGGCCGGTGGACCGGGTGTCACACGCGCCTCCTGGCGGCACGTCGGGCGTCGAGACCGGCGAGGCCGCGCGCCGCGACGTACGCCTTCTGGTGACCCGGCAGCGAGACCCTGCCGCGCAGGACGGCCTCGGGATCGGCGGCGATGCGCTCCAGGAGGCGGCGGTAGATGCCGGCCATGGCCGAGACGCAGGCGCCGCTGCGGCGGTCCAGCACGGGCAGCAGCCGGTACCCCTCGGCGAACAGGGCGCGGGCCCTCTTCACCTCGTACTCGATCAGGCCCGCGAAGTCGGAACCGGGCGGCGGGGTGTCGGTGAGGAACCCGGCGGAACAGCCGAACTTCGCGAGGTCGTCCGCGGGCAGGTAGGTGCGCCCGTTGGCGGCGTCCTCGCGCAGGTCCCGCAGGATGTTGGTGAGTTGCAGGGCCAGGCCCAGGGTGTCCGCGTACTCCGCCGCGTGCTCCCGGCCGGGTGCGCCGGGCACGGCGCCGAAGACGCCGAGCGAGAGCCGGCCGATGGCGCCGGCGACGCAGCGGCAGTAGGACGCGAGGTCCTCCCACGTCTCGTAGGTGTCACCGCGCAGGTCCATCTGGACGCCGTCGATCAGCTCCTCCAGCCCGGCGAGCGGGATCGGGAAGCGGCGGGCGGCGTCGGTGAGCGCGACGGCCACCGGGTCGGTGTCGTCCTCGGTGACCGCGCCCTCCAGGACCCGCGTGAGCAGGTCCCGGGTGCCGTCGAGCCGCCGCTGCTTCTCCGGGAGGGCGAGGTCGCCGTCGCCGATGTCGTCCACCCGCCGGGAGAAGGCGTAGAGGGCGGACATCGCCTGGCGCTTGGGGGTGGGCAGCAGCCGGATGCCGTAGGCGAAGTTCCGGGCCTCGTGGCCCGTGACGACCTCGCAGTAGCGGTAGGCCGCGAGCACAGGTCCGGACATGCGATCGGAGCCGTTCACAGTCCGGCTCACCCCTCTCTTCGCAATGTCGACCCCACCTCGCGCAGCAGGCTCAACCTGCCCGCCTTCGGCGGCCCGGGCAGCACGTCGTACCCCGCGTCCGCGATCGCCCGCAGGGCGGCGCGGCCTCCTCCGGCGAACCCGGCGAGCAACAGCCTGAGCCTGCCGTGGACGCTACCCACCAACGGGGTGCCTTCATTCAGGAGGTCTCGGGCGCGTTCCGCTTCGTACGCAACCAGTGCGCGCACCTGTGCGCCCGCGGTCGCGGCGGTGAGATCGGTTTCGGTGACGCCGAAGCGCTTCATGTCCTCGGCGGGCAGGTAGATGCGGTCGCGGCCGAGGTCCTCGGCCACGTCCTGGAGGTGTTCGACGATCTGCAGCGCGGTGCAGATCGCGTCCGAGCGGCGGATCCGCTCGGGCGTGGCGGTGCCGGTGATGCCGAGCACGAGCCGGCCCACCGGGTTCGCCGACAGCTCGCAGTAGGCGAGGAGGTCCTCGTAGGTGGCGTAGCGGCGGACGACCTGGTCCTGGCGGTTGGCCTCGACCAGGCCGAGGAAGGGGGCCGGCGTCAGGCCGTGCCGCCGGACGGTGGGCCGCAGGGCGCGCAGCAGCGGGTGGCGGACGTCGTCGGGGCCGTCGCCGAAGACCCGGCGCAGGTCCGCCTCGAAGGCGTCGAGCATGGCGAGGCGGTCCTCGGCCGCCTCGGCGGGCAGCCCCAGCCGCACGGCGTCCGTGCGACCGCCGTCGGCCAGGTCCCCGTCGCCGATGTCGTCGACGAGCCGGGCGAAGCCGTAGACGGCCATCAGGTCGGCGCGCCAGGAACGGGGTACGAAGAAGGGCGCGACGGGGAAGTTCTCGCGGGCCGCCTTGTCGAGGACGGCACGTGAATGGGGGTCCGGCACCGTGATCGCCCGAGCCTCGGGCTTCAATCCGGTCACCGTGGACATCCCGGCGTGCGGGCGGTGGGCGTTTTCTCCCCAGGGGTCCACAGAGCCATTTCCGTCACATCCCCCGTTCTACACCGATAGCCCATTACACCCAATTTCGGACACGCCGCTCCTATAATTCCTGCTCCGGGCTGTCCTCGCACTCGACCGACTCTCCGGACGTATCGCCCGAGATCCGGCGATTGAGTACCGCTACAGCTTACGGCGCGGACCCGCTCCGGCGTGCGCCGGGGGGCGGACCTATGTCGATCCGAAAGCAGGAACGCACAAACCTCGGGTTCGCGTCCCCGGTGTCTCGCAAAATCCCGGGAAAATCATCGGCCCCATTCGCCCCGCAAACCGCGCGCCGCGGATGCGCCGGGCGCGCGCCCACTCACTTGGCGTACCCGTACCGGGTCCGGACGGCGTCCCGCGGGGCGGGTACCGCGGCCGGGGCGGGAGCGCGCCCGAACGGCGCGCGCGGGTGGGAGAGTTCGCCGGACCGCCGGATCCGGGCGCACACCGGTGCGCCCCGCGGGCTCGCTCCTGCGGCCAGGCATGCGCCGGCCCGCGCACCCGGTCGGGAGCGCGGGCCGGTCTGCCGGATCACTTGGCGGCGAACTCCTCGTACGCCTTCAGTACGACATCCGTCGGGCCGTCCATGCGCAGCTCGCCCTTCTCCAGCCAGAGCACGCGGTCGCAGGTGTCGCGGATCGACTTGTTGTTGTGGCTGACCAGGAAGACGGTGCCGGCCTCCTTGCGCAGCTCGCGGATCCGCGCCTCCGAGCGCTTCTGGAAGGAGCGGTCGCCGGTCGCGAGCGCCTCGTCGATCATCAGGACGTCGTGGCTCTTGGCCGCGGCGATCGAGAAGCGCAGACGGGCCGCCATGCCGGACGAGTACGTCCGCATCGGGAGCGAGATGAAGTCGCCCTTCTCGTTGATCCCGGAGAACTCCACGATCTGCTCGTAGCGCTCCCGCACCTCGTCCTGCGACATGCCCATGGCGAGACCGCCGAGGATGACGTTGCGCTCGCCGGTCAGGTCGTTCATCAGGGCGGCGTTCACGCCGAGCAGCGAGGGCTGGCCCTCGGTGTACACCTTGCCGCTCTCCGCGGGCAGCAGGCCGGCGATGGCGCGCAGCATGGTGGACTTGCCCGAGCCGTTGGAGCCGATCAGGCCGATCGCCTCGCCGCGGTAGGCGGTGAAGCTGACGCCGCGCACGGCGTGCACCTTGCGGACGTTCGGGTTGCCGCCCTTGCCGGTGACCAGCCGGGACAGGGCGCCGACGGCGCTGCCCCTGCCCGAACCGGCGCCGTGCACCCGGTACACGATGTGCAGGTCGTCCACGATCACGGTGGGGACGCGCTCCCCGCCCGGGGCGGTGTCGATGTGCTCAGCCACGGCCGTACCTCTCCTCGGCCTTCCAGAAGTAGACGAAGCCCCCGATACCCATGACCACGGCCCAGCCCAGCGCCAGCGCCCACACGTGGGGCGGCAGCTGCTCGGAGGTGAAGCTCTCGATCAGTGCGAAGCGCATCAGGTCGATGTAGACCGCCGCCGGGTTGACGTCCAGCGCGATCTTGACCACGGTCGGCGCGCTCGCCGCGAAGTGGCTGATGCTGTACATGACACCGGAGGCGTACATCCAGGTGCGCAGGATGAACGGCATCAGCTGCGCGAGGTCGGTCATCTTGCTGCCGAGCCGCGCCATCACCAGCGCCAGGCCCGCGTTGAAGACGCACTGCAGGAGGAGCGCGGGCGCCACGAGCAGCCAGGACGGGCCGGGCACCTCACCGGTCATCAGCACGATCGCCAGCAGCACGAACATCGACATCAGCAGCTGCTGCAGCTGCACCAGGGTGAAGGCGATCGGCAGGCTGGCCCGCGGGAAGTGCAGCGCGCGGATCAGCCCGAGGTTCCCCGATACCGCGCGCACGCCCGCGAGCACCGAGGACTGGGTGAAGGTGAAGATGAAGACGCCGGTGACCAGGAAGGCGATGAAGTTGTCCACGCCGCGGTCGGTGCCCAGCAGCAGGCCGAAGATGAAGTAGTAGACGGCCGCGTTGAGCAGCGGGGTCAGCACCTGCCACAGCTGGCCCAGCCGGGCCTGGGTGTACTGCGCCGACACGCGGGCCCGGGCGAACGCCGAGATGAAGTGGCGGCGGCTCCACAGCTGCCGTACGTACTCGGCGAGGCCCGGCCGGGCGCCGCTGACGGACAGGCCGTACTGGTCCGCCAGCTGGGACGCCGTGAGGCCACCGCCCGCCGGGGGCACGGGGCCCACGGCGACCGCACCGTCGTGCGTTGTCTCGCTCACAGTTGACACTTTCGTCCTCTTGGCGCGCCACGGGCCCTGCCCGTCGCGCGGGGTCACTCTCGTCCGAGCTTGTCAGATGATCGGGGGTCGTCCCAGTCGGGTCAGGCGCCACACGGTCCGCCACCGCATGGGCCGGCGCGGGCCGCTCGGGGCCGTCCAGCCCTCCTTGAAACCGCCGAACCAGGCCCTCAGCGCGGGGCCCGAGGGTCTGCGCAGCAGGGTCAGCAGCATCCACACGCCGAGGTAGACGGGGACCAGGGTCCACGGCAGGTTGCGGCGGGCCAGCCACACCCGGTTGCGGGCCACCATGCGGTGGTAGACCGCGTGCCGGCTCGGGGCGGTCAGCGGGTGGAGGAGCACCATGTCGGCGCGGTAGTCGATCATCCAGCCCGCGTCGAGGGCCCGCCAGGCGAGGTCGGTCTCCTCGTGGGCGTAGAAGAACTCGCCGGGCAGGCCGCCGACCTCCCGGAAGACCTCCGTGCGCACCGCGTTGGCGCCGCCGAGGAAGGTGGTGACGCGTGAGGAGCGCATGGGGTCGGAGGCCCGCAGCCGGGGGACGTGGCGGCGCTGGGTGCTCCCGGACTCCGGGTCGGCGATCCGGAAGCTGACGATGCCGAGGGCGGGGTCCGCGGCGAAGGCCTCACGGACCAGCTCCGCGGTGTCCTCGTTCGGCAGCAGCCCGTCGTCGTCCAGGAACAGCAGCACGTCGACCTCGCGGCCACCGGGGCCGAAGGCCTCGATGCCGACGTTGCGGCCGCCGGGGATGCCCAGGTTCTCGGGCAGCTCGACGGTCCGCACGCCGGCGGGCAGCTCGGGCAGCGGCGACCCGTTGCCGACCACGGCGATCTCGATCGCCGGGCCGCGCTGCTTGGCGACCGAGTCCAGCAGGTCGCGCAGCTCCTCGGGGCGGTTGCCCATGGTGATGATCACCGCACCGAGGCGGATCGTTCCCGCCGACGTCCCCACGGCGCTCACCTCAGCCTGCTCGACGCGAGGATCGACACCAGGTGCAGCAGCGTCTGCAGCACGGCGATGGCGGCCAGGAGGCACACGACGATGCGGGTGAAGAGCAGGTCGCCGTGGACGAAGTCCGCGACGCCGGCGGCGAGGATCAGCAGCGAGGCCTCGACACCGCCCACCAGCCGGTGGAACTTCAGCGCGGCGGCGGCCTTGCGGGCCAGCGCCAGACCGGAGGACCGGGGCACGGAGGCCTCGTCCTGGACGGCGGGCAGGCCGCTGCGGGAGCGGGCCACGTCCACCAGGTCCGTCTCGGCCTTGATCAGGATCGCGCCGAGCGCGGCCAGCGTCCCGAGGAACGCCCAGCCCCACTGGATGGTGGCGCCGTCGCGGTGGAAGAGGTCCGCCGCGCGCAGCCCGAAGCCGACCAGCAGCGCCGCCTCGGACAGGTAGTGCCCCACCCGGTCGAGGTAGACGCCGGTGATCGAGGTCTGCTTGCGCCAGCGGGCGACCTCGCCGTCGACGCAGTCCAGCAGCAGGTACAGCTGGATCAGCAGCGCGCCCGCCACGGCTCCGGCCAGGCCGGGCACCAGCAGCGCCGCGCCGGCCGCGATGCCCGCGACGATCATGAGGTACGTGAGCTGGTTGGGGGTCACCCGGCTGTTGACGAGGTGCCGGGTCCAGCGCAGCGAGATCTCCCGCATGTAGATGCGCCCGGCCCAGTGCTCACCGCTGCGGCGGTCCTTCAGCCCGGAGGGGTGAACGACCGGCCGCAGCTCAGCTACCGATGGTTTTGGCATAGTCGGCGTATGCGTCCCTGATCTGGTCGGTGGAGAGCTGCAGGTGCTCCAGGATCGTGTAGCGCCCGGGGCGGGTCTGCGGAGCGTATTCGACGGCCGTGACGAACTCGGCCTCCGTGAAGCCGATTTCACCCGGTGTGGTGGGCAGCCCGTGGCGGTGCAGGACCTCCGCGAAGAGGCCGGCATCCTCCTCGGCGCCGCGCAGGAACATCGCGAAGGCGGCGGCGATGCCGACCTGCTCGCCGTGGGCGGCGGCCCGCTTGGGGTACAGCAGGTCGATCGCGTGGCTGATCTCGTGGCACGCCCCGGATGCGGGGCGGCTGTCGCCGCTGATCGACATCGCGATGCCGGTGAGCACCAGCGCCTCGGACAGCACGGTCAGGAACTCGTCCTCCCCCGTGCCGCCGGGGTGCCGGAGCACCGACTCGCCGGCGGTGCGCGCCATGGCGGCCGCCAGTCCGTCGATCGGCTCCCCGGTCTCGCGGTGGGACAGCTCCCAGTCGGCGATCGCCGAGATGTTGGACAGAGCGTCGCCGATGCCGGAGCGCACGTAGCGGACCGGGGCCTCGCGGATCACGTCGAGGTCGATGACGAGCCCGATCGGGGTCGGCACGCCGTAGGAGCCGCGGCCGTTGTCGTTGTCCAGGGTGGACACCGGCGAGCAGATGCCGTCGTGCGACAGGTTCGTCGCCACCGCCACCAGCGGCAGGCCGACGCGCGCGGCGGCGTACTTGGCGGCGTCGATGATCTTGCCGCCGCCGAGCCCGACCACCGCGTCGTAGCGGCTGCCGCGCATTGCGTCGGCGAGCTTCACGGCACCGTCGATGGTGCCGCCGGCCACCTCGTACCAGTCCGCGCCCGGCAGCGCCGGGGCGAGCCGCTCGCGCAGCACGGCCCCGGAGCCGCCGCTTATCGCGATGGCGAGCCTGCCGGAGCTGGAGATGCGCTGGTCGGCGAGCACGCTCGCCAGGTCGTCCAGGGCTCCGGCACGGATGTCGACGACGACCGGCGAGGGGATGAGCCTCGTCAGTACCGGCACGCGATCTCCCGGGCCCGGTTCAGGTCGTCGTGGTTGTCGATCTCGACCCAGGAGACCTCGCCGATGGGGGCGACGTCGACCTGGAAGCCGCGGTTGACCAGCTCCTGGTAGCCGTCCTCGTAGTACAGCTGCGGGTCGCGCTCGAAGGTCGTCTTCAGCGCGTCGGCCAGGTCGGCGCCGGCCTCGGCCTCGATGAGGGTGACGCCGATGTACTCACCGGTGGCGGACGCCGGGTCCATCAGCTTGGTGATCCGCTGGACGCCCTTGCCGTCCGCGGTGATGACCTTCATCTCCTCGTCGGCGAGCTGCTTGACCGTGTCGAGGGCGAGGATGATGCGCTGCCCGTCGCCGCGGGCGGCGAGCAGGGTCTTCTCCACGGAGACCGGGTGCACGGTGTCGCCGTTGGCGAGGATGACGCCTTCCTTGATGACGTCACGGGCGCACCACAGGGAGTAGGCGTTGTTCCACTCCTCGGCCTTGTCGTTCTCGACGAGGTGGAGCTTGAGCCCGTACTTGGCCTCCAGCGCGGCCTGCCGCTCGTAGACGGCCTCCTTGCGGTAGCCGACGACGATGGCGGCCTCGGTCAGGCCGACCTCCGCGAAGTTGCCCAGGGTGAGGTCCAGGACGGTGGTGGTCCCCTCACCCGCCGGGTCCACCGGCACCAGGGCCTTCGGCAGGGTGTCGGTGTAGGGGCGCAGTCGCCGTCCGGCGCCGGCCGCCAGCACGAGGCCGATCATGCAGGTCCTCCAGTTTCGTCGTGTACAGCGGGTGCTTGCGAGGACACCCAGAAGCCGATGCTCTCGGTGAGCACCACCACCGCCAGCGCGACGGCGAGAACCGTCAGCGCGACCGTGAAACCCGTGTTGTGCGCCAGTGCCGCGGCCGCCGCGGTGACCAGCAGTGCCCGGCCTTCGTGACCGCCGGTCGCGCGGACCAGACGCCTCGGGGGCGCCCCGGTCCCGCCGCGGATGCGGTACACCGTGTCGTAGTGATGGTAGGCGACCGCGGCCACCAGCCCGAAAGCCGCGGGCAAGGCTCCGTTCACATCGGAGACCGCCGCGAGCACCAGGATGGTGGTGTATTCGGCCGCGCGGAAGACCGGCGGCACGATCCAGTCGAGGGCTCCCTTGAGCGGCCGCGAGACGGCGAGCGCCGACGTCACGGCGTAGCAGCAGGCGGCGGCCACCGGCCACGCGCTGCCGGCCGGGGCCAGCAAGGACGTGGCGATCATCACTGCCGCGCCCAGCAGGGCGGCAGCGGGGACGCCGCGGCCCCGGAAGAGCCGGGTCAGGCCCTCGGCGAGCGGCCCGGTGTCGGCGAGGTCGGCCAGCGCCCGGGCGGCGGCGGCGCCCGAGGGCGTCCTGCGACGCGCGGAGCGCAGCACGCGGCCCACCGTGGTGTAGCAGGCGGCGAGCCCCGAGGCGACGATGAGCACGGCGAGGGTGATGCGCGGCGTGGTCACCGCCGTGAGCACCGCGATCAGCGCCCAGCGCTCGCCGATGGGCAGCACGATCATGCGGCGCAGCCACACCGTCCAGCCGACGCGGTCGAGCTTGCGGGAGAGCACCGCGGCGCCGGCCCGCGCGTCGTGGTCGGTCTCGGCGAAGGCGAAGTCCACGACATGGCGGCAGGTCTGCAGCACCATGGCGCCGAGCGCCAGCGCCCAGACGTCGTCGCCGCCGCGGGCCGCGCCGAGGGCGAGGCCCGCGTAGTAGGCGTACTCCTTGGCGCGGTCGAAGGTGGCGTCCAGCCATGCGCCGAGCGTGGAGTACTGCAGCGAGTAACGGGCCAGCTGGCCGTCGGTGCAATCCAGGACGAAGGAGGTCAGCAGCAGCGCGCCCGCGGCGACGAAGCCCGGCCGGGTCCCGGTGGCCGCGCAGCCGGCCGCGATCAGGGCCACCAGCAGCGAGGCGGTGGTCACCTGGTTCGGGGTGAGCCCGCGGCGGGCGCACCAGCGCGCGATGTAGCGGGAGTAGGGGCTGATGAAGAAGGTGGTGAAGAAGCCGTCGCGGGACTTCACCGCGCTGCGCAGCCGCACCGCCTCGTCGTCGACGGCGGCGACGGCCGCCGCCGCGGCGGCGCGACCCGGGGCGTCGGCCGGGACGGTCGCGATGAGGACACCGAGCTCGGGACGGTGGACGGGTACGCCGTCCTTCTCCATCCGCCCCGCGAGCCGGTCGGCGTAGGTCTCGCCCTCGCCCTCCTCGCCGGTCTCGGCGACGGCCCGCACCAGGGCGGCGCGGGCGGCGGGGCGCACCGAGACGGCGCCGGGCAGGGCGGAGGCGTCGAACCGGGGGTCGGTCAGCCCGAGGCGCAGTGCGTGCGCGTGCCCGACGAAGCGAGGGTCGACCACGGCGACGCGCTCGGTCGCGGGGACGCCCTGCAGGTACGTGGCGAGCGAGGCGGCGTCCTCCGCGGTGACGACCTCGAAGCCGAGGTTCCGCAGGTCGCCCTCGATCGGCGACATCGCGGCCGGCGCACCGGCGAGGATGGCGGTCGACAGAAGGACTCATCTCCCTGGACTTGCGAGTGTGCTCGGCGCCATCGGGGACGCCGCCGCACGGGGTGCGACGCGCCGCACGGGGTGGTGTCGGCAGAGGGTATCGGATTCCCGGAAGGCTCCGTTCACCGGCCGTTTCCCCGGCGATGGGCCGCTGGGCGTGATCATCATGGTCGATCACGCGCCCATCGACAAAGCCCGGTACACCGCGTAGACCGGGGGTCACGGTGAGTGCCGGGAGGCCCGCTCCGGAAGGGGCGCCGGACGGTCGTCGAACTGCCCGGGGCTCGTGGTGGGATCGGGACGTCGTCCGGTGGAACGCCGGTGTGCCGCGTCCGGCCGTCGGCCACGACCACGACCACGAACGGGCCTTCGGTGACCCGGGTCCCGTCCGGTGCCCGTCCCTGTTCCGGGGCCCGGTGTTCCCCGAGCCGACGGCCCCCGGGCGGCATGTCCTCGCCCGTCCGCCTCCCCGCACCGAGCCATTAGGGTGGCGCCATGACTTGGTTGATCACCGGCGGGGCCGGCTTCATCGGATCTCACGTGGTGCGGGCCATGAGCCGCGCGGGAGAGCGCGTGGTCGTGCTCGACGACGGCTCGTCCGGCGTCGCTGCCAGGGTGCCCGCGGACGTCCCGGTGGTGACCGGTTCCGTCCTGGACCGCGCCGTGCTGGACCGCGCGATCGCCGAGCAGGGCGTGACGGGTGTGGTGCACCTGGCCGCCAGGAAGCAGGTCGGCGAGTCGGTGGAGCAGCCGCTGCGCTACTACCGGGAGAACCTGGGCGGCCTCGGGACGCTGCTGGAGGCGGTGGCGGACGCCGGCGTCGGCCGTTTCGTCTTCTCCTCCTCCGCCGCCGTGTACGGCCTGCCCGACGTGCCGCTGGTGACCGAGTCCACGCCGTGCCTGCCGCTGAGCCCGTACGGCGAGACCAAGCTGGCCGGCGAGTGGCTGGTCCGCGCGGCCGGGCGGGCGCACGGGATCTCCACCGCCTGCCTGCGCTACTTCAACGTCGCGGGGGCGGCCGAGCCCCGGCTCGCCGACACCGGGGTGTTCAACATCGTCCCGATGGTCTTCGACAAGCTGACCAGGGGCGAGGCCCCGCAGATCTTCGGGGACGACTACCCGACCCCCGACGGCACGTGCGTGCGCGACTACATCCATGTCGAGGACCTGGCCGACGCCCACCTCGCGGCGGCCCGCTGGGTCGGCGAGCGGGACGGCGGCGCCGACCTGACGGTGAACATCGGGCGCGGCGAGGGCGTCTCCGTCCGGGAACTGATCGACATCGTGCTGGAGGTCACCGGCCGCAAGGACGTCGAGCCGGTGATCATGCCGCGTCGGGCGGGCGACCCGGCGAGCGTGGTCGCCTCGTCCGAGCTGATCCGCCGGGAACTGGACTGGGCGGCCACCCGCGGCGTCCGCGAGATGGTCGAATCCGCGTGGGAGGGCTGGTGCCTGAACCACCCGCAGGCGCGGGGCGCCTGACCACGGGCGTTCCCCCGCGGTCGCGGTGCGGACCATCACCGCAGGTCACCACGGCTGACAGCGGTCACCGTCGGCGAGTTGCCCACGGACGGTGACCGTTGTTCACTGGGCTCGCCGGTCTCCGCGCGCGGGCTCGCCGTCGCGCTGAGGGCGACGGACGGGAGGTGTCGGGCGATGGGCGCAGGACACGCGCACGGCCACGGCCACCCGCACGGGCCGGGGACCGCACCGACGGGCACGGCGGCCGCGGCGTACCGCGGGCGGCTGCGCATGGCGCTCGGCATCACGCTGCTGATCCTCGTGGCGGAGGTCGCGGGCAGCGCGCTCACCGGATCGCTCGCCCTGCTCGCCGACGCCGGGCACATGGCCACCGACGCGGCGGGCCTGGCGATGGCGCTGGTGGCCATCCACTTCGCCAACCGCCCGCCGAGCGAGCGCCGCACCTTCGGGCTGGCACGCGCCGAGATCCTGTCGGCGGTGGCCAACGCGGTGCTGCTGTTCGGCGTGGGCGCCTTCATCTTCTACGAGGCGGTCCGCCGGCTGATCACACCCACCGAGGTGGAGGGCGGGCTCACCGTCGTCTTCGGCGCGATCGGCCTGGTGGCGAACTCGGTGTCCCTGCTGCTGCTGATGCGGGGGCAGCGCGAGAGCCTCAACGTCCGGGGGGCCTTCCTCGAGGTCATGGCGGACGCGCTGGGCTCGCTGGCCGTCGTCGTGGCGGCGCTGGTGATCCTGGTCACCGGCTGGCAGCGGGCGGACGCGGTCGCCTCGATCCTGATCGGCCTGATGATCGTCCCGCGGACGTGGAAGCTGCTGCGCGAGGCGATCGACGTCCTGCTCGAGGCCGCGCCCAAGGACGTGGACATGGCCGACGTACGCGCGCACATCCTGGCGCTGCCCGGAGTGGCGGGGCTGCACGACCTGCACGTGTGGACGATCACCTCGGGAATGCCGGTGCTCTCGGCGCACGTCGTGGTGAGCCGCGACGTCCTGGACGCGGTCGGCCACGAGAAGATGCTGCACGACCTGCAGGGCTGTCTCGGCACCCACTTCGACGTGGAGCACTGCACCTTCCAGCTGGAGCCGGTGGGGCACGCGGAGCACGAGGCGCGTTTGTGCCACTGAGAAACCGCCCTTGAGGAACGCCGTGTCACGCACGCAGTGTGACGATACGCAAACACGCTGCGACCGCACCGGGGGTCCCCGCGTGAGGCAGACTGAGGTCTTGTCGTCGAAGCAAAGGATGGCCATGCCCACAAGCCCCGCCGCCGACCGGCCCCGCACACCCGCCGCGGACCCCTCCTCCAACGGTGCCCCGGCGCCGATCCTCCTCGAGCTGGTCGACGAGACCGGCGCGACGATCGGCACCGCGGAGAAGCTGTCGGCCCACCTGCCGCCGGGGCGGCTCCATCGGGCGTTCTCGGTCTTCCTCTTCGACCGGGAAGGCCGGCTGCTGCTGCAGCGACGGGCCGCGGGGAAGTACCACTCGCCCGGAGTATGGTCGAACACCTGCTGCGGCCACCCCTATCCCGGCGAACCGCCCTTCGTCGCCGCCGCGCGCCGCACCGCAGAGGAACTCGGCGTGGCGCCCGCGGTGATGCGGGAGGCCGGCACTGTCCGCTACAACCACCCGGACCCGGCGTCGGGGCTGGTCGAGCAGGAGTACAACCACCTCTTCGTCGGTGTGGTGACCGCACCCCTGGACCCGGATCCGGAGGAGATCGGCGAGACGGCCTTCGTGTCGCCCACCGAGCTCGCCGCGCTCCGCACCGCCGGGCCGTTCTCGGCCTGGTTCCCGACCGTGCTGGACGCCGCGCTGCCCGCGGTGCGCGAGCTGACGGGCGACGCGGGCTGGTAGCCCGGCCCGCGCCGGTCCCCGCGTCAGTGCACCGGGCCGGGCGGCAGCGGGAGCGCGGCCCAGATGACCTTGCCGCCGGTCGTCGTCTGCTGGACGTCGCACATCCCGCCCGCCTCGGCGGTCACCGCCTTGACCAGCAGCAGGCCGCGCCCCCCGGTGTCGGCGTCGTCGACCTGGAGGGCCTTCGGCCGGTACGGGTGGTTGTCCTCGACGGCCACCCGTACCCAGTCGACGCCCACGGCGAACTCCACCGCGATCTCCGGGGAGAGCAGCGCGGCGTGCCGCACCGCGTTGGTGACGAGTTCGGAGACGATCAGCAGCAGGCCGTGCAGCAGTTCCTCGCCGACCGGCACGCCCTGGCGGACGACGAGATCCTGTACCGCGTGCCGGGCCTGCGGCACCGAGGAGTCCAGCGCGGGGGCCGTGAAGCGCCACACGCCCTCGTAGGGGCGCGGGACATCCGGCGCCACCGGGGGCACCGGATCGGGGGGCGGGACGCTCCCGCGTACGTCCATGGCGGTCTTCACCCTCGCATTCGCGCGATACACCCCGCGGCTCCCGAGGGCCGCCCACGGCGGCGACGGGGTTCGCCTCACGGATCGAGTGTCGGCAGGCAACGGGCCCACCCCGAGCCGCTGACCGTAAATCCACATCTTTCGATCACGTCCGACCCATGGCGATCGGACGTGCCAGGCCAGTGAGCCCTACTGACCCGGCCGTTCCACTTCACTGACGGGTCAGCGGGGCGTCCCGGGCATCGGCGACCATTCCGACGATCCGCCGCCCGCCCAGACCCGCGCCGAGCAGGCCCAGGCCGTCGAAGAGCAGCGCCAGCGAGAAGAAGGCGCCGATGACGTAGACACTGCTCTCCGGCCAGTCGGCCAGGACCAGGATGGCCAGCAGGATGCCGATGGCGCCCTGGATGAGGGTCCACACCATGTGCGGCCCGCGCACCACCATGCCGCCGAAGAGGCGGAAGATCCCACCGGTCAGGAAGAGCAGCGCCGCGAACATGGTCAGGGCGGCCGCCGTCTGCTCGGGATTGCGGATCACGACGACCCCGGCGGCGATGTAGAGGGCCGCGACGACCAGGGCGAGCCAGAAGAAGTTGGTGTTGCGGTTCTGCACCGCCTGGACCAGGCCGACGATGCCGCCGACCAGCAGCAGCCAGCCGAAGAGCAGCATCGAGGTGATGGTCGCGAAGCCCACGTAGAACAGCCCGACCAGGCCGCCCACGACCAGGACCGCCCCCAGCGCGGCGACCCAGCCGAAGCTGCGCTTGATCCCGGCCTCCGGGGATTCCGGATGCTTCTTGCGTCCCTTGAACGGGGCCATGGCCGCCGCCTCCTCGCGCTCGTCGGAAGCCAGTCGGGAACTACGGCTCATATACCCGATTTGCCGTGGCACGGACCGGGATAGGATCCCCGTCCGGCGGCCTCGGCGATCTCCGCCTGCCGGGACGACGACGAGACGAGGGGTGCGGGCATGTCCGAGCCGTCCGGGCCGGGCCTGGTGGTGGACACGGCGGGCGCCACCGCCACCGTGACGATCAGCAATCCTGCCAAGCGCAACGCGATGACCTTGGCGATGTGGCGGGAGCTGCCCGGCCTGCTCGACGGCCTCGCGGGCGACCCGGCCGTGCGCGTCCTGGTGCTCACCGGGGCCGGCGGCACCTTCTGCGCCGGCGCGGACATCTCCGGCCTGCGCGGTCCGGCCGGCGGCCCCGGCGCGACGCAGAGCGCGGCCGTGGAGGCGGAGGAGGCGCTCGCGGCGTTCCCCAAGCCGACGCTGGCCGTGATCCGGGGTTCCTGCGTGGGCGGCGGCTGCCAGCTCGCGGCCGCCTGCGACCTGCGGTTCGCCGCGGAGGGCGCGCGTTTCGGGGTCACCCCGGCGCGGCTGGGCATCGTCTACCCGGCGTCCTCCACGCGCCGCCTCATGGGCCTGGTCGGACCGGCGACGGCGAAGTACCTGCTGTTCTCCGCCGAGCTGATCGGCCACGAGCGTGCGCTGCGGACGGGGCTGGTGGACGAGGTGCTCGCGGAGGACGAACTCGACAAGCGGGTGGAGGAGTTCGCCGGGGTGCTGGCCTCGCGGTCGCTGCTGACGCAGGCGGCGGCCAAGGAGTTCACCACGCCCGTACTCGACCCGGCACGGGTCGCGCACTGGGCCCGCCAGGCGGAGGGCAGCGCGGACACGGCGGAGGGTGTGGCCGCGTTCCTGGAGGGCCGTGAACCCCTTTTCACGTGGACGGCGGAGGGCCGGCCAGGACCGCCAGGTGCGGCGGCAGCGGTACCCCGTCGCGCAGCGCCGGGTCGGGGACGGGGGTGCCCCACGCGGCGGTGAGCGGCAGGACACCCGCCCACACGGGCAGCGCGGCGTCGGGCCCGTCGCCGTCGTCGGGCGGGCCGGAGCGGAGCTTGACCGAGGCCTCGTCGGTGGCCAGCGCGAGCAGCGTCGTCGCGGCGAGTTCCCGGCGGTCCGGCCGGCGGGCGTGGTCCCACTGCCCCGGGGCGCACTGCTCGGTGAGCACACGCAGTCCGTGCAGCTTCTCCGCGGGGTCGGTGACGGGACGGGGCGTGCCGAGGACCATCGCGCTGCGGTAGTTGACGCCGTGCTCGAAGACGGAACGGGCCAGGACCAGGCCGTCCACATGGGTCACCGTGACGCACACCGGGTCGCCCGGCGCCGGGCGCAGGCTGCGGCTCGCCACGGAGCCGTGCAGGTACAGGGTGGCCGCGGCGGCGTCGTAGCCGTACGCGGTGGGCACGGCCAGGGGGGTGCCGTCGACGACGACGGCGAGGTGGCAGACGAATCCCGCGCCCAGTACGGCGTCCAGGTCGTCGCGGCGGACGCTGCCCTGCTCGCGGAGGCGGCGGTGGCGGGTGCGGTCGGTCACGGGCAGGGTGCGGTCGGCGGCTGGCATGGGCGGGGCCTCCGAGGGTTGACGGCTACTGGGCGCCGAGACTAGCCATATCGACTGTTCGACGTCACGCTCTCCACGGAAACAGTGGCGATTTCGGCTCGGGCGATGGAATCGGTGTTTCGGCGGTCCGACTCTCGGCGACATGCCGACCGGTCGGTAACCTGCTGCCATGACCGCCACCGCCCCCACCACGCCCGCGCTGGAGCCGCGCGCGGGCAGGCGCTGCCACAACGCCCTCAACCCCCTGCACTCGGTCGTGTACTTCTCCTCCGAGTACGACCGCGAACTCACGGCCCTCGGCCTGGAGCGCGGCGCCATGGCCTACTTCGCAGGGCGGGCCGCTCCGCTGGGCGCCGTCGCTGCGGGGACGGTCACCGCCACCTTCTACAACTTCAACCACGCGATCATCGCCCCGGTCATCCCGCGCGCCTGGGGCGTCGCGCCCCCCGAAGCGGTCGTGGAGACCCGGCTGCGCGTCGCGGACGCGGTGCTGACGCGGCTGCTGGGGCCGGAGGTCATCGCCTCCGCCGACCTCGCCGACGCCGCGCGCCTCGCACTCCGCGCCGCCGAGGCCTGCACCCGCGAGGCCAGGCCCCTCTATGCCGCCAACGCGGACCTGCCGGTGCCGGAGCGGCCCCACCTCGCGCTCTGGCACGCCGCCACCCTGCTGCGCGAGCACCGGGGCGACGGGCACCTCGCGGCCCTGGCCGCGGCGGGCCTGAACGGACTGGAGGCCCTGGTGACCCACACCGCCACCGGCAAGGGCTTCACCCCGGGCTTCGTGCGCCGCACCCGCGGATGGTCGGCGCAGGACTGGGCCGCGGCCCAGGACAGGCTCCGGGAACGCGGCCTCCTCGACGCGGACGGCGACCTCACGGACCGCGGTGTCGAACTGCGCCAAGAGATCGAGGGCGTGACCGACCGCCTCGACCGCGCGCCCTACGAGCACCTCGGGGCCGCCGCCGTGGACCGCCTCACCAAGCTCGCCGGCGCCCTCACCCACCGCGTCCTGGGCAACGGCGGCTTCCCGCTGCAGCACTTCGGCAAGAGCTGAGGCGGGAGGGCCGCCGGACCGGGCGCGGTGGCATGCCCCGCACCTGCGGTGTCGGTCGACACATCGACATGTGCGCCCGTGCAAGGCCCCCGAGGCGGCCCTCCTCACCCGATGGCGCCCGCCCGGGAGGAGGGCCGAGGAGACGACGCCGGGGTCGAGTTCGTCGCGCGGCGGCCCCAGCCCCGCCGTGGGGCGACCCCCATGGGGGTCGAGCCGTTCGACGCCGGGGCCGGAAGCCCTGGTGAAACCGGGCTCCGACCGCGCGGGCCACCTGCCCTGCGCCGCTGTCCGGGCATCGCCGACGAAGGCATCGCCGACCGTTCTCCCGGCGTGAATGGGCGCGGGCCGACTCGGCGGACGGCGTCCGAGCAGACCGCGGAGCTACGTGGAGCCTCCGCCCGCCACCGTGCCGGGCTCACGTGCGACCGGGGCGGGCGCCGCGGCGGGGAGTTCGCCGCGGACGACCTCACGGCCGGTGCCGCCCGCCGCGCGCTTCTCGCGGCGGGCGGCACCGACGCCCGCGACCACGACCAGGGCCGTCCCTGCCGCCTGGAGGGCGGTCGGGACCTGGGAGACCAGCACCAGCGCGGCGAGCAGGCTGACCGCGGGCTCCATACCCGCGAGGGTGCCGTAGGCGGTCCTGCCGATCCGCTGGAGGGCCTTCATCTCCAGCAGGAAGGGCACCAGCGGCATCAGGACGGCGATGCCCGCGACCGCCGCGACGACCTGCCATGTGGCACCCGACACCACTCCCGGGGCGCCGAAGGGCGCCGTGAACACCGTGGCGACGCCGAGGGAGACGGCGAGGCCGTGCTGCGCCGAGAAGCGGCTGCCGACGTGCTGGGTGCCGATCACGTACAGCGCCCAGCACGCGCCGGAGGCGACCCCGAACAGGACACCCGCGAGGTCGGCGCCGCCCTGCCACGGCGAGGTGAGGCACAGGACGCCGGCCGCCGCGAGCAGCAGCCAGGCGAGTTCGCGTCGTTGCCGCAGGGAGGCGACGGCGACGGCCAGCGGCCCGAGGAACTCCAGCGCGGTCGCGGTGCCCAGCGGGAGGCGCGCGGCGGCCTCCGAGAAGAGCAGCATCATGGCTCCGCTGACCGCGCCGAGCAGGACGACGGCCGTCAGGTCACGGCGCGGGGCCGCGCGCAGCGCGGGCCACAGCGAACGGCCCGTGAAGGCGAGCAGCAGCAGCGCGGCGAAGCCGACGCGCAGCCACGTGGTGCCGGCCGGGCCGATGTCGTCGAAGAGTTCCGTCGTCAGGGCGCTGCCGGTGTGCAGCACGGTCATCGCGGCCAGGATCAGCACGGCACCAGGTATGCGGCGGGGCGTAAGAGTATGCGGCTCGGACACGGGACCCATTGGACACGCCGCCCGTTGTTTCTGTCCACGAGTCATTGGCGGACGCATTGTTTACGATCGGTGGATGATGGAGGCGTCCGACCAGCTCCCCGATCTCGGCCGGCTGCGCCTGCTGGTCGAGCTCAGCCGCGTGGGCACCATGGCCGCCGTCGCCGAGCGCACCGGATACGGCACCTCGGCGGTCTCCAAGCACCTCGCGGTCCTGGAGCAGGAGGTCGGCACACGGCTCCTCACCCCGGTCGGCCGCCGGGTGCGGCTGACCCCGGCGGGTGAGCGCCTGGTCGCGCACGCCGTGGGGATCCTCTCCGCCGTGGAGGAGGCCAGGGCGGAGCTGCGCGGCGAGTCCGGCCCGGCCGGCCGCGTGCGGCTGGCGAGCTTCGTCAGCGCCGTCGAGCCCACGGTCGTACCCGCGCTCGGGCGGCTCCGCGCGGAGCACCCGCGCGTCGAGGTGCAGCTGTACGAGCACGAACCGGAGCAGACCCTCGCGCTGCTGCTGTCCGGGGACGTCGACCTCGGCATCGTCTACGACTACAGCCTGGTGCCGCGCCCGGTGCCGGACGGACTCAGCGCGCGGCAGTTCGCCACGCAGCCGATGGTGCTCCTGCTGCCGGACGGGCATCCCGGCGACCCGGGACCGGGCGGGCCCGTTCCGCTGTCCGGGCTGAACCGGCTGTCCGGGGCGGGGTGGATCACCAACTCGCGCGGCAGTGACGACGACGAGCTGGTGCAGCGGGTATGCGCGATGGCCGGGTTCACCCCGCGGATCGTCCACCGGGTCGACAGGCTGCACCTGGTGAACCTGCTCACCGGGGCGGGGCTCGGCGTGGCGCTGCTCGCCGAGTCGGGGGTGGAGCGGCAGCGCGACGACGTGGTGACCCGTCCGCTGGACCCGCTGGTGGGCACGCGGCGGCACTTCCTGGTGGCGCGCGCCGGTCAGTGGTCGTGGCCGCCGATCGCGACGGTCGCCCGGCTGCTCACCGGGTGAGCGGACCGGGCGACCGCGGTGGGCATCGGGTCAGGCGGATCGGGCGGGTCAGGGGGTCAGGGTCAGGCGGGCAAGGCGGGTCAGCGGACGGTCCTGACGGGCTCCTCGCCCGAGCCGCCGAGCCCGGCCGCGTCCTTCCGGGACGTGCCGTGCGCGCACGGCATCGCCGGATGCCGGCCCAGCAGCACGACACCCGCGGCGATCGCGGCGAGCCCCGCCGCCTCCCAGGCCAGCGCGCCGGGCGTCACCCGCACGCGGTCGCCGAGGAAGCCGACGCCGCAGGCGATCCCGGCCAGCGGCTGGGCGGCGGTCAGCGCGGGCAGCGACATGCGCAGCGGGGCCGTCTCGAACGCGCTCTGCACGAGCATCAGCCCGGTCAGGCCCATCACGACGACGGCGTACGGCTGCCACTGGGTGAGGAGCGCGCCGACGCCCTCGACCTCGGCCACCTGACCGGAGATCCGGGTCAGGGCGTCCTGGAGGCCGTAGAGCAGGCCCGCGGCGAGTGCCAGCACCGTCGCCTCGGGTGACGGACGCAGCCGCCGCGCGCAGGCGACCAGGAGCAGCGCCAGGCCGACGACGACACCGACCACCAGCCAGTGACGCAGCGCCCCCGCGGGCGGTCCGCCACCCGAGGGGCGCCCTGCCACGATGAACGCCGTCACGCCGAGCGCCAGCAGCGCCACGCCCGACCACCCGTGCCACCCGAGTCTCTGGCCGGTGAGCCGGCGCGATAGCGCCATCGCGAAGAGCAGGTTGGTCGCGGTCAGCGGCTCGACGAGGGAGACCTCGCCCTTGGTGAGCGCGAGGGCGCTGAGCAGCATGCCGCAGATCATCAGGAAGACGCCGAGCAGCCACTGCGGCATCCGCATGAGGTCCAGCAGCAGTCTGAAGGAGAGGAAGTCGGACAGCGGAGCACGCTGGGCGGCCAGCTGCTGGAGGACGAAGCCGAGCCCCAGACAGCAAGCGGCCCCCACCCCGAGCAGGAATACGGCCACCTCGTCAACCTCCCGGTGTCGCCGACTGGCCCGACCTTAGCCCCTCACCCGTCTTGATCGCGACGATTGTCCGCACTCGCCTTCCCGCCCGCGGCCGAGGGGGCCGAGGCGGTCGAGGCGGTCACGATGGGGGGCCGTCCGGTGCGCCTGCCCCGCGCGGGCAGGCGCAGGCCCGCCACGATGTCGCGGACGAGGTGCAGCTCGGCGACGACGTCGGCGATGGTGTCGCACTCCGGCGTCGCGGGCAGTTCCGGGGCGCCCGTGACGGCGGCGCGGCCGTCCAGGGTGTCGGCGACCGCCGTGAGCGCGGCGACCACCTGGGCTCCTTCGTGGGCCGATGGACGGGGGGCTCCCTGCTCCATCCGGAGGACGCAGGCGGTGGTGGCGTCCACGATCCGCTCCGAGGCGGCGACCACGCGGAACCAGTCGCCGTTGCCGCCGTGCCGGGAGGGCAGCTCGGCGGCGAGCGTCTCGGCGGCGACTCGGGCCTCCCCCAGGGCGCTGTAGGCCGCCCGGCGCAGCACTCTGCGCTCCCTGGGGCGCTCGCCGGCGGGCACGATCAGGACGTGGTCGAGGTAGTCCCGGGTGCGCCGCAGGGCCACGGCCAGCAGGTGGCCGACCCGTGCCGTGGGGTCGGTGAGCCGTGGGAGGTGGCCCGCGACGACGACGATCGCGCACGCGATCGCGGTGTCGGCCAGCCTCGCCAGGGCCGCCTGGGTGTCGCCGCCGGCCCAGACGAACGCCAGCACCATGATCGTGACGGCGGTGGTCTGCAGCGCGAAGTGGCGTGCCGCGAACGGCAGGAGCGCGCCCGCCACGGAGGCGCAGACCGCGGTCCACCAGATCCCGCCGCCCAGGGGCGCCGCGAGCGCCGAGAAGACCAGTACGCCGAGCGCGGTGCCGAAGCAGCGGTTGACGACCCGGGAGAACAGCGGGCCGATGTCGGGCTTCACCAGGAAGGCGGCCGTGAGCGGCAGCCAGTACCAGTGGTCCGCGCGCAGTGCCAGGGCCACGGCCGCACTGGCGGTGACACACACGGCGACCTTGAGACCGTACTCGCGGCCCACCGGTCCGAGGACGCGACGGCCCAGCATCGGCGCCGACCCGCGGGCGGGGAGCGGGGCGGCGTCCTCGGCGCGGTCCGTGTCCGGGGTCGTGCGGGCGAAGACGAGGGAGGCGTGCACCATCATGGCGTCGAAGGCGGCGCGGGCCGGGGTGGTCGACTCCGGCGCCGGCAGCGGGCCGGGAGGCGCTCCCGTCCGTACGGCCCTGGCGAGCCGCCGCGGGCCGTCCCCGCTCCGGGGCGGCAGGGGCCGGGCCTCCCAGAGCAGGGCGGCGGCCGCGTCGGTCAGCTCGGTGGCCACGCCGAAGCGTTCCGCGAGCAGCAGTTCGTCGGCGCGTGCGGGCCTGCGCAGCAGCAGCCGGCTGAGCCGGCGCAGCCGGACGGCCTCGTCCCCGCGGTCCAGGGCGGCGCTGAGCCGCCGCCGCGCGGCCTCCGCGCCGGGCCCGCCGACGGTGTCGAGGGCGTCCGCGAGGGCGTCGAAGATCCGGGCCAGCGAGGCGCGCTCGCCGTCCATCGCGCCGCCCGCCGGGCGCGGCGGGCGCAGGGCGAGCCGCAGCAGCAGCAGCCAGCCCGCCCCGGCGAGGAACCACAGCGCCCTGTAGCCGGCCCCGCCGGGCAGCGGCAGCCCCATCCCGATCACGGTGGCGGCCAGCCCTTGCATGGCGGCCCGCGAACACACCGGGCCGACCACGCTGACCGCGCCCGACACCGCCCCCGACGCGAACAGCACCGGCAGCACCCACCAGCCGGTCAGGGCGTTCTGCGTCACGGCACCCACCAGCACGCCCAGCGCGGCGACAAGCGCGGGCAGCCCGATGTGGACGACGCCCGTCCTGCGGGTGCCGGGCAGGTCGTTGAAGCCCGCGAACAGCGCACCGAGCCCGGCCAGCACCCCGATCTCGACGCGTCCCAGCCCGATCCCCAGCGCCAGCAGCGGCCCTGCCGCCAGTGCCCCGCGCAGCACGGCCGGCCACGGCACCGGCCCCCGCTGCCAGCGCAGCGGATGCGCCAGCCAGGAGGGCAGGGCTACGGGTCGGCGGCCGGGGCCACGGGGCAGCACGGGCATCCTCACGGGACGAGAGTGATCTCGACGTCGGGAAAAGACGCAGGCCAGTGGGGTGCCGGGCCTACCGCCTCCCCCTACTCAGGGTATCGGCCGCGGGTGCACCGGTACCGCCGTGGGCCTGTCGTCGCCGTCCCTGCGTGCGTCGGCCGGCGAGCCAGGTGGAGGACGGTCCCGGTGCCGCGTGATCGCGGTCGCGCCCGACTCCGTGCCGATCGCGATGTGGGGGTGGCTGCCGGGGTCGGCCCAGGCCAGGACGCGGCGCATGGCGCCGGCCGGGACCGAGACGCAACCCGCCGTGGCGCCACGGCCGTTCACGTGCAGGAAGATCCCGGCGCCGCGTCCACGGACCGGGTGGCGGTAGTTGAAGCCGATGACGAGGGCGTGCGCGTACTGCTTCCCGAAGTCGGCGAGGCGCTCGGACTCCTCGGGGGCGCAGTCCTCGGGCAGGGGTTCGACCCAGCGGTTGTAGGCGTCCGAGGCGTTGTCCTGGCACCACCACGAGTCCTGCGTCACCGGCAGGTACCGCGTCCTCGTACCGGGGGGCGGCGGCTCGGTGCCGAACGCGAACGGGAGGCCGTACAGGCCGGCCGGGGTGGTCGAGGTGCTCTGCACCCGGTCGCGGCCCTCGACGAGGCCGCCCCCGCCGAAGCGGGCGGCCGCGGAGCCCGCGGCCACCCAGCGGCCGTTGCGGCGGTCCCACCAGGTCAGCGTCCCGGTGGTGGCCTCCGGGGAGGCGGCGACCGCGGTGATCAGCTGGGTGCCGCCGCCGGTGTCGGCCATGCGGTCCGGCAGCGCGGGCGGCGGCAGGGGAACCGCGGCCGCCGTGCCGGCCACGACGGCCGGCACGGCGAGGCGGGTCAGTGCCGCGCGCAGGCTCAAGCGGGGAGCTGCGCCTCGATGGCGGCGACGATCTCGTCGGCCTCGGGCTCGGTGCGGGGGCGGAAGCGGCCGACGACCTGGCCGTCGGCGCCGACGAGGAACTTCTCGAAGTTCCACTGGACGTCGCCGGCCTGGCCCTCGGCGTCGGCGGTCTCGGTCAGCGCCGCGTACAGCGGGTGCCGCTGGTCACCGTTGACGTCGGACTTCTCGTAGAGCGGGAAGCTCACGCCGTAGGTCGCGGAGCAGAAGGTCGCGATCTCGTCGGCCGTGCCCGGCTCCTGGCCCGCGAACTGGTTGCTGGGGAAGCCCAGGACGGTGAACCCCCGGTCGGCATACCGCTTCTGCAGCCGCTCCAGGCCCTCGTACTGCGGGGTCAGACCGCACTTGGAGGCGACGTTGACGATCAGCAGGGCCTTGCCACGGTGGTCGTCGAGGGAGGCGGGCTCACCGGTCAGGGTGCGCAGCGGGATGTCGTAGATGCTCACGTCGGAATCTCCTCGTTTCGGGGCGCGGACGGACCACAGGTCGTCCATTCAACCCCGGTCACGGTGCCGATCTTCCCATGGGAGGAGGTTCCGGGCGCGGCCGCGGCGGGGTGTCAGTGCTCGGTGACGCGGCCGGATTCGAGGCGGATGCGGCGGGTGGTGTGGACGGACTCCAGCATGCGGCGGTCGTGGGTGACCAGCAGCAGGGTGCCGTCGTAGGAGGCGAGGGCGGACTCGAGCTGCTCGATGGCGGGCAGGTCGAGGTGGTTGGTGGGCTCGTCCAGGACGAGGAGGTTGACCCCGCGGCCCTGCAGGAGGGCGAGGGCCGCCCGGGTGCGCTCGCCCGGGGAGAGGCTCGCGGCGGGGCGCAGCACATGGGCGGCCTTGAGGCCGAACTTGGCCAGCAGGGTGCGGACGTCGGCGGGCGCGGTGTCGGGGACCTCGGCTCCGAAGGCGTCCAGCAGCGACTCGCCGCCGAGGAACAGCTTGCGGGCCTGGTCGACCTCGCCGACGACGACTCCGGGCCCGAGGTGCGACGCACCCGCGTCGAGGGGCACCCGGCCCAGCAGCGCGGCCAGGAGGGTCGACTTGCCGGAGCCGTTGGCGCCGGTGATGGCCACCCGGTCGGCCCAGTCGATCTGCAGGTCGACCGGTCCGAGGGTGAACTCCGGGCCGCGGCGGACCTCCGCGCCGCGCAGCGTGGCGACGACCGCGCCCGCGCGGGGCGCGGCGGCGATCTCCATGCGCAGCTCCCACTCCTTGCGGGGCTCCTCGACGACGTCGAGGCGTTCGATCATGCGCTGGGTCTGCCGGGCCTTGGCGGCCTGCTTCTCGGTGGACTCGGTGCGCAGCTTGCGGCCGATCTTGTCGTTGTCGGTCGCCTTGCGGCGGGCGTTGCGGACGCCGTGCTCCATCCAGTTGCGCTGCATGCGGGCGCGGGACTCGAGGGCGCTCTTGGTGTCGGCGTACTCGTCGTACGCCTCGCGGGCGTGCCGGCGGGCGGTCTCGCGCTCCTCCAGGTAGGAGGAGTAGCCGCCGCCGTAGGTGTTGACCTCCTGCTGGGCGAGGTCGAGTTCGACGACGCGGTTGACGGTGCGGGCCAGGAACTCGCGGTCGTGGCTGACCAGGACGGTGCCCGCCTTGAGGCCCTTGACGAAGGTCTCCAGGCGCTCCAGGCCGTCCAGGTCGAGGTCGTTGGTGGGCTCGTCCAGGAGGAAGACGTCGTACCGGCTCAGCAGCAGGGACGCCAGGCCCGCGCGGGCGGCCTGGCCACCGGAGAGGGCCGTCATCGGCATGTCGAGACCGACGCCGAGGCCGAGCGCCTCGCCGACCTCCTCGGCCCGCTCGTCGAGATCCGCGCCGCCGAGGGCGAGCCAGCGCTCCAGGCCGTCGTTGTAGGCGTCGTCCGCGCCAAGCGCCCCGTCGACCAGCGCCTGGGTGGCGGTGTCGAGCGCGGCCTGGGCGGCGGCCACACCGGTGCGCCGGGCGAGGAAGGCCCGTACGGTCTCCCCCGGGCGGCGTTCGGGCTCCTGCGGGAGGTGGCCGACGGTCGCGGTGGGCGGGCTGAGCCGCAGCTGCCCCTGCTCGGGCGCGCTCAGGCCCGCGAGCATGCGCAGCAGCGTCGACTTCCCGGCACCGTTGGCCCCGACCAGACCGATGACGTCGCCGGGGGCGACGACGAGGTCGAGGCCGGAGAACAGCACGCGGTCCCCGTGGCCGGCGGCAAGATCCTTGACGACAAGAGTGGCACTCATCAGGCTGCGATCGTATCGCCCCGCAGGCCCGCGCCCCACGGCCCGGGCACGGCCCCCGGAACGGCCGCACGCGGCCGCCGGCCAAGGGAGGGAACGCCCCATGCCTGACAGGAAGGCCCTCGTCCGCCGTCCGGGCCCGCGCCTCGCGGAGGGGCTGGTGACCCATGTCGGGCGCACCCCCGTCGACACCGGGCTCGCCGCGCGCCAGTGGGAGGGGTACGTGGCCGCGCTGCACGCCCACGGATGGGAGACGGTGGAGGTCGCGGCGGCGGACGACTGCCCGGACGCGGTCTTCGTCGAGGACGCGGTGGTCGTCTTCCGCGGCGTCGCGCTGCTCGCCCGGTCCGGTGCCGTGTCCCGGCGCCCGGAGACAGGCGGGGCGGAGGAGGCGGTCACGGCGCTGGGTCTCCCGGTCGAACGGGTCCGCGAACCGGGCACGCTGGACGGCGGCGACGTGCTGAAGGTCGGGGACACCGTGTACGTGGGCCGCGGCGGGCGGACCGACGCCGAGGGCGTCCGCCAGTTGCGGTCCGCGTTCGAGCCACTGGGCGCGCGGGTGGTCGCCGTACCCGTCAGCAAGGTGCTGCACCTGAAGTCGGCGGTGACGGCGCTGCCCGACGGTACGGTCATCGGTTGTCCGCCGCTGGTTGACGACCCGTCGGTCTTCCCCCGCTTCCTGCCGGTGCCGGAGGAGTCGGGTGCGCATGTGGTGCTGCTCGGCGGTGGCCGGCTGCTGATGGCGGCGAGCGCGCCGCGCACCGCGGAACTCCTGGCCGGCATGGGATATGAGCCCGTTTCGGTGGACATCACAGAGTTCGAGAAGCTTGAGGGGTGTGTGACCTGCCTGTCCGTTCGCCTGCGGAACCTGTACGCCTGACGGCGGGTTGCCTTTTCAGCGCCACCTAACCTACGGTTTCGTAACTTACGATTCCGTAAGCACTCTCCGCGAACCGCCAGGAGCCCAGCGTGACCATTGCCCCGTCCCAGAGTGCCGGTTCGGAAGCATGGAGTGACACCAGGCTGCTGTACGCCCTGGAAGAGGTCGTCGAGACCGAGATCAACCGCCACATAAAGGCGGCCAAGGAGTGGATGCCCCACGAGTACGTCCCGTGGAGTCAGGGCCGTGACTTCGACGGCGTGATGGGCGGCGAGGCCTGGGCACCGGAGCAGTCCAAGGTGACCGAGATCGGCCGGATCTCGCTGGTGGTCAATCTGCTCACCGAGGACAACCTCCCCAGCTACCACCACGAGATCGCCACCCTCTTCGGCCGGGACGGCGCCTGGGGCACGTGGGTGCACCGCTGGACCGCGGAGGAGGGCCGGCACGCCATCGTGATGCGCGACTACCTGCTCACCACGCGGGCCGTCGACCCGGTGGAGCTGGAGCGGCTGCGCATGCACCACATGTCGGAGGGCTTCGAGTCCGACAACGCGCACAGCATGCTGCACTCGGTGGCCTACGTGGCCTTCCAGGAGCTGGCCACCCGCATCTCGCACCGCAACACCGGTCGGGAGTCGGGCGACCCGCTGTGCGAGCGCATGCTGGCGCGCATCGCGACCGACGAGAACCTGCACATGGTCTTCTACCGCAACCTGCTCGCGGCGGCGCTGCAACTGGCGCCGGACCAGACGATGCAGGCGATCCGCGACGTGGTCGTCGGCTTCCGGATGCCGGGGCACGGGATGCCCGGCTTCGAGCGCTCCGCGGCGCGGATCGCCATCGGCGGCATCTACAACCTCCGCATCCACCACGACGACGTGCTCCAGCCCGTGCTGCGCCACCTCAAGGTGCTGGAGACCCAGGGGCTCGGCCCCGAGGGCCTGAAGGCGCAGGAGGAACTGGGCTTCTTCATGGGCGAGCTGGACAGCCAGGCCCGCAAGTTCGAGGAGCGCAGGGACGCCCTGCTGGCCCGGCGGGCCGCGCGCGTCTGACGGACCCGTCCTACGCGGTGGGGTGCCTCCCCGGAGGCGCCCCACCGTCGCGGGCGGGCCGGCCCGCCACCGTGGCGACCTCGCCCACCATCCAGACCAGGCGTTCGCCGTCGTGCTCGAACTCATGCCGCCTGACCATGCCCATCCGCAGGTAGAAGCCCTCGGCGCGCGGATCGGCGCCCACCCCGAGCAGACGCGCGTCCAGCGCGACCGCCCGCCCCGCCAAGTGCCCCCACAGCAGGCGCCCCACGCCGGTGCCGATGAACGGGCGGTCGACGAACAGCAGCCCGATTCCCAGATAGTCGGGATGCTCGTTGAGGGTGTAGAAGCCGACGGGCACGCCGTCCCGCTCCGCGACGGTGACGTGCCGGGAGACGATGTCCGCCGCCGTCAGCTTCGGCGTCACATCGGGGACGTCCGCCACGCGGCCGCCCACCCAGTGCGACTTCGACCGCAGGACCAGCGCGTCCAGCAGCGGCAGCTCCTCCGGGCGAGCGGCACGGATCACGACACCTTCCACGCCACGAGCGTGGCAGCGCACGGGCCGTGGCGTCACCGGATTTCCGTCCCGGCGACGCGGGCGGCGGGACGGACGAGCACGCGCCGACGACGGAGCCTAGGCCGGCGCGGGGCCCAGCGCCCAGGCCGCGGCGGAGAGGCTCACCATCGACAGCAGTGTGGAGAGCATGACCGCGTCGCGGGCGAGGGCCGTGCTCAGGTCGTACTGGCGGGCGTAGATGAAGACGTTCTGGGCGCTCGGCAGCGCGGAGAGGACGACCACCGCGAAGAGCTGATGCGCCGGCAGGTGCAGGACGAGGCCGCCGACCGCGAGCGCGGCCAGGGGCTGGACGAGGGTCTTGATGAGGACGGTGGCACCGACCTCCGCCCGGAAGGCCGCGCCGTTGGCGGGCGGGCGGCCGTGCAGCGACATTCCCAGGGTGAGCAACGCGGTCGGCACGCCCGCGCCGCCGAGCAGCCCGACCGAGTGACCGAGCGCGGCGGGGAGCCGCCAGCCGCCCGCGGAGACGGCGCAGCCGAGAACCGCGCCCAGGATGACCGGGGTCCGCAGCGGCACCAGGAGCAGGCGGGCGGCACCGCCTTCCCGCCTCCGCCCGGCTCCGCCACCGGTGCCCGCGTCGAGGACGGTGAGGATGACCGGGGTGACCAGCAGCACCTGGAAGAGCAGCACCGGGGCGACGAACGACGCGTCGCCGAGGATCTGCACCGCGACCGGGATGCCGAGGTTGGCGGAGTTGACGTACCCGGCCGCCATGCCGCCGATGGCCTGGTCCGGCAGACGCCGCCCAAAGACCCACCGGCTGACGGCGAACCCGAGCAGGCACGCCAGAGCCGTGCCGGCCGCGAAGGCGATCATGGACGTGTTCACGAAGGCGTCCAGGGGCGTTCCGGCGATCGTGGTGAACAGGGCGGCCAGCATGGCGACGTTGAAGACGAACCGCCCCAGCACGGACTCCGCATGCGGTCCCAGCAGTCCGGTTCGCCCGACCGCGTAACCCGCCGCACTGATGGCCCATATGGGGACGAATCCGGAAAGCAGCGGTGACAGGGCGTGCATGGGGCCTCGGGTTGTCCGGTGTGCCGTCGGGCGGGGACCCGGGATCGCCGGGCGGCCCCGTGCAGTCAATCAGGCGGCTTCCGGGCCGCCGCACCGGGGCCCCGGCGGAAAATCATGCAAGCACGCTTGATTGTTTCCGGCCGCGGTGCCAGCCTGTGACGCGCACGGCTTCGCTGACGCTGCGTCATTCAGGGGGACCCTTGTCCGACCCCACACCCGTATTGGACGATCTGCGGGACGAGAGCGAGGGCCTGGACGCCCTGGTCGCCCCGCTCCCCGAAGACGCCTGGGCGGCGCCGACGCCCGCCCCGGGCTGGACGATCGCCCACCAGATCGCCCATCTGGCCTGGACCGACCGGCAGTCCGTGCTGGCGGTCACGGACCCGGAGCGCTTCGGCTCCGTGGTGGAGAAGGCGGCCGCCGCGATCGACACCTTCGTCGACGACGGCGCCGAGGAGGGCGCGGCTCTCCCGCCCGCCGAACTCCTCGCGCGCTGGCGCTCGGGGCGGGCGGAACTGCAGGCCGCCCTGCGGGCGCAGCCGTCCGGGACGCGCTTCCCCTGGTTCGGGCCGCCGATGAGCGCCGCGTCCATGGCCTCGGCCCGGCTCATGGAGACCTGGGCGCACGGCGAGGACGTCGCGGACGCGCTCGGCGTACGGCGTGCGCCGACCGCGCGGCTGCGGCACGTGGCACGGATCGCCGTACGGGCCCGCGACTACGCGTACTTCGTCAACGGCCGGACCCCGCCCGCCGAGGAGTTCCGGGTCGAGCTGACCGCCCCCGACGGCACCCTGTGGGCGTTCGGCCCGCAGGACGCCGCGCAGCGGGTCACGGGCCCGGCGCTCGACCTGTGCCTGCTGGCGACCCGCCGCCGGCACCGCCGCGACCTGGCCGTGCGCGCCGAGGGCGCGGACGCCGACCGCTGGCTGGACATCGCCCAGGCGTTCGCGGGGCCGCCGGGCGCGGGCCGCGAGCCGGGTGAGGGAGGAACGGCGTGAACACCGAGAACCGTACGACCATGCTGGAACGCCTGGCCGAGCTGGAGGCCGAGCACGGCAAGGCGCTCGCGGGCGGCGGCCCCAAGTACGTGGACCGGCACCGTGCGCGGGGGAAACTGACCGCGCGGGAGCGGGTGGAGCTGCTGCTGGACCAGGACAGCCCGTTCCTGGAGCTGTCGCCGCTCGCGGCCTGGGGCAGCGACTACCCGGTCGGCGCGTCGCTGGTGACCGGCATCGGCGTGATCGAGGGCACCGAGTGCGTGATCACCGCCAACGACCCGACGGTGCGCGGCGGGGCGAGCAACCCGTGGACGCTGAAGAAGGCCCTGCGGGCCAACGAGATCGCGCTGACCAACCGCCTCCCGCTGGTCAACCTCGTGGAGTCGGGCGGCGCGGACCTGCCCAGCCAGAAGGAGATCTTCATCCCGGGCGGTGCGCTCTTCCGCGACCTGACCCGGCTGTCGGCGGCCGGCATCCCCACCGTCGCCGTCGTGTTCGGGAACTCGACGGCCGGCGGCGCGTACGTCCCCGGGATGTCCGACCACGTGATCATGGTCAAGGAGCGCTCCAAGGTGTTCCTCGGCGGCCCGCCGCTGGTGAAGATGGCCACCGGCGAGGAGAGCGACGACGAGTCGCTGGGCGGGGCCGACATGCACGCCCGCGTCTCCGGGCTCGCGGACTACTTCGCGCTGGACGAGCCCGACGCGCTGCGCACCGCCCGCCGCGTGGTGGCCCGGCTCAACTGGCGCAAGCAGGGCCCCGCCCCGGCCGCCGGCTACGACCCGCCGCGGTACGACGAGGACGAGCTGCTGGACATCGTCCCCGCGGACCTGAAGACCCCCTTCGACCCGCGGGACGTCATCGCGCGGGTCGTGGACGGCTCCGAGTTCGACGAGTTCAAGCCGCTGTACGGGCCGAGCCTGGCGACCGGCTGGGCACGGGTGCACGGCTATCCCGTCGGGATCCTGGCCAACGCGCAGGGAGTTCTGTTCAGCGCCGAGTCGCAGAAGGCCGCGCAGTTCATCCAGCTCGCCAACCAGCGGGACATCCCGCTGCTGTTCCTGCACAACACCACCGGCTACATGGTGGGCCGCGAGTACGAGCAGGGCGGCATCATCAAGCACGGCGCCATGATGATCAACGCGGTGTCCAACTCGCGGGTGCCGCACATCTCGGTCCTCATGGGCGCGAGTTACGGCGCGGGGCACTACGGCATGTGCGGCCGGGCGTACGACCCGCGCTTCCTGTTCGCCTGGCCCGGCGCCAAGTCGGCCGTCATGGGCCCGGCGCAGCTCGCGGGCGTGCTGACGATCGTGGCGCGGCAGTCGGCGGCCGCCCGGGGCCTGCCGTTCGACGAGGAGGCCGCCGCCGGGCTGCGGGCGATGGTGGAGCAGCAGATCGAGTCCGAGTCCCTGCCGATGTTCCTGTCGGGGCGGCTGTACGACGACGGGGTGATCGACCCGCGCGACACCCGCACGGTGCTCGGCGTGTGCCTGTCGGCGGTCCACAGCGCACCGGTCGAGGGCGCCCGCGGCGGCTTCGGCGTCTTCCGGATGTGAGGAGCACCTGACCGTGATCGCATCAGTGCTGGTGGCCAACCGCGGCGAGATCGCCCGCCGTGTCTTCCGCACCTGCCGCGACCTGGGCATCGCCACGGTCGCCGTCCACTCGGACGCGGACGCCGCCGCCCCGCACGTACGGGAGGCGGACGCCGCGGTGCGGCTGCCGGGGGACGCGCCCGCCGACACCTATCTGCGCGGCGACCTGATCGTGAAGGCGGCCCTCGCGACCGGAGCGGACGCCGTGCACCCCGGCTACGGATTCCTGTCGGAGAACGCCGACTTCGCCCGGTCCGTCATCGCGGCGGGTCTGACCTGGATCGGGCCCGCGCCCGAGGCCATCGAGGCGATGGGCTCCAAGACCAGGGCCAAGCGGCTGATGGCCGAGGCCGGCGTACCGGTGCTGGAGGCCGGGCCGGACGATCTGCCCGTACTGGTCAAGGCGGCGGCCGGCGGCGGCGGGCGCGGCATGCGCGTCGTCCGGGAGGCCGCCGCCCTGGAGCAGGAGATGGCCGCCGCCCGCGCGGAGGCGCTGTCCGCCTTCGGCGACGGCGAGGTCTTCCTGGAGCCGTACGTCGAGGACGGCCGGCACATCGAGGTGCAGGTCCTGGCGGACACCCACGGCACCGTGTGGACGCTGGGTGAGCGCGACTGCTCGGTGCAGCGGCGCCACCAGAAGGTGATCGAGGAGACCCCGGCGCCCGGCGTCACCGACGAGCTGCGCCGGACGCTGCGCACGGCGGCCGAGGCGGCGGCGCGCGCCATCGGCTACGTCGGCGCGGGGACGGTGGAGTTCCTGGTCTCGCCGGACGGCCGGCCGTACTTCCTGGAGATGAACACCCGCCTCCAGGTGGAGCACCCGGTCACCGAGTGCGTCTTCGGCGTGGACCTCGTCGCGCTGCAACTGGAGGTCGCCGAGGGCGAAAGGCTCCCCGCCGCTCCCCCGCTCCCCTCCGGGCACGCGGTCGAGGCCCGGCTGTACGCGGAGGACCCGGCCCGCGACTGGCAGCCGCAGACCGGCGTCCTGCACCGCTTCCGGCTGCCGCGGGCGCCGGGGCTGCGGGTGGACGCGGGCTTCGGCGACGGCGACCGGATCGGCGTGCACTACGACGCGATGCTCGCCAAGGTCGTCGCCCACGCCCCCACCCGCGCCCAGGCGCTCCGGCTGCTCGCGGGCGCCCTGGAGCGGGCCCGGGTGCACGGCCTGGTGACCAACCGCGACCTGCTCGTAAGAGTGCTGCGCGACCCGGACTTCGCCGCGGGGCGGCTGTCCACGGCCTTTCTGGCCCGCCTCGGCCCGGCGCCCGCCGAGGACGAGGGCGCGGCGCGGCTGGCGGCCCTGGCCGCCGCGCTCGCCGACGCCTCGGGGCGCCATCCGCTGGGCGGCTGGCGCAACGTGCCGTCGGCGCCGCAGTCCAAGACCTACCGCGCCGAGCCGGGCGGCGCGGAGTACGAGGTGCGCTACCGGCTCGGCCGCGACGGCCTGACCGCCGAGGGGCATCCGGACGTCCGTCTGCTGGAGCGGGCGCCGGAGCGGGTCGTGCTGGAGGTCGCCGGGGTGCGCCGCGCCTTCGAGATCGCGGTCTACGCGGACCAGGTGTGCGTCGACGGTCCGCTCGGCTCCCACCGCTTCACCGCGCTGCCGCGCTTCCCCGACCCGGTCGCGCAGCTCGCGCCGGGCTCGCTGCTGGCCCCGATGCCGGGGACGGTGGTGCGCGTGGCGGACGTCGCCGTCGGCGACAAGGTGGCGGCGGGGCAGCCGCTGCTGTGGCTTGAGGCCATGAAGATGGAGCACCTCGTCGCCGCCCCGGCGGACGGTGTGCTCACCGCGCTGCACGCCGAGGCCGGCCGCCAGGTCGACGTCGGCGCCGTACTCGCCGTCGTTCAGGAAGAGGTTTCCCCATGAGCGGTACACCCGCTGTGAACGGACCGACCGGCACCTTCGACAACGTCCTGCTGGAGAGCGAGGAGCGGCGCGCGCTGCGCAAGGCCGTCTCCGACCTGGGGCGCCGCTACGGGCGTTCCTACTTCCTCGACGCCGTGCGCGAGGGGCGGCACACCGACAAGCTGTGGCAGGAGGCCGGCGCTCTCGGCTACCTCGGCGTCAACCTGCCGGAGGAGCACGGCGGCGGGGGCGGCGGCCTCGCCGAACTCTCCATCGTGCTGGAGGAACTGGGCGCCGCGGGCTGCCCGTTGCTGCTGCTCATCGTCTCCCCGGCGATCTGCGGCACGGTCATCGCGCGCTTCGGGACCGAGGAGCAGAAGCGCCGGTGGCTGCCCGGGCTCTCGGACGGCTCGCTCCGCATGGCGTTCGGCATCACCGAGCCGGACGCCGGTTCCAACTCGCACCGGCTGACCACCACGGCCCGCCGGGACGGGTCGGACTGGCTGCTCACGGGCCGCAAGGTCTTCGTCTCCGGCGTCGACATCGCCGACGCGACGCTCATCGTGGGCCGCACCGAGGACGCGCGCACGGGCAGGCTGAAGCCGTGCCTGTTCGTGGTGGAGCGCGAGACGCCCGGCTTCGAGTTCCGGCCGATCGACATGGAACTGTCCGCGCCGGAGAAGCAGTTCCACATCTTCATGGACGACGTACGGCTGCCCGCCGACGCCCTCGTCGGCGACGAGGACGCGGGGCTGCTGCAGTTGTTCGCGGGCCTCAACCCCGAGCGCGTCATGACGGCCGCCTTCTCGATCGGCATGGGCCGCTTCGCGCTCGACGCCGCCGTGGCCTACGCGCGCACCCGGCAGGTGTGGAAGGCCCCCATCGGCTCGCACCAGGCCATCGCCCACCCGCTGGCGCAGGCCCACATCGAGCTGGAACTGGCCCGGCTGATGATGCAGAAGGCCGCGTTCCTGTACGACGCCGGGGACGACACGGCCGCCGGCGAGGCCGCCAACATGGCGAAGTACGCGGCGGCCGAGGCGGGCGCGAAAGCCGTCGACCAGGCCGTGCACACCCTCGGCGGCAACGGCCTGACGGCCGAGTACGGGCTGGCCTCCCTCCTGACGGCCTCGCGCGTGGGTCGCATCGCGCCGGTCAGCCGGGAGATGATTCTCAACTACGTCTCGCACCACACGCTGGGTCTGCCCAAGTCCTACTGAGCACTGAGCACATCCTGACGAGGAGGGGGGAACGGCCATGGCACAGCCGGCCGTGTTCCACAGCGAGTATCCCGCGGTTCCCGCCATCGACCTGCCGATCCACGAGGCCGTACTGGGGCACGCCGCCGAGTTCGGCGACCGGCCCGCGCTCGTCGACGGGGTGGAGGGCACGACGCTCACCTACGCGCAGCTCGACTCCTTCACCCGCCGTATCGCGGCGGCGCTGGCGGAGTCCGGACTGCGCAAGGGCGACGTCCTCGCCCTGCACAGCCCCAACACCATCACCTACCCGCCCGTCTTCTACGGCGCCACCCGCGCCGGCGCGGCCGTCACCACGGTGCATCCGCTCGCCACCGCCGAGGAGTTCGCGCGGCAGCTGCGCGACAGCGGCGCCTCGTGGATCGTCACCGTATCGCCCCTGCTGGAGACCGCCCGCAAGGCGGCCGAACAGGCGGGCGGCGTACGGGAGATCCTGGTCTGCGACAGTGCCGAGGGCCACCGTTCGGTGCTGGACCTGCTGGGCTCCACCGCCCCCGAGCCGGAGATCGCCTTCGACCCGGGTGAGGACGTGGCCGCGCTGCCGTACTCCTCGGGCACCACGGGTGTGCCCAAGGGTGTGATGCTGACCCACCGCAACATCGCCACCAACCTGGCCCAGCTCGATCCGACGCTGTCGATGGGACCCGGGCACCGCATCCTGGCCGTGCTCCCGTTCTTCCACATCTACGGGCTCACCGCGCTCATGAACGCCCCGCTGCGCAAGGGCGCCACGGTCGTGGTGCTGCCGCGCTTCGACCTGGACCAGTTCCTGAAGGCAGTGGCGACCCACCGGGTGCAGGGACTGTTCGTGGCCCCTCCGATCGTGCTGGCGCTCGCCAAGCACCCGGCGGTCGCCGCGCACGACCTCAGCTCGCTGGAGTACGTGCTGTGCTCGGCGGCGCCGCTCGACGCCGAGCTGGCCCAGGCCTGCTCGAAGCGGCTGGGGCTGCCGCCGATCCTTCAGGCGTACGGGATGACGGAACTCTCCCCCGGCACGCACGTGGTGCCGGTGGACGCGCGCGACGCGCCGCCCGGCGCGGTCGGCAAGCTGCTCCCCGGCACCGAGATGCGCATCGTCCCGCTCGACGAGGACGCGGCCGTCGAGGGCGCCGGGGAGATCCTCATCCGCGGTCCGCAGGTCATGAAGGGCTATCTGGGACGGCCCGACGAGACCGCCGCCATGATCGACGCGGAGGGCTGGCTGCACACCGGCGACGTCGGCCGGGTGGACGCCGACGGGTGGCTCCACGTCGTCGACCGGGTCAAGGAGCTGATCAAGTACAAGGGCTACCAGGTGCCGCCCGCCGAACTGGAGGCCGTGCTGCTCACCGACCCGCGGGTGGCCGACGCCGCGGTCATCGGCGTGCTGGACGGGGACGGCAACGAGATCCCCAAGGCGTACGTGGTGCCGCAGCAGGGGGTCTCCCTCACGGCGGACGACGTCATGGCGCACGTGGCCGCGCAGGTCGCCCCGTACAAGAAGGTGCGCCGGGTGGAGTTCACCGACGCGATACCGAGGGCCGCCAGCGGCAAGATCCTCAGGCGTGAACTGCGCGCCCGGGAAAGGGGAACCGGCTGATGACCGACGACGCCGCGGCGCCTTGTGTGCGGAGCGCGTACGACGGGGGGATCACCACGCTCACGCTGGACTCCCCGCACAACCGCAACGCGCTCTCCGCACGCATGGTCGACGAGCTGTCCGACGCGCTGGCCCACGCCGGCAAGGACCCGGCCACGCGGGCGGTGCTGCTCACGCACACCGGCGGCACCTTCTGCGCGGGCGCGGACCTGAAGGAGGCGACGTCGCCGGAGGGGCCGCGGCGGCTCGTGGCGCTGCTGCGGGCGATCGTGGAACTGCCCAAGCCGGTCGTGGCGCATGTGAGGGGCCATGTGCGCGCGGGCGGCCTCGGGCTGCTGGCGGCCTGTGACGTCCCGGTGGCGGGGCCGGGGGCGAGCTTCGCCTTCACCGAGGCGCGGCTCGGCCTCGCCCCCGCCGTGATCTCGCTGACGGTGCTGCCGCGCATGGACGCCCGGGCCGCCGCCCGCCACTACCTGACGGGGGAGGTCTTCGACACCGCGGAGGCCGTCCGCACCGGCCTGGTGGCGGCCCCGGAGGAGGCGCTGGACGGCATCCTCGCGGGGCTGCGGGCGGGATCTCCGCAGGGGCTCGCCGAATCGAAGGCGCTGACGACGGCCGCCGTGCTGCGCGTCTTCGACCGGGACGCGACGGCGCTGGTCGAGCGGTCGGCCCGGCTGTTCGGCTCGCCCGAGGCGGAACAGGGGATGCGGGCCTTCCTCGAACGGCGGTCCGCGCCATGGGCGCTGTGACCGCCACCGCCCGTACGCCCAAGCAGGACCGCAGCCGCGCCACCCGGCAGCGGCTGCTGGAGGCGGCCGTCGCCTGCCTGGCCGAGCGCGGCTGGGCGGGCAGCACGGTGGCGGTGGTCGCGGAGCGGGCGGGGGTGTCGCGGGGGGCGGCCCAGCACCACTTCCCCACCCGCGAGGACCTGTTCACCGGGGCGATCGAGTTCGTCGCCGAGCAGTGGCTGGCCGCCCTGCGGGAGCACGCGCACGCCCTCCCCCGCGAGGGGGTGCCGCGCACGCACGCCGTGGTCGGCATGGTCGTCGAGCTCTACACGGGGCCGATCTTCCGCGCGGCGCTGCACCTGTGGGTGGCGGCGGCGAACGAGGAGCAACTGCGTCCCCGGGTCACCGCGCTGGAGTCGCGCATCGGGCGGGAGGCGCACCGGCTCGCCGTGGAGATGCTCGACGCGGACGAGGCGGTGACCGGGGTCAGGGAGACCGTGCAGGCCACCCTCGACATGGCGCGGGGTCTGGGTCTGGCAAACCTGCTGAGCGACGACAGCGCCCGCCGCGCGGGCATCGTCCGCGAGTGGTCGGCGGTCCTGGACGGGGTGCTGCGCCGCGGAATCTGAGTCGCCGCCTGTCGGTGGCGGGTGAGAAGATCCCGGCATGCTGAACGAGGCGGTGTCCGCGGGCGAACTGGGCTTCCTGCTGGGTCTCGTCGACCCGGAGTCCGCCGCGCGTGCGCGGAGCCGCACGGGGGTCCCGGCGGTGGATCCGGTGGCGGCCGCAAAGCCGCCGGAGCACGTACCGTGGGGCCCGTGGTGGCACGGCCTGCCGGTGTCGGTGCTCTGGTGGATGCTGCAGGAGGACGATCCCCGGGTCAACACGCTGGTGTACCACCACTGGCGTGCCGACGACCGTATGCGCTACGACATCGTCAACGGCGTCCCGTACGGACCGGATCGCTCCCGCCGCCTGAGGGTTCCCGCGGAGCTCTCGCACTATCCGGCGCCGGAGCTGGCGCTGCCGTCCGGTCCGGAGGCGCTGACCGCCGTGCTGCGTGCCGTCACCGGCATGTCCCAGGGCCGCGCCGCGGCGCTGTTGGTGGGCCGGGAGGACTGGGCGGTGGTGGCCGAGGCCGACCGCGAGCGGCCGCTGCCCGGCTACGCCCGCTGGGCGCTGGCGATTCGCCCCGACTGCCCGCCGGCGCTGCGCACCCAGTTCGGCACGCACCGCAAGTTCACCAACCGGCTCCGTGACGCTGGCGTGGTGGACGGTCCGGCGGAGTTCGCGACCGGCTCGCGTCCGGCGCGCGACGTGCTGCGCGTACTGGCGATGGGCCGCTGGGCGTTCCCGCTGCGGCTGGCGGAGGCGGCCGACGCGCTGCGGCCGCTGGTGCGCGCGGAACTGGGCGGGAACACCGAGGCGTGGGCGGTGCTGACGCAGCTCCTGCCGACGTTCACGGGCACGCTGCCGGAACTCGTCGCGACGGCGGGGGCGATCGCGGGGAGCGCCGGGGAGATGGCCGAAGCCCCGTTGTCAGTGGCCTCTGGTAACACTGAGTCACCAGGGAACCAGGAGGGTTCGGGGCACGAACATGGGGGGCTGTCATGGGATTCGACGAGCGGACACGACGACCCGTGGTCGACCTCGCCGACCGGCGGGCGCTGGAGCGGTGGCGTCCGGCGGATCCGGACGTCGTGGCGGAGGCGGAGCGGCTGAAGGAGGCCGCGCTGCTCGACTTCGGGCTGACCGAGTCGGCGGTCGCGTCCTGGCTGTACGCGAAGTGCCCGCACCAGATCGCGACCACGGCCGTGGACACCGCGGCGGTGGTGGCATCGGGGGACGGCTCGGTGCTCCTGCTGTACAACCCCGGGTTCTTCGTCGACCTGGGGCTCGACGGGGTCAAGTTCGTCCTCTTCCACGAGGCCCGGCACGTGGTGCACCGGCATCTGCTGGCGGAGCCCACGCTCCGGGAGGACCCGGTCTTCGCCACCGCGGCGGAGGTGGCGATCAACCATGTGGCGCTGGTCCGGCTGCGACGGGACGGGCTGCCCCTGCGGGACGGACGGCCGACGGGGGTCGATCCGCGCGAGATCCACGCCGCCTACGGGCGGGATCTGGCGGAGCAGGGGCTGACGCCACTGCCCTATGAGGAGTTCGTCGAGACCGACATGGGCGTCTACACCGAGCTCAAGCGGATGAAGCACCCGCCGGTGCCCGCGACGTCGTTGTGCGTGCACCTCGAGGGCGGCGGGGTGCCGGGCGACCAGGGGACGGTCGACGCCCTGGTCTCCTCCTCCCTGCTGAACTCGCTGCTGGCCGCCCGCCGCGGGCACACCGGTGCCGAGCGGGAGCTGCTGGACCTGATGGGCCGCACCGAGGGCGCCTCGGAGCGCACGGCCCGGCTGTGGGGACAACTGGGCGCCGGGGCGCTGCGCGGCGAGACCGTCAGGACCCGGCGGGTGGACTGGTGGCAGCGGTGGCTGGTCGACGTGGTCGCCTCGAAGCTGCGGGAGGGCGAACGGCTGGTCTACCCGAAGAAGCGGGGTGCGCTGCTGGCGGCCCTCGGCCACGACCCGATGCTGTCGCGGCGCGGCCCGGTCCGCGACAAGGTGCTGGTCATCGCCTACGACACCTCGGGCTCCATGCCGGGTTCCGTCATCACCTGGCTGACCGAGCTCGTCGGGCGGATCGACGGCGTGGAGGCCCACTGGCTCTCCTTCGACGGCGTCGTGATGCCCTTCGTCCCCGGCGAGCGGGTGTACGGCGGCGGGGGAACGAGCTTCCAGGCCGTGGCCGACTACGTGGAGGGGCGTACGGAGGTCAAGGGGCGGCGCTTCGAGGAGCGCCCCGACGCGGTGATCGTGCTCACCGACGGCTACGCCCCGCACATCACGCCGCAGGAACCCGACACGTGGATATGGCTGATCACCGAGGGCGGTGACGACTGGCCCGACGCCCACACCCCACCCATGGCCTGCCACCGCGTCACGACAGGAGCAAGATGACCACCATCGCGACGACGACCGCGGCGACGACCCTGGCAACGACCGCGGCGCGCGCCACGGCCGGCCCCCGGCCATGGCGGGCCAACGCCACCTATCCGCGACCGCCCGAGGGCCGCCCGGAGGCCTCCCGGCTGGAGACGTTCATCGACGCGATGATCGACATGGGCCAGACCGGGCAGGTCTTCGGCGAGCACGGCATCGGCAAGACGTCGACGTTCTTCTCGCACGTCGCCGAGGCCCACCCGCACGCCGAACTGGTCTACGTACCCGCCGCCAACCTCACCCCGGACGACCTCCTGGTAAACGCGCCGGTCCGCGATCCGCACACGGACGAACTGGTGCTGCGTCAGCTGGTGATGAGCGGGCTGCGGCCGGGACGGCCGTTCGTGCTGCTCATCGACGACTCGCTGCAGGCCGGCGAGACCATCCAGTCGCAGCTGATGCAGGTCGCCTGCAACTGGACGCTCGGCGAGTACGACCTGCGGGAGCTGGGCTGCATCGGGGTGTTCCTCAGCGACAACGAGTCGCTGTCGGAGACGGCCGCCCGGCGCGGCGACCTGGCCGTCCTCGACCGCATGGTCACGGTGCGGGTGACCGCCAACGACACGGCGTGGCGGCGGAAGCTCGCCGAGAAGTACCGGGACTGGGACCTTAACGGGGTGTTCGCCCTGTGGGCCTCGCTCGGCCCGGCGGTGCGCGAGCTGCTCTCCCCGCGCACCCTCGACCACGTCCTCGCCAACGCGCGGGAGGGGTTTCCGCTGCGCTGGGGGCTGCCGCTGGTCAACGGCGAGCGGCTGCGGCTGGCGGAGCCCCGGCCGGACGGCAGCCCCGGGCAGGACCGGACACCGGAGATCCTGGACCGGATCGCCGGGGAGCTCGGTGTGCCCAACCCGGCGACGGTGCCGGACCCGGTGCGCTCGGTGGTGCGGGCGGCGCTGCGCAACCGGTGGACGGTGCTGCTCCAGGGGCCTCCCGGCTGCGGCAAGACCGAGGTGGTGCGCGAGACGCTGCGCGAGGACCTGGGCCGTGACCCGCTGTACTTCTCCCTGCCGGTCACCAACGTCGAGGACCTGTGCGCGCCCGTCCCGGACCGGGACGGCTCTCTGGACACCCTGCTGGCGCAGAAGTTCACCGGGAGCGAGCCGAAGGCGATCGTCTGGGACGAGTACAACCGGCCCAAGGACAAGGCCGCGTTCGCCAAGCTGATGGAGATCACTCAGGAGTGGTCGCTGGCGGGACGCCGGATCGAGAACCTGCGCGCCCAGATAGCGGTGCAGAACCCGCCGTACCATCTGGGCCGCCGGCTGATGGTGTCACGCAACAACATCGCCCAGGCGACCCGCTTCACGGCCTCGCTCACGGTCGAGCCGGGCGACATCCCGGCCAACGAGTGGCTGATCGCGCGGTACGGCGCTCTCGCCGAGACCGTACTGGAGTGGTGGAAGCACGACATCGACGAGGACGGCCGCGCCTGGATCACCAAACGCACCATCGAGCGGCTGATCAAGCTCCACCAGCGCGGTCTGCCGCTGCAGATGGCCACGGTCTACCTCGGCGACGGCGAGTACGCCCCGGTGCCGCTGACCGCGCTCGTCGACCGGCTCGCGAACCGCTCGGTGACCGGGCTGCGCGAGCTGGCCCGGGACGTGGACGCGTGGGAGGCACGCCTGCGACGTGCCCAGGAGGAGTCCGGGGAGGGCAACGACGAGAGCGACGTCGTACACCAAGTGCTCGCCAACGCGGAGCTGTCCCAGCTCAAGCGGCACCGCAAGGCGGTCGCCCGGCTGGTGGCGCTGCTGCCGCCCAAGTTGCGCTCCACCTATCTCGTGGGCGCCTCGGAGCAGGCACAGCGCTTCTGGATCGAGACCTTCGCCCGTATGCCCCGCTGATCAGCGCGGGGTGCGGTGGACGCTGCGCACGGCGGCCACGTCCGCCGGCACGGCCGGCGGCGGCACGTGCGCGCTGAGCGCGTCGAGCCGCCGGCGGACGCTGGTCGCGACGCCCTTGCCGAGGACGTAGCGGGTCGCGGTCGCCGCCGCCGGTGCGGCGTCGAGCAGGCGGTGCGCCTCCCGGCTGCGCATTCCGGTGTGGGCCAGCACGAGGTGGGTCAGCCGGTGCGGCGAAGAGCCCAGCGCCGCGGCCATCTCGGCGGCCGCCTCGGTGTCGACCCAGTTGTCCGCGGCGTCCAGGACCCGGGCGGCCTTGACCCGCCCGAGGTCGAGGAGTTCCACTCCGGCGGCCGCCGCGGCCGCGACCAGGCGGGCGCAGGCCGCCGGCCCGATGCCGTTGCTGGCCACGGAGAGCCGGGTGAGCCGGCCGTACGGCGCCCGGGCGAGGGCCTCGGCCAGCAGGACGGCACCCGCGTCGCCGAGTCGGGCGGCCGACACGTACAGTTCGGCGACCGCTCCCGCGGTGAGGAGCGTCGTCAGGCAGGCCGCACCCGCCGTGCCGAGGGCGTTGCCGCCGACGAACAGCCGCTCCACGGGCCGGCCCGAGCGGGCCGCGACGACGAGCGCGTCGGCCAGCACGGCGAGGCCCGCCGGGTCGAGCCCGCTCTGCACCAGGTCCAGGGTGCGCAACGACCGCGCCGCCTCCACGAGTCCGGCGCCGGCCTCTCCCGCTCCGCCGCCGAGCGGGTTGCGCTTCAGCCAGACTCCGGTGACGGCCTGGGGCGAGGCCCGCAGGTTGTCGGCGATGCGGCAGGCGCCGCCCGCCGTGATGCCGTTGCAGCCCAGGTAGAGCGTCTCGACACCGGTGCCCTGGGTGCGTTCGGCGACGGCGGCGGCGCCCGCGTCGCCGAGCCCGTCGGTGCCGAGCAGCAGGTGGCGTATGGCACCGGCGACGGGTGCCTGGCGCAGGGCCTCGGCGACGGCTGCCGCCCCCTCCGGGCCCAGTGCCTGTTTGCATAGGTCGAGGCGCCCGTCGGGCAGCGCGGTCCCGGCCGGAAAGTCCCGGCGTTCGGCCGCGCCCTCCCCGCCGCGCAGCCAGCCCAGCAGCGGTTCGAGGTCGGCGTGCGCACGCGGCACGACCGCGGGGACACCCGCGTGGGGCGGCAGGTCGTCCGTCATGTCACCACTCGGCTTCCCGGTAGTCCTTGAGGAAGACGCCGGAGACCGGGTGCCCGGCCTCTCCGCGCACGATCGGGTCGTAGACCCGGGCCGCGCCGTCCACGATGTCCAGGGGGGTGCGGAAGCCCTGGCCTGCCAGCCGGGTCTTCTTCGGCAGCGGGTTCTCGTCGGTGATCCAGCCGGTGTCGACACTGCACATGTGGACGCCCTGCGCCGCGAGCGCGGGCCCGCTGGTGCGGGTCAGCATGTTGAGGGCGGCCTTGGCCATGTTGGTGTGCGGATGGCCGGCGGTCTTGTTGCGCACCGCGAAGCGGCCCTCGACGGCGGTGACGTTGACGATGTAGCGGCGCGGCCTCGGTGAGGCGAGCAGCAGGGGCAGCAGGCGGTCGCAGAGCAGCGCGGGGGCGAGGGAGTTGACGAGCTGGGTCTCCAGCACCTCGGCCGGGTCGAGGCCGCCGAGCTCCGCCGACCAGGAGTTCTCGGGAGCGAGATCGGGCAGCAGCCCGGCCTCGTCGGTCTCGGCGAGCAGGAGTTCGGCGGTGGGCCCGGCTGCGGCCGGCAGCGCATGGACGGTGCCGAAGCCGGGGGCGGTGAGTACCGCCCCGGCCCGCGCCCCGGCGGTCAGCGGTGCGCGTTCGCCCGCTGTGAGGGCCGCGTACGACTCGGGGGGCCGCCGGACGGTCTGGGCCGCGTTGTTGACCAGGATGTCGAGCGGCTCACCGGTCTCGCGGAGCCGTTCGCACAGGCCGACGACCTGGCGGGGGTCGCGCAGGTCGACGGCGACGACGGTGAGCCGCTCCAGCCACCGTTCGCTGCCGGGCGCCTCGGTGAAGCGGCGCAGCGTGTCCTGTGGGAAGCGGCTGGTGACCAGGAGTTCGGCGCCGTCCCGCAGCATCATCAGACCCAGCTGGAAGCCGATCTTCACGCGGCCGCCGGTCAGCAGCGCACGCCGGCCGGTGAGGTCGGTACGGGCCCGCCGGCGCGCGGTGTTGTCCCTGGCGCAGCCGGGGCAGAGCAGGTGGTAGAAGGCGTCCGCCCGCCGGTAGGGGGACTTGCAGACGTAGCAGCGGCGGGGCCTGGCGAACTCCCCCGCGGCCCCGCCCGCCGGGATCTCGTCGAGAGGTGCGTCCTCGCGGCGTTCCCGCGCACCGGTCGCGGTGGCCGCCACGACCTCCGCGTCCGCTGTGGCGCGGTCCTCACGCCGGGTCTTGCGGCGCCGCAGCCGTCCGTCACGGGCGAAGGAGGCGGCCACCTGCTCGGCCCGCAGCCGTACCGGGTCGTCCACGGGCAGTTCGCGCAGCCTGCCGACCACCGCGTCGAAGGCCGCGAGTTCCGCCTCCGTGATACCGCCCGTGTCCCCCACTGCCCCTGCCCGTTCTCCGGCGCCACCCGGTGGATCCGGCCGGATTCGAACCGGCGTATCCGCCTTGCCTAGGCGGCGGCGCCTGCCTCTGCGCTACGGACCCGTGTGCCCCTGGCTGCCCGGACGGCCGGATTCGAACCGGCGTGATCCCTCCTTGAGGGGAGGGGCGCCTGCCTCTGCGCTACATCCGGGCATTGCGATGATCCTATCGGGGGCCCGGCCGGATTCGAACCGGCGTATCCGCCTTGAGAGGGCGGCGGGTCTGCCTCTGCCCTACGGGCCCGTGTGCCTGCGCTGCCCGGACGGCCGGATTCGAACCGGCGTGATTCGCCTTGGCAAGGCGGTGCGCCTGCCTCTGCGCTACGCCCGGGCATTGACGCGATCGTACCGGCGCCGCCGCGGAATCCCCGCAAGCAGGTCCCACCGGCCAATCCGGCGGAGGATTCCGGGCGTTCGCAATCGAAGCACGCATTCCTCACGATCGGTCCGGACTCCTGCGCCACCCCCACACCCAGGAGGACGACCATGCGCATCCCCAGGACCGGCAGACGGGCGACGGTCACCGCCGCGCTGCTCGCCTGCGCGACCTCTACATCACCGACGGGTCGATCGGCGACTGGCTCTGGGGCACCCAGGGAATCTGGGCGTACACCTTCGAGATGTACCCCGGCCCGAACGGCTCCTCGGGCTTCTACCCGCCCGACCAGGTGATCCCAGCCCAGACCAGCCGCAACCGCGAGGCGGTGCTGCGGCTCCTGGAGAACGCGGACTGCATGTACCACGCCATCGGCAAGCAGGCGCAGTACTGCTCCTGAACCGCACGGTACGACCGGCCCCGCCGCGCCGCGCGCGTCGCGGGGCCCGCCTGCCCGGGTACGGGGCCGGCACCGGCCTACCATCAGGCGTACGCGTGCCCGTCGACCGCCGTCCGCGTCCGCCCGGGGAGGCCCCGTGACCACCGACCACGACCCGCTCGCCGTGCGCGCGAAGGTGCGCGCCTTCGCGCTCACGCTCCCCGGCTCGGCCGAGGAGTTCCCCTGGGGGGAGAGCGTCGTCAAGGTCAACAAGAAGGTCTTCGTCTTCCTCGGCGCCGGCGACGGGAGCCACCCGCCCGGCATCAACGTCAAGCTCATGGACCCCCAGCTCCACGAGCACGCCCTGTCGGTCCCCGGCGCCCAGCCCTCGGGTTACGGCCTCGGCAGGGCAGGCTGGGTCTGCGTCCCCCTCACCGGGGACGCACCCTCCGTGGAGGTGCTGTGCGACTGGGTCGAGGAGAGCTACCGCGTGGTCGCCCCGAAACGGCTCGTCACGGAGCTGGACGCCCGCTAGGCTCCGGCGTCGCGCCGATCACGGCGGAGGTCTCCTCGTCGAGCGGATAGGCCCGCTCCCGCGGCAGCAGCGCGGCGGCCGCCTCGCGGTCGCCGGAGCGCACGAGCTCGTGTACGCGGTGGGCGAGCCCCGTGACGTCCCGGACGCCGACGATCCAGTGGTCGGCGTAGTCGCGCGTCGCGCGGCCGGTGAGCCCGACCTGCAGCGAGCGGTACGGCAGCGGACGCAGAAGGAGGTCGCGCTCCGGGTCCCACTGGACCCGGACCTGCGTGCTCCGCACGCGCTCGGCCCAGGTCTCACGGTCGGGGTACACCGAGCGGTCGAAGTGCGACAGGCAGGCCCGGCGGAGCGCCGAGCCGAAGCCGTCGCGGCTGATGTCGAGGGCGAGCACCCGCTCCTGCCCCTCCTTACGGCCCCAGCCGCTGCGGTACATCATCCACAGGAAGGACGGCTTGATCCACGTCATCCGGGAGCGGCTCCAGCTCTCCGGGAAGCGGCCGTGAAGCGCGGCGTGGTCGCCGATCGCGGGGCGGTACGCCTGATAGACCGTCACGGTTTCGTCGGTGTACGCGGCCCTGATCATCCGGCGCGGCATCTCGGTGCTCTCCATGATGCGGGCATCCTGCCCACGGCGTCCGCCCTCGCGCCACGGGTTTTACCGTGGTCCGACCCCGGCGGCGGTCCGTGCGATGCGGAGCACCGGTACCTCGCCTAGCCTGGAATCCCGAGCCGCCATCGGTACGGAGGGCCCGGCGAACCGCACCGCACCCTGGTGGGAGGTACGCGGTGGGCACTGTCTCCTTTCTCATCGTCATCGTCATCGTCACGGCCCTCGCCTTCGACTTCACCAACGGCTTCCACGACACGGCCAACTCCATGGCGACGTCGATCGCCACGGGCGCCCTCGCGCCCCGGGTGGCCGTGGCCGTGGCCGGTGTGCTGAACCTGCTGGGTGCCTTCCTGTCCACCGAGGTCGCCAAGACCATCTCCAACGGCATCGTCGACGACGCCCGGGTGTCCGCCGCGATGATCTTCGCCGGGCTGGTGGGGGCCATCCTGTGGAACCTCGTCACCTGGCTGCTCGGCCTGCCCTCCAGTTCCTCGCACGCGCTGTTCGGCGGGCTCATCGGCGCGGTCTGGGTGGGCGCGGGCGCGTCCGCCGTCAACGCGGGCGAGGTCCTGGAGAAGATCGTCGTCCCGGCGGTCGCCTCACCGGTCGTGGCCTGCGTGGTCGCGATGCTGGCCACCTACCTGGCCTATGTGATCACCAGACGGACCCGGGGCGACAGGGTGAAACGGGGCTTCCGGGCCGGCCAGGTGGGCTCCGCCTCGCTCGTGGCACTCGCCCACGGCACCAACGACGCGCAGAAGACGATGGGCGTCATCACACTGACGCTCATCTCGGGGGGCCTGCTCGCGCCCGGCACCGGCCCGCCGTGGTGGGTGGTGCTGAGCGCCGGGCTGGCGATCGCGCTCGGCACGTACATGGGCGGCTGGCGGATCATCCGCACCATGGGCAAGGGACTGACCGACATCCAGACCCCGCAGGGCTTCGCCGCGGAGACCAGCGCGGCCTCCGTGATCCTCGCTTCCTCGCACATGGGCTTCGCGCTCTCCACCACCCAGGTCTGCACCGGCAGCATCCTGGGTGCCGGACTGGGCCGCAGACTCGCCCACGTGCGCTGGGGAGTCGCCGGGCGGATCGCGGTGTCCTGGGTGCTGACGCTCCCCGCGGCGGCGGCCGTGGGCGGGGTGGCGGCCTGGGTCGCGGACCACGGCGACCTGGGCGTCGCACTGGTGGCGGGCGTGGCCGTCGTCGCCGCGGCGGGGTTCTACCTGCTGTCGCGGCGCCGCCCGGTGAACGCGGACAACGTCAACGACGCGCGGGCCGGTGCGCCGGAGCCGAGCCCCGCCGGCCAGTCGTCCCGGTAGCGGTGAGGAGGGGATCCGCATGGACGTCAAGTGGGGCAACCTCGGCAGCGTGTTCGGGGCCAGCCTCGGCATCACGATCGCCGTCGTGGTGATGTTCTCGCTGGGTGTCGCCGCATGGGGCCGCGCCGGCAGCGGCCCGCGCGACGGGCAGCCGCGCGACGGGCAGGAGAAGGCGGCCCTGGCCGTGGCGGCCCTGTGCTTCGCGGCGTGCCTGGCGGTGGCGGCCTACGGGATCGACGTGATCGTCCCGGGCTGAGGCAGGCGGCCCCGGCCGCCCCGCCCGGCCGCTACCGCGGGTAGAGCTGGAACGCCACCGCCGGACGGCCCCCGAAGCGCCGCGCCGCGATTTCCATGGTGCTGCCGACGACTTCGCGCGCGTAGTCGGCCGGTGTCGCTGAGCGCCGGGATGTACCCCGTTCACGGCGGTCAGGGCGCACCGGGGTCCCGCGCGGTGGGTTCCTCCGCAAGGCGCTTGATGGCGCAACCAAGTGGTTGCACGTCGCGCGATCCGGCGTCCGTCAGTCCGTGAGCAGGGCCTCCCGCAGGTCGGCGATCAGGGCGTCGTCCGTGCCGAGTCGCGCGCGGGCGTAGCCCTCTACGGAACCGTGCTCGGCGGCCAGGCCGGCGAGGAAGATCCGCATCGCGTCGGCGGGTGCCCGCCCCCAGCCGGGCCAGCGCAGGCTCCGCTCCGGGTTGGCCGCCGTCCAGTCCGCGAGCAGACGGGCGGTCGCCAGCTCGCTCAGCGCGTAGTCGGCGACGATGTCCTCCTCCGGCACACCCAGCAGCCCGAGCACCAGCGCCGCCAGCAGACCCGTGCGATCCTTGCCCGCCGCGCAGTGGAAGACCAGGGGTCCCTTGCCCTCCGCGGCGATCAGCTCCAGCGCCCGCGTCAGTTCCTTGACGCCGTCGGCGGCGACCTCGGCGTGCAGCCGCGCGTAGAAGGCGGTCGTCTCGACCTCCGGCCCGAAGGCGGTCTGGTCATAGGGCCGGTGCTCGATGCTGAGGTTGTGGTAGGCGACCCCGGTGGCCTCCGGGACACGGCCCTTGGCCTCGATCTCGAAGGGGTAGCGCAGGTCGATGACCGTACGCACCCCGAGGCCGGTGAACCGCTCCAGGTCCGCGCCCCCGAGCTTCGAGAGCGCGTCGGAACGGTAGAGCCTCCCCCAGCGCACCGCGCGGCCCTCGGCCGTGCGGTAGCCGCCCAGGTCACGGAAGTTGTGCAGACGCTCGAACGCGATGTGTCTCCCCATGGGGGGACCCTACGGGCCGGCCGTCCGCTTCAGAAGATCTCCTGCCCGGGGACGAGGATCCCCCGGGGGTCGTAGCGCCGCCTGGCCGCCGCCAGGGCGGGCCACGCGGAGCCGAAGTGGATGCGCCAGTCGGCACGGCCGAACGGGACGGAGCCGACCGGGTACTGCGTGCCGCCGGCCGCCCGGGCGGCCTCGAACGCGGTCCGGTTGGCGGCCAGGAGGCGGTCGACCGTCGCGGTGTCCTGCGGCGGGGTGGTGCGCAGCACGGCGAGCAGGTACGGGACCGGGTCCTGGCCGGCCCGCAGCAGGGGCCGGTGCAGGTGCTCGCGCAGCAGCGGGTAGAGGAGCACGACGCCGGGGCCGAGGTCGGCGGGCGTGAGCGCGTCGAGGATCCCGCCGGCCACGGCGGCCACCTTCTCGCCGGGGATGAGCAGGTTGAGCCAGGGGTGGGCGAAGTCCCACAGGCCGGCGGCCTTGAGTGCCGCCACCGAAGGGGCCAGCCGGTCGAGGAAGTCGAAGTAGCCGAGGTCCTCGGTCTGCACGCCCGCGGCGTCGTGGCGCAGCCCCGCCAGCAGCGCGGCGTCGTCGGGCGCGGCGTCGTAGGAGACGGCCTCCAGGACGTAGCCGCGGAAGGCGCCGTTCGCGTCCGGGACGACCTGGCCCTCCACGTAGCCGAACCGGCCGTCGGTGACGAGCAGTCGCTGGTCGGCGAGGAAGGGCCCCAGGTCGTGGTACGGCAGCAGATAGTGCCGGACCGTTGTCGGGGCCTTCACCAGGCGCAGCGTGGCGGAGACGATGACGGCGCACTGGCCCAGGCCCGCCAGCACCGCCTCGAACAGGTCCCGGTGCCGCGACGGGGAGCAGCGCACCAGTTCGCCCGCGCCGGTGACGACCTGCAGTTCGGTGACGTTGTCGACCTGCGCGCCGTGGTGGTGGCTCTGGCCGCCGAGTCCGCCGACGGACAGCGTGCCGCCGACGGAGAGTTCGAGGTAGTCGGTGAAGACGGGCGGCGTGAGGCCGTGCGCGAGGGTGGCCCTGGTGACGTCGCTCCACTTGGCCCCGGCGCCGACGGTGACGGTACGGCTGCGCGGCCCGACCGGGCCGATGTGCGCCAGCGGTGTGGTCTCGACGACCAGGCCGCCGTCCACCTGGGCCTGGCCGGACGTCCCGTGGCCCTGGCCGCGCGGCGCCGCCTTCAGCCCGTGCCGGTTGCAGAAGCGCACCATGGCGACCACGTCGTCCACCGACCCCGGCCGCAGCACCGCGGCCGGCCTGCGGTGCACGATGTGTCCGAAGTCGTCCGCGGCGGCGCCGAGCGAGGCGTCGTCGGTGAGCAGCGTCCCGTCCAGGTGGGGCAGCCCCACCAAGGCGTCGTCCGCCCGGTCCGCGGCCGTCCCGGCCGCGGCCCAGCTTCTGCCGATCGGGTCGAAGCCGACGACCGCGGCGCCCGCGGCCGTGGCCGCCGTCCGCAACATGGCACGCCTGGACGGAAGTCGGGACATGCGCGCTCCCCCTGAACGGGTCGGTTCACGGTGCAACAGTTGCGGATTCTAGGCCTGGTTGCGCCCTGTCGGCGGGAAGTCGCTCAATCCCGTGGGGGCCAGCCGCGACGCTGACCGGCCGGTCGCCGGGCGGCCCGCCGGGCGGGCCGCCCGAGTGATCATCCGAGCGAGTTCCACCGGGAGTCGGTCGCGGCGGCCACGAGCTGGTCCATGCTCAGGGCGGGTGCGGAACGGGTGGGGGGCCGGTGGTAGGCGCCGGAGTTGAGTTCCGCGATGACGACCCGCAGACCGTCGGGACGCAGGGTGTCGGCCTTCCACTGCCGGATCCCTGCTCCGCCCTTGTCGCCCCGTCCCTTCTCGGTGTCCACCAGGGTGCCGTCCGGCAGGGTCTCGGGATTCGAGAAGCGCAGGTCCCCGGTGCGCTCCGGGTCCCAGTGCTGGACGTTGACCTCGACCAGAGTGGCCCCGTGGCCGTCGTCCACGGTGACGTGGGCGTAGCCCTCCTCGCCGACCGGCTCCGTGATCTTCAGCCCTGACGGCATGACCGCCTTGAGGCGCTCGAGGATCTCCTTGCCGCTCACCTCACCCGATCCCGCGGCGGGCTCCTCCGGCATGGCCGGCGGGTCGGGGAACGAGGCGAGCACCCGCTTCCACTCCGGTGCGCCCACCAGGGCGGCGAGTTGGGCCGCGCTCAACGGAGGGTGGTCCCGGGTGGTGTGCTCGGCCTTCTGCTCGGTCGCGTTCCACTCGTCGACCGCGATTACGAAGCCGTCCAGGGTGGTCAGGACGGCCCGCCAGTTCTCCGGCCCCTCGCGTTCGTCCTGGTACTCCCAGGTTTTGAGGACCACCAGCACCGACCCGTTCGCGAGTTCCGTACGCGTGCAGGCGCTGCCCTGCTTCATGGTCGTGAGGTCGGGACAACGCGTGAGGTCCCGACCGGGCGTGGCGCGGCTGAGGTCGACGGCGATCGTCGAGGCGCCGCGGCCGTCGTCCCAGAGGACCTGGGCCCTGGGCCACATGTCCGCCACGGGTTCCGTGTCCGTGGCGTGCCCGCTGAGGATCCTGCCCTCGGGGAGGAGGCCTTCGAAGAGGGCGAGCATCTTCCGGTCGGAGGGCGTCTCGGGCCCCCATCCGGGGTTGGTGTCCGTCACCGCCGCCGCGGGGCCGGTGCTCTGTGCGTCCCCGCGCGGTACGACCAGCGCGGCCGTCATCCCCGCGGCCGCCACCGCGGCGACGGTGCCGACGACGGCGGCCGTCCGGCGACGGCGGGATCGCCGGCCCCGGGTGTGGGCGGTCGCGACCAGGGCGCCGCCGTCGGTGCTGAAGGTGGCGCCGGTGCGCCGCAGTGCGGCACCGAGGTCGTCTTCGAAGGGCATGGTGGACCACCGTCCGGAGGAGAAGGGGAAGAGGAGGGAAGAGAAGGCGAGAGGGGAGGTCAGTAGGTGGAGACGAGTTCCGCGAGGCTGTCGCCGAGCAGTTCGCGGAGCTTGGCGAGGGCGCGGACCGAGCGGGTGCGCACGGCGCTGGAGCTGGCCCGCATGGCGTCGGCGGTCTCCTCGATGCTGCGGTCCTCCCAGTAGCGCAGGACCACGACCGCACGGTCCTTGGGTGGCAGCCGGGTCAGCGCGTCGAGGAGGGTGAGCCGCAGCAGCGCGGTGTCGCTGTCGGAGCCGTCGGCGCCCGCGGGCACGTCGGGGAGTTCGCCCGTGGGGGACTCGCCGCTGCTGCGCCGCCGCCGGTGGGTCAGGAAGGTGCGGACGAGCACGGTCTGGGCGTAGCCGGCGGGGTTGCCGACCCGGGACACCCGCCGCCAGGTGACGTACAGCTTGCCGAGGGTCTCCTGCACCAGATCCTCGGCGAGGTGGGTGTCACCGCCGGTGAGCAGGCACGCCGACCGGAAGAGGTGTCCCGCGCGGCTCGCCGCGAAGTCCAGGTACTCCTTTGTACGGTCCTCGTGCATGCCCCACCCCGTTGTCGTCCGGCACCGCCCTCACCTCACTGACGTCGTGAGGGCGGGAAAATGTTGCACCGCCACAGCAGGAGCACGGGGAGCAGGAGCGGAAGCGCCGCGAGGGCGAACAGCGGTCCCGGCCCCGACCAGTGCGAGCCCAGGGCCCAGAGGCCGAAGAGCAGCAGCGACCCGGCCTCGGAGCCCAGGCCGGCCAGGGAGGTGACCGTCGCGCGGGTGCGGTCGGTGATGCGCTCCTGGAGGGCGGCGTCGGCGGCGGTCGTCGCCCAGTCGAGGAGGCCGAAGGCCAGGGCCACCAGGGCCACGCCCGCCGGATGCGCGCCTGCCGCGCCCGCGGCCAGGCAGACCGCGGCCGCCACCGGTGCGAGCGGTGCCCAGCGCGTTCCGCGACCGGCGAGCCAGCCGCCGGCCATGGCTCCCGCGGTCGCCAGGAGGACGAGCAGGGGGACGTGGGACAGCCGCACGCCGGTCGCCTGAGCGAGCAGGGGGACGTACTCGTCCAGCGCGGTCGCACCGGCCAGCAGGGAGACGACCGCCACCATGCGCCCGGCGCCGGGGGTGTGCCGGGCCTGGCCCAGGGCCTCGCGCAGCAGCCCGGTGTACGAGGCGGCTGCATCGGCCTCGGCGGGGGCGGCCGCCCGGGCGCGGGGCTCCGGCAGCGCGAGGGCGGAGGCGGCGGTCAGCACGGTGACCGCGACGCTGGCGAGTCCGACGGCGCGGTCGCCGCCGGCCGCGAGGAGCGGCCCGGCCAGCGCGGTCGCGACCAGGGCCGCCGTGGTGCCGAGTGCCTGGGCCCGGCCGGTGAGGCGGGCGTAGGCGTGGCGGGCGCCGACACGGTTCAGCTCCTCGTGCACCAGGGCCTGCAGCGCCCCGGAGCGCAGCGCGGACCCGGCGCCCCACAGGACGAACCCGGCCGCGAAGGAGGCGTAGCACGGCCACAGCGTCCACAGCGTGAAGCCCGCCCCGGCCAGCAGGGGCGCGACGAAGAGCAGGGCGCGCCGGGAGAAGCGATCGGCCCACACGCCCGAGGGCACCTCGAGCAGGAACGCCGTGAGCGACCACACGGCGAACAGCGAGGAGATCCCGGCCTCGGACAGCCCGGCGCCGGCGAAGAGCACCGCGTACACCGGGTAGAGCGGGATCAGGTCCTCGAGGAAGGCGTAGGCGTAGAGCCTGCGCGCCAGAGGGGACTCCGGTGAGGATCAATGTCGCCATGTCATGGGACGAGCGTAGCCGGGTACGAACCGAATGAGGAGGCGTTTTCCATGCGTATGGGACGTACCGGGAATGAGCCCCTGCGGGCTCGCAGCGCATTGCGGACGCGGCTCGCGCTGGCGGCCTTCGGGCTGGCCTGGGCGATCGCGGGGACGGTTCTCTTCGCGGAGCTCGGGCGCACCGGGTGGGCCGTGTTCTTCGGCCTGCTGGCGCTCGCCGCGGCCACCGATCTCGTCGTGATCGTCCGGCACATCCGCCAGGGCCCGCACTGGCAGCCGGGTCGCGACGTCCCGCCCTACGAACCGCTCCGCAAACGCTGAGGCACGACCGCGGCGCCGGAACGCCGTGCGCGCGGCCGGCCACGCAGGGGTACCTACAGGCCGCAAAGGCCGAGGGCCCGGTGCTTTCGCACCGGGCCCTCGGCTTCAGTAGCGGGGACAGGATTTGAACCTGCGACCTCTGGGTTATGAGCCCAGCGAGCTACCGAGCTGCTCCACCCCGCGTCGGTGAACACAACCCTACGGGGTCTCGGCGCCAGGACCAAATCCATTTCCCGTCAGCCATCGCCGGCAGGGGATCCCGGCCACGACCGCGGCCGCCGCAAGCGCGCTGACCAGCGCCGCGACCGGGGCGGGCAAGACCGCCCAGGACGAGACGACGGCCGCGCCGAGCTGCGGCAGCACCAGCGCGACGGTCACCGCTCCGGGGACGGAACGATCACCTGCGCCTTGTCGCCGGGAGTGGCGAACACCGTCGGCAGGCCGATCAGCACGACCACGGAGAGCGCGGCGAGCGGCCAGGAGTGCCCGGACAGGGCCTACGGGGTCGCGACCCGGGCCACGAGCTCGGCGGTGAAGCGGAGGGCGGCGGTGCGCCCGTCGGGAGCGGTGGCCGGGCGGCGGGGAGATCACGGCGGCACCCTGCCGGGCCGGGCGCCCCGTAAATCCGTTGCCGGGGGCCCCGTCCCGGCGTAGCTTCGGCCGCGGCCCTGCCACCGTCCGATTGGAGAAGGCCGTTGCTCTTCTGAGGTCTGGGACACCGTGCCCGCGGCGCCGAAGCGGCGACCGCGCGGGCCGTTGTGCGACCTCGGCCGTGAGCAGCCGCCCTGTGCAGCGCCCGCCTTCCGGTGTCCCCGTGTGTCGACCCGTCGTCATTCACGAGCACCCCGGAGGACCACATGGGACATCCCACCCTGTCCATCACCTGCGTCGACCTGTCCTTCGCCTGGCCGGACGGCACTCCCGTCCTGGACGGCTTCCAGCTCGCCGTCGGCCCCGGCCGCACCGGCCTGATCGGGCTCAACGGCTCGGGGAAGTCGACCCTGCTCAGGCTCGTCGCGGGCGAACTGACCCCCACCGACGGCACGGTGCGTGTCGCCGGCGAGGTCGGGTACCTGCCGCAGGACGTCGTCCTCGACACCGCGCTGCGGGTGGACGAGGCCCTGGGCATCGCCGAGGCGCGGGCCGCCCTGCACGCCATCGAGGCCGGTGACGTACGCGAGGAGAACTTCGCGGCGGTCGGCGACGACTGGGACGTGGAGGAGCGGGCCCGGGCCGGGCTGGACGGCCTCGGGCTGGGCCACGTCGGCCTCGACCGGGTCGTCGGCGAGCTGTCCGGCGGCGAGTGCGTCCTCCTGCGGCTGGCGGCCCTGCTGCTGCGCCGGCCCGACGTGCTGCTGCTCGACGAGCCGACCAACAACCTGGACCTGGAGGCCAGGCGGCGGCTCCACGAGGCGGTCGCGGGCTGGAACGGCGTGCTGGTGGTCGTTTCCCACGACCGCGAACTGCTCCGGCACGTCGACCGGATCGCCGAACTGCGCGACGGCGGGGTCCGCTGGTACGGGGGCGACATCGAGACCTACGAGGAGGCCCTGGCCGTGGAGCAGGACGCCGCCGAGCGCATGCTGCGCGTCGCGGAGTCCGATGTGCGGCGACAGAAGCGGGAGTTGGCCGACGCCAACGTCAAGCTGGCCCGGCGGGTCCGGTACGGGCAGAAGATGTACGACACCAAGCGGGAGCCGCGCGCCGTGATGAAACTGCGCAAGCGCAGCGCCCAGGTCTCGGCGGGCAAGCACCGCGTCCTGCACACCGAGCGGCTGGCCGAGGCGAAGGACCGGCTGGACGAGGCCGTCGAGGCGGTGCGGGACGACGACGAGATCCGCGTCGACCTGCCGCACACCGCGGTCCCCGCGGGCCGGACCGTGCTGACGCTGCGTTCGCTGCGGACGGCGTACGGGGCACCGGCCGGGGACCTGGAGCTGCGCGGCCCGGAACGGATCGCGCTGGTCGGCCGGAACGGCGCCGGGAAGACGACGCTGCTGCGGACGATCACCGGCGAACTGCCCCCAGCCGCGGGTGAGGCGCTGGCACATGTGCCGCTGCGCTTCCTGCCGCAGCGGCTGGACGTCCTGGACGACGAGCTGTCGGTCGTGGCCAACGTGGCGCGGTTCGCCCCGGAGGCCACGGGCAACCGCATCCGCGCGTCGCTGGCCCGCTTCCTGTTCCGCGGCGGGCGGGCCGACCAGGCGGCCGGTTCGCTGTCGGGCGGGGAGCGGTTCCGGGCCTCGCTCGCGGCGCTGATGCTCGCCCAGCCGGCGCCGCAGCTGCTCCTGCTGGACGAGCCGACGAACAGCCTGGACATGGCGAGCGTGCGGCAGTTGACGACGGCGCTGGCCTCCTACGAGGGGGCGCTGATCGTGGCGAGCCACGACCTGGCGTTCCTGCGGGGCATCGGCGTCACGCGCTGGCTGCGGCTCGACACCGAAGGGCTGACGCTCGTAGAGCCGCTGTGACGGGTGCGGTGCCGTCCCCGGCGGCGGGGCGCCCCCCGGTGCCCCGCCGCCGGTGTCCGTGGTCCGCCCGGCGGCTCCGTCAGCGGTACAGCTTGTTGACGGCGGTCCGGGTGGTCTTCTTGAAGGCCTTCAGGGGGATCTGGTCGAGGGTGCCCATCTGGCCCCACTCGACGACGGTGACGGTGCGGCCGTCGCGGCCGATGCCGTACAGCCGGACGTTGTGCTCGGACTCGGGGGGTGCGACGTGCACGCCGTAGACGTGTGCGCCCTCCTCCACGGCGAGGCCGCCGAAGTCCTTCCAGTCGGCCTGTGAGCCCGGGTTCTGCGCCAGGAAGCGCGCGGCGCAGCCCCGCACGGACTTGCGGAGCTCGGCGGCGAGGTCGCGCGCCGCCTTGCTGTTCTTGGTCGTGAAGGTGACCTGCTGGGCGTTGGTGTCCAGTTCGGTCCAGAAGGAGCGGTGCGAGACGCCCTTGCGGGGCAGGCCGCGCAGCGTGCAGGCGGTGCCGCCCTCGGGCAGGCCGCTCTTGACCCGGTCCGCGTACCAGGGCGAGTTGGGGTACGGCGGCAGTTCCTTCGGCGCGAGGAACCTCGGTGCCGCGGTGGGCGCGGCGGTGGCGCCGGCCTCCGCGGAACCGGCGGCCAGGAGCGAGGTGGCCGCGACCGTGGACATCACGGTCACGGCGGCGCGGCGGACGAGTGTGCTGTTCAAGGTGGTTCCCCCGTGGTCAGGTCGTGGACGAGGACCGCCGCCGACGGGCGGCGGTGCTGGTCCCAGCCTGCGCGGCGCCGTCACGGCCGGCAACAGCGGCGGCGGCTTCCGGGACGCTGGAACGGTTGCGCGTACCCTGGCCTGGGGGGACGTGAGCGCCCTGGAACGGGCGGCCGGGACACGGACAGGCGTCGGGGGCGCGGGACATGGGTGGTACGGCGGCGGGCAGCGAGCACTTCGCCCGGAATTTACGTGAGCTGAAGGACCGTTCGGGGCTGAGCTACGGGCAGTTGGCGAGCCGGCTGCACGTCAGCACCTCGACCCTGCACCGCTATTGCAACGGCGACGCCGTGCCGGCGGACTACGCGGTCGTGGAGCGTCTGGCGCGGTTGTGCGGCGCGGGGCCGGAGGAACTGGTCGAGCTGCACCGCCGGTGGGTGCTCGCGGACGCGGTCCGGCGCGTGGGCAACCGCGGGGTCGCCGGTGCCGGGGCGGAGCGCGGCGAACAGGGTGACGGCGGCGCCGGGGAGGGTGGGGGCGGCGCCGGGGAGGGTGGGGGCGAGGGCGGCACGGACGGCGGCGAGGACGCCGTGCCCGCCGGTGGCGTCCCCGCCGCACCGGCACCCTTGCCGGTGCCCGAGGCGGCGGCCCCGGTCACGCCCGCCGAACTCGACCCGATCGGGACCGTCCCGCCGCCGCGGCGGCCGTGCTCCTGGCGCCGCCGGCTGTCCCGGCCGGCCGTCACCGGTTCGGTGGCCGCGCTGGTGCTCACCGGCGCCGCGCTGGCGATGACCGACGGCGCCGGCGGCGAGGGCCCGCCGGCCCGGGCCGCCACCTCCTCCTCCGCGCGCCCCGGCGGCACGGACGGCACACCCCCTTCGCCCGGCGGTACGGGTACCGTCCCGGTGTCACCCGGCGCGTCGCCCTCCGGCCGGACCCCGTCCACCGGGCCGTCGGTGAAGGACACGAAGGCCGTTCCGCGCTCCCCCAGCGGTGGCACGGCCTCCCGCACCCCGGTGCCGGCGCGGCCGCTGGTCTGGAGCGTGCGCTCGCACGTCTGGGAGAACGGCTGCGGGCATCACTACCTCATCGACCGGCCGCCCGCGGACGTCCCTCCCCCGCCGCTCTCCCAGGACGCGCGTGCCTGGGCCACCGCCCTGGGCGCGGTGCACGGCGCCACGACCATCGTCGAGACCACGATCCGCGGGCGCGGGTCGGCCCCGGTGGTGGTGCAGGCCCTGCACATCCGCGTCGTCGAGCGCCGCGACCCGCCGCGCTGGTCCTCGTACTCGATGGACAACGGCTGCGGCGGAGCGCTGACGCCCGCCGAGTACGCGGTGGACCTCGACGCGGCCCGTCCGCAGCCGCAACCGCGCGACGGCAGCGACAGCGAGCACACCCTCCCCGTGGTGCGTCTGCCCTACCAGGTCTCCGCGCAGGACCCGCTGGTGCTCCGGGTGCACGCCCGCACGGTGCGCTGCGACTGCGACTGGTTCCTGGAACTGGAGTGGAGCGCGGGCGGCCGGTCGGGCACGGTCCGCGTCGACGACGGCGGGCGTCCCTTCCGCACCAGCGGCGTCAAGGGCCGCCCCGAGTACGAGTACTGGTCCCCCGCGGGCTGGACCCGCAACTAGGCCCCGTCGCCGAAGTGCCGCCTGCCCCGGTCCTGGTGGTACGGAAGGGTCCCCACTCCCCCCGTGCGGAGTGGGGACCCCCTCCCCCGTTCCCGTCGGCCGCCTCCCCTGCGGTCAGAGGCCGAACGGCCAGATGAGGCCCTTGTTCATGGTGATGAGCACGACCAGCACCATCAGGTCGGCCGCGCCGAGCACCAGGCCCGCGATCGCCCGGACGGGACGCTCGGTGCCCCGGACGAGCGCCATGCCGCCGAGGATCAGGGCGAAGGGGCCGAGCACGATGTTGAAGGCCAGCAGGCCGACCAGGCCCAGTGCGAACGAGGCCACGGCCATGCCGTCGGAGCCGTCCGAGCCCGACCGGGCTTCCCTGGCGCGCAGTTCGCGGTCACGAGCGGGTACGTAGGAGTCCATGGGTGGGTTCCCCCCTGGGAGACGTGGGTCAGCGGTGGCGGTGGCGCCCGGCCTGCTCGCGGACGTAGAACGCGAGCAGCCAGGCACCGACCACGCCCGCGGCGACGAGGAAGACGGGGAGCGGGGTGTAGGAGACGGTGCCCAGGAGGATTCCCATGGCGACCAGGACGACGAGGAGGGTCACGGACGGGTGCCTTTCTCGGTTGCCGGACGGCACTGCGGGATGCGGACGTCGGAACTCAGTGAACAACTGGAAGAACAGTTGTTCACTGAGTCGGTAGCCTACTCTCGCACAACTCGGCGAACAGCTGTTTACTGGATGACATGAGTCACACCCTCGGGGCCCGTGAGGCCCAGAAGCAGCAGACCCGGCGGGCCCTCCTCGACGCGGGCCTGCGCCTGCTGGAGAACCAGAGCCTGAGCAGCCTGGGACTGCGCGAGGTCACCCGCGAAGTGGGCGTCGCGCCCGCCGGGTTCTACCGGCACTTTCGCGACATGGGCGACCTCGGGGTGGCCCTGGTCGCCGAGTCGCTGGGCAGTCTGCACGCCATGATCCGGGCGATCCTCGCCGAGCAGGACGACGCGGAGGAGGTCATCGCGCACTCCGTCCGCCTCATCGCCCGGCACGTGCGCGACCACCGGCCGCACATCCGCTTCATCGCCCGCGAGCGGCACGGCGGGGTGCAGGCCGTCAGGGAGGCCATCGCCGCCGAACTCTCGCTCTTCGCCGACGAGGTGGCCGAGGCGCTCGGCACGCAGCCCGTCTCGCACGGCTGGTCGCCCGAGGACGTGCACATGCTCGCCGAACTGTACGTCGACCGCATGCTGATGACGGCGATCGCCTTCATGGAGGCGCCGGCCGGCGACGCCGCGGCCGAGGAGGACATCACGCAACGGGCCCGCAAGGAGCTCTACCTGATCCACCTGGGGCGACGCCACTGGCTGGACACCTGAGGGGGAATTGACACTTGCGTGGATTCGCCATCTAAGGTGATCACATGGCTTTCGCACTCTTTAGGCGCAATCGGACGGTGGGCGGATCCGCGGACCCCGGACTGTTGCCACCGATCGCCGAGGGCGCGGGACTGATCAGCTGTCAGGTGCTCGACCCCTCCGGCCGGCCGATGGGCGGCGCCGAGGTCACCGTGTCCGACGCCCGTACCCACCGCCCGCAGGTGACGGCGACCAGCGACCCGTACGGGACGTTCCTCGCCACACTGCCGCCCGGGCACTACTCCGTGATGATCAGCGCGGACGGCATGCAGCCCTACCGGGGCACCGTGGAGATCGCGGACGGGCTGCAGTCCCCCATCGGCGCGGTGCGGTTGGCGCCGTCGCCGGAACTCGAACTGCCGCCGCCGGGCACCTGGTTCTTCGACCCTCCGCACACGGCCGTCCGGTTCATCGCCAAGCACGTCGGCATGGCCCATGTGCACGGCCGCTTCGACCGCTTCACGGGCGGCATACGCGTCGCGGAGCGCATGGAGGACTCCCACGTCGAGATCACCATCGACGCCGCGAGCATCAACACCGGCAACCGGACCCGGGACAACCACCTCCGCTCGGGCGACTTCCTGGACGTCGCCGCCTACCCCTGGATCCGCTTCGCGAGCGACCGCTTCGTGCACGAGGGCGGTTCGCGCTGGGCCGTCCACGGCCACCTCAGCATGCACGGCATCAGCCGCTCGGTGACGCTGGACACCGACTACCTGGGGTTGGCGACCGGCGGCTACGGCGAGGAGCTGCGGTGCGCGGCCCTCGCCACCGCCGAACTGCACCGCGACGACTACACCCTCAACTGGCAGAGCATGCTGGCGCGGGGCATCGCGGTGGTGGGCCCGACCATCAAGCTGGAACTCGACGTCCAGGCCATGTTCTCCCGCCACGACACCCCGACGCCGCCGGAGTAGCCGGAGTAGCCGCCGTGCGCCTCCTCAGCCCGCGGAGGGCGGAGGCGTGATGACGCCGAAGGCCGCGCCCTGCGGGTCGACGACCTGGGCGAAGCGCCCGACCTCCGGCACCTCCGTCGCGGGGACGCGGATCGTGCCGCCGGCCGACACGGCCTTGGCCAGGGTGGCGTCGCAGTCGGTCACCTCGAAGTACGGCAGCCAGTGCGCGCCCGTGCCGGCCGCGAGCATCTGCTCGTCGAGCTGCATGACGCCGCCGTGGGCGTCGCTCTCGCCGCCGCCCGCCGGGGAGATCAGGGTGTAGGCGGCGCCTGGCATCCCGGAGTCCTCGGTCCGCCAGTCGAAGACCGAGCGGTAGAAGGCCAGTGCCGTGGGCGCGTCCGTGGTGAAGAGCTCCGTCCAGTACAGCGTCCCGGGTTCGTCGACGACGTCCAGGCCCTTGTTCTCGCCCGGCTGCCACACGCAGAAGCGGGCCCCGGTCGGGTCGGCGTAGGCCGCCATCCGCCCGAGGTCGAAGACGTCCATGGGGGAGAACCGCACGCCGCCGCCCGCCTGCTCGACGGACTTGGTGGTGGCGTCGGCGTCGGCCGTCTGGAAGAACGGCTCCCAGGCCGCGGTCGTGACACCGGTTTCGTTGTTCGGTCCGATGCCGGCGACGGTCCGGCCGGCGATCCGGAACATGCCGTAGCCGCCCGCCTCCGGACCGGCCGAGAGGTGGTCCCAGCCGAAGACCTCGCGGTAGTAGGCCACGGAGGCGTCGACGTCGGGAGTGCCCAGGTCGAGCCAGTTGGGCGCGCCGGGTACGTAGTCGGTGCTGAGCATGGGGTGCTCCTTCGACGGGGGTGCTGTGCCCTGGTGACTCCCAGTCTTGCAGCGGGCACTGACAGTGCCCCCGTGTCGCCCCGTCAGCTCTGCCCGGGCTGGCTGGCGATGACCGCGAACAGCGCGCCGAAGGGGTCCGCGAGGTGCGCGAAGCGGCCGACGCCCTCGGTGTGCCGGGGCGCCATGACGACCGTGCCGCCGAGCTGCCCGGCCTTGGCCACCACCGCGTCGGCGTCGTCGACCTCGAAGTACGGCAGCCAGCGCGGGGTGACGCCGGCCTCCCGCATCTCGCCGGTGATCTCCACGATCCCGCCCAGGGAGGCCTCCCGGCCGCCGCCCGAGGTCGACAGCACGGTGTACCTGGTCGTGCCGAGCGGCACGTCCTGCGTCTGCCATTCCAGGACCGCGCCGTAGAAGGCGCCGGCCGCCGCGGCGTCCGGCGCGTACAGCTCGGCCCACCCGAGGCTGCCCGGCTCGGTGACCACGTCGAGGCCCTTGATGTCGCGGGGCTGCCACACGGCGAACTCCGCTCCCCCGGGGTCGGTGAAACCGGCCATCCGGCCGTTGGTGAAGACGTCGAAGGGCGCGACGCGCACGGTGCCGCCCGCCTGCTCGACCGCCTTGGCGGTGGCGTCGGCGTCGGCCGTCTGGAAGTAGAGCGTCCAGGAGGACCGCATGCCCTTCTCGCTGAGCGGCCCGAAGGCGGCCACGGTCTTCCCGCCGAGGCGGAAGAAGCCGTAGCCGCCGGCCTCGGGCCCGAGCGGCTGCGCGTCCCAGGAGAAGAGCCCGGTGTAGAAGGAGACCGCCGCCCCGGTGTCCGGGCTGCCGAGGTCGATCCAGTTCGGCGCGCCGTTGACGTACTGGGTGGTGAGCATGGCGGTCTCCTTGGCCTGCGTGCGTGCCCGGTGCTGCCGTGGTCCCGATGTCCGTCCTCAGTCTGGCACCGGTGCCCGGCTCGCGCCGGGCGGCGTCACTTCCCCTGGGTGAACGCGTCGTAGGCCTTGAGCACCTCGTCCGTGGGGCCGTCCATCCGCAGCGTGCCGTGCTCCAGCCAGATGGCGCGGTCGCAGGTGTCGCGGATGGACTTGTTGTTGTGGCTGACCAGGAAGACGGTGCCGGCCTCCTGGCGGAGCTCGCGGATCCGCGCCTCCGAGCGCTTGCGGAACCGGTTGTCGCCGGTCGCGAGCGCCTCGTCGATCATCAGGACGTCATGGCTCTTGGCCGCGGCGATCGAGAAGCGCAGACGGGCCGCCATGCCGGACGAGTACGTCCGCATCGGGAGCGAGATGAAGTCGCCCTTCTCGTTGATCCCGGAGAACTCGACGATCTGCTCGTAGCGCTGCCGCACCTCGTCCTGCGACATGCCCATCGCCAGGCCGCCGAGCATGACGTTGCGCTCGCCGGTCAGGTCGTTCATCAGGGCGGCGTTCACACCGAGCAGCGAGGGCTGCCCCTGGGTGTACACCTTGCCGCTCTCCGCGGGCAGCAGCCCCGCCACCGCCTTGAGCAGGGTGGACTTGCCCGAGCCGTTGGAGCCGATCAGCCCGATGGACTCGCCCCGGTGGGCGGTGAAGCTCACGCCGCGCACGGCGTGCACGGTGCGGACGTTCGGGTTGGCTCCCTTGCGGCGGACCAGCCGCGACAGGGCGTTGACCGCGGTACCGCGGCCGCTGCCCGCGCCGTGCACCCGGTACACGATGTGCAGGTCGTCCACGATCACGGTGGGGACGCGCTCGCCGCCCGGGGCGGTGTCGATGTGCTCAGCCACGGCCGTACTTCTCCTCAGCCTTCCAGAACCACACGAAGCCCCCGATACCCATGACCAGTGCCCAGCCCAGGGCGACCGCCCACACGTGGGGCGGCAGCTGCTCGGAGGTGAAGCTGTCGATCAGCGCGAAGCGCATCAGGTCGATGTAGACCGCCGCCGGGTTCAGGCCGAGCAGGATCTTCACGGCCTGCGGCGCGTGCGCCGCGACGTGGCTGATGCTGTACATCACACCGGAGGTGTACATCCAGGTGCGCAGGATGAACGGCATCAGCTGCGCGAGGTCGGTCATCTTGCTGCCGAGCCGCGCCATCACCAGCGCCAGGCCCGCGTTGAAGACCGACTGCAGCAGCAGCGCCGGGATCACGAGCAGCCAGGACGGGCCGGGCACCTCGCCGGTCATCAGCACGATGGCGAAGAGCACGAGCATCGACATCAGCAGCTGCTGCAGCTGCATGATCGTCTGCGCGATCGGCAGGCTGGCGCGGGGGAAGTGCAGGGCCCGCACCAGGCCGAGGTTGCCGGAGATGGCACGGACGCCCGCCATCACCGAGGACTGGGTGAAGGTGTAGACGAAGATGCCGGTGACCAGGAACGCGATGTAGTTGTCGACGCCGCGGTCGGTGCCCAGCAGCAGGCCGAAGATCAGGTAGTACACGGCCGCGTTGAGGAGCGGTGTCAGCACCTGCCACAGTTGGCCCAGGCGGGCCCGCGTGTACTGCGCCGAGACGCGGGCGGTGGCGTACGAGGTGATGAAGTGCCGACGTCCCCACAGCTGCCGCACGTAGGCGCCCAGGCCGGGACGGGCCCCGCTGACCGTGAGGCCGTGTCTGGCCGCCAGCTCTGCGGGGGACGGCGCCGGGGCGCCGGGCGGCGCGGTCGCCGCTGAGGAGGACTCGATGTCAAGGCTCACGAGGGTGGCGCTTCCGTTCGGGGGGTGAGGCGCGAGGGGGCGATTGTGCGCCGACGGAACGAGACCGTATCGTCGTTACCAGGACGTTAGACCACACGAGCGTTGGAACGCAACCGTTCCGTCCCGTCGTCGCGTAGGCTGCCGGACATGGCACCGGACACCGCACCCCCACGACGCGCCCCCGCCGGGGCGGCAGTGCTCCGAGACGATGTCACGGAGGCGATCCGCGCGGCCGTCTTCGCGGAACTCGCCGCGGTCGGGTACGGACGGATGTCCATCGAGGGCATCGCGCGGCGCGCGGGCGTCGGCAAGGCCGCCGTCTACCGGCGCTGGCGCTCCAAGCTTCCGCTCGTCCTCGACGTGGTCTCCGCCGTCGCGGCGGTCGGGATGCCGGCGCCCGCCACGGGCAGCCTGCTGGGCGACATCCGGATGCTGCTGGAGGTGACGGCGCGGGCGCTGCGGCACCCCGTCGCCTCGCAGATCATCCCCGACCTGCTGGCGGAGGCCGCCCGCCACCCGGAGATCGCCGAGACCCTGCAGACCGCGCTGCGGGACACCCAGCGCGGCATCGCCACGGCCATCGTCGAGGCCGCCGTCGAACGCGGCGAGCTCCCCGCCGGCACGGACTGCGACCTCGCCCTCGACCTCATCGCCGGTCCCCTCTACTGGCGCCTCGCGGTGCTCCGCTCCCCCCTCACCCCCCGCTACCTCGACCGCCTCGCCGTCGCCACGGTCGCCGCCCTGGCGGCCTCGGCCTGACGCCAGCGCGCCCCGGGGGCGCGGCGAACGGCCGGGGCCGCCCGCCGGCCCGGTGCGGTCGGCGGGCGGCCCCGTGGCGGTCGCGTCCCGCGCGGGCCGCGGCCCGGTCAGATCGTGGACGCGTCGATCACGAAGCGGTAGCGCACGTCGCTCGCGAGGATGCGCCGGAAGGCCTCGTTGATCCGGTCGGCGGGGATCAGCTCGATCTCCGCGCCGATGCCGTGCCGCGCACAGAAGTCCAGCATCTCCTGGGTCTCCGCGATGCCGCCGATCAGGGAACCGGCTATGGTCCTGCGGCCGTTGATCACGGAGAACAGGTCCAGGGAGATCGGCTCCTCGGGCAGGCCGAGGTTGACCAGCGCGCCGTCGGTCCTCAGCAGCTTGAGGTAGGCGCCGAAGTCGAGCGGTGCCGAGACGGTGGACAGGATGGTGTCGAAGGTGCCCTTGAGCTCCTCGAACGTCCTCGGGTCGCTGGTGGCGCGGTAGTGGTCGGCGCCCAGCCGCAGTCCGTCGTCCTTCTTGCTCAGGGACTGCGAGAGCACCGTCACCTCGGCACCGAGCGCATGGGCGATCTTGACGGCCAGGTGACCGAGGCCGCCCATGCCCAGGACCGCCACCTTCCTGCCCGGTCCGGCCCCGAAGTGCCGGAGCGGGGAGTAGGTGGTGATGCCGGCGCAGAGCAGGGGCGCGGCCACGTCCAGGGAGAGGCCGTCCGGGATGCGCAGGACGTAGTTCACGTCGACGACGACGGTCCGGGAGTAGCCGCCGTACGTCGGCTCGCCGTCCCTGCCGACCGCGTTGTACGTGAAGATCATGCCGCCGCCCGTGCAGTACTGCTCCAGGCCCGCCCTGCAGTTGTCGCAGGTACGGCACGAGTCGACCATGCAGCCGACGCCCACCCGGTCACCGACCTCGAACTTCGTGACACCTGGGCCGACTTCGGAGACGACGCCGGCGATCTCGTGGCCGGGGACCATCGGGAAGATCGCCTCACCCCAGCCCTCGTCGACCTGGTGGATGTCGGAATGGCAGATGCCGGAGTACTTGACGTCGATCAGGACGTCGAACTCGCCGACCGCGCGACGCCGGATGGTGGTGCGCTCCAGCGGGGACTTGGGGGCGTGAGCGGCGTACGCGTGGGTGGTGCTGGTCATGTCCGTGGTCTCCTCATGGATCGGTGCCGTGACGCTCGGTGATCGCGGCAGGCGGCGGCCCCGATGCGCTCGGGGACGCCGTCCGCGGGAGGGAGGGGGACCGGGAACGGGGGCTCGGCTGGATCCGTGCCTGCCCGGTGGGCCTCCGAGATCCAGGACACCACGCGGCAACCGGGCCGCGGGGGCCGCTTTCGGGCCCTGACCTGCCGGGGAATCGGCTGCGTAGGACTCGGCGACCCCCTTTCCCGGGTCGCCCGCGCCACCCCGCGAGCGAGAATGGACGCATGGCCCGCAACGTCGAGCTCAGCGAGTTCCTGCGTCGATCACGCGCCCGCATCAGCCCCGAATCGGCCGGGCTGCCCGAACGGGGCGCCTACCGGCGGGTGCCGGGGCTGCGCCGCGAGGAGGTCGCCCAACTGGCAGGAGTGAGCACCGACTACTACACGCGGCTGGAGCAGGGGCGGCAGATCAGCCCCTCGGCCGGCGTGCTGGAGGCGGTGGCCGCCGCGCTGCGGCTCGACGCCGCGGAACGTGCCCACCTGTTCGACCTCACCGGGCCCAAGCCCGGTACCGCCCGCCGCCGCTCGGCGCCGACCGTCCAGCGCGTCAGGCCCGGGATGCGCCGGTTCATGGACTCCTTCGTCGACCAGGCCGCCTTCGTGCTCGGGCGCCGCACCGACGTACTGGCCGCCAACCACCTGGCCCGCGCGCTGATGGCGGATTTCGACGCCATGCCGGCACGCGAGCGCAACCTCACCCGCTGGATCCTGCTGGACGAGGCCGCCCGCGCCCTGTACCCGGACTGGGAGCAGGTCGCCGCCGAGATGACCGCCACCCTCCGTCTCGACGCCGGCCGCCACCCCGAGGACACCCGCACCGCCGAGCTGGTGGGCGAACTGGCCATGAAGAGCGAGCACTTCCGCCGCTGGTGGGCCGACCACAAGGTCTTCGACCGCACCCACGGGAGCAAGCGCCACCACCACCCCGTCGTCGGCGACCTGACCGTCGAGTACCAGGCGTTCACGATGCCGGGCGAGCCCGACCAGACCCTGTTCATGTACCTGCCGGCTGGGGAGCAGGCCTCGCAGGACGCCTGGAAGCTGCTCGCGAGCTGGAGCGCCCGGGAGCCGGAGGCACCACGGGACACCGGCGGGCACGACGGCGCTCCCGCCCGCGCCGGCACCACCCGGGGGTTCGACCGGCGTTCCGCCTGACGGCGTCCCGCGGGGGACGACGCGGCGGTGCCGCGGCCGGTGCCGCGCTTCAGCCGCGGGGGACGGCGAAGTCGTCGAGGCGGGCGTGTTCCGGGGTGAGGGAGGACCAGGGGCCGGGCCAGGCCAGGACGGCGAGGGCCGAGGTCGGGAACTTGTCGGCGGCGCGGAGGAGGGCGTCCGCGCGGGCCTCGCCCGTCAGGCGCAGGACGAGGTCCTGGACGCCGGGGTTGTGGCCGACCAGCAGAAGGGTCCCGGCGTCCTCGGGTGCCTCGCGCAGGACGTCGAGGAGGGCGCGGGCAGTGGCCGCGTAGACCCGCTCGTCGAGGCGCACCGGCGCGGGCGCCCGGGCGCCCAGTGCCTCCGCGGCGAGTTCCCAGGTCTCCTGGGTGCGCCGGGAGGTCGAGCAGATCACCAGGTCGGGCGTATGCCCGGCCTCGCGCAGCCAGCGGCCGACGGCCGGGGCGTCGCGGCGGCCGCGGGGGCCGAGGGGACGTTCGTGGTCGGGGACGTCCGGGGGCCAGGCGGACTTGGCGTGCCGCAGCACGACGAGCCGTCGCGCTCCCCCCGCGGGGCGCCTCACGACCGCACCCCGCCGACCTCGCCGGTCAGCTCCAGGGCGAGCACGCGGTCCGCCCGGGCGAACGTCTCGAAGCGGGAGCCGTCCGGCAGGGCGGTCTCCTCCTCCAGCCGGTCCAGGGCCGCCAGGCAGGCGGCGGTGTCGAGGTCCGCGCGCAGGGCCGCCTCGAGGCGTTCGACGTACTCGGCGCACATGGCCTTGGACGGCGACTGCGCCCAGCGGGCCACCGCGCCGCGCCAGTGCCGCAGCCCGTCCTCCGCCGCCTCGACGGCTCGCGGGGTCAGCTCCGCGGGGGCCCGGCGGTCCAGCCGGAGCAGCGCGAGCCGTAGCGCGGGGCCGGGAGCGGCCACCTCGTCCGGGTGAACGGGTCCGACGTCCAGGCGGGGGCCGCCGGTGTCCGTGCCCGCCGGGGCGACGTGCACCCGGGCCGGTCCGGCGAGCGCCTCCTCGACCTCGTGCTCGGTGTCGCAGCGGGCCTCGCGGGGCCTGATGCCCAGCGCCGCGGCGGCGGCGTCGAGTGCGGGGTCGGCCGGGCCCACCACGGCGACCAGCGCCTGCCCGCCATAGGTCTCCGCGGTGCGCGCCAGCACGTCCGCGACCAGCAGCACCCGCAGCGCGGCCGTCCCGCCCACGTCGCCGGTGTGGGCCAGCACCCGCAGCGGCGCGCGCCGCCCCGGGTCGAGTTTTACGGGCTCGCCGTTCCTGCCGTCCACGATGCGCAGCACGCCTTCGAATCTAACCCGTGCGGCCCACCGGCGCAGGTGCCCTTCGCGGGTGACGGGGTCTCGCGTGACGCTCGGGCCACGGGTGACGGCGCCCCGCGGACCGCCCCCGCATCCCCTGGGCGCGTACCCGGACGGGACGCATGTCGCGCGGCCGTGAAGTGCCGTGCACGCCGGGGGACTTCCGGCCGGCCGACACCCGGACCCGTACGCGCCGACGGGCTGTCGGCCGCGCGCACCGTCCGGCCGCGGCCCGGCGGACGTACGTGGCGGCCGCCCGTCGGGCGGGCGGGCGGGCGGGCGGAGCGCGTCCGTGGCGTCGTCGCCCGCCGAAACGCCGGTGGAGCACGCGCGGCAGCGCCTCCAGGCACTCGGGAGGGATCTCACCTCGGAAGGGCCGCGGACCTGCTCATCGCGGGGCTCGGCACCCCGTCCCGCGCGGACCGGGACGACTCAGGCCGCGCGCACGGCCGTTCCGGACGCGGGGACGGCGGCGGGCCCGCCGGCGCCCGACCACGCCCGGCGCGTGGGCTCTTCACCCGGTGGCGGCCGGGCCCGCGCACGGCTGCCGCCGTCCGGATCTGCCGCGGCGGTCAGTCCCCGGTGGGCGCTGAGGTGTCGCGGTCGGGCCCCTGGGCGCGGACGCGCTGGACGTGCTCAAGGGAATCGCGCAGGTCGCCGAGCCAGGTGTCGGTGTTTCCGAGGACGAGGCGGACGCACCAGGCGAGGGCCTCGCTGCGGCTGCGGGCGACACCGCCCGCGACAAGGGTGTCGAGGACCTGCCGCTCGGGCTGGCGCAGCCGGGTCATGACGGGGACGGAGACGGTGGTGTACATGGCCCGGCGCCCGCCGCACTCCACGCCCCAGGAGACCCTGCGCCCGAAGCGGTGCTCCGCCTCGCGGGCGACGGCGACGCGGTCCTCGCGGGTGCGCTCCCGGAACTCCGCGATCCGCCCGTCGAGCGCGGCCTCGCGCTCCACGGCCGACGCCTCGGCACCGACCGCGGGCGCGGGGATGCGGCCGACGACGGTGATCTCCTCGCGGTCGACGGTCACGTCCACGAGTGCCTCGAAGAGCCCTTCGGGGAGCCGCCCGGCGAGCCAGCCGCGCAGCGCCTTCCTCTGCTCGCTCGTAATCATGTAATCAACATTACGCCTCGGATTTCCGAGCGCAAGAGGGCTGTGAAACTCGCGTCCGAGGCGTCGCGCTGTCCCCGGGCGCGACTTACAGTTGCGCGTATCAGAGCAGAACGGGGGATTCGCCACGCGGCGCCTCTGGGAGGGCATATGACCCGCATCTCGGTGAAGGTGGACGGCACGGCCTACGAGGACGAGGTGGAGCCCCGCCTCCTGCTCGTCCATTACCTGCGGGACCGGCTCGGCCTGACCGGTACCCCCGTCGGGTGCGACACCACGAACTGCGGGGCCTGCACGGTGGACCTCGACGGGAAGAGTGTGAAGAGCTGCTCGGTGCTCGCCGTCCAGGCCGACGGCGGCGAGGTGACGACGATCCAGGGGCTGGCCTCCGCCGACGGCGAGTGGCACCCGCTGCAGAGGGCCTTCCACGAACAGCACGCGCTGCAGTGCGGCTTCTGCACTCCCGGCATGATCATGGCCGCCCGCGACCTGCTGCGGGAGAACCCCGACCCCACACCCGAGGAGGTCCGCGAGGGACTGGAGGGCAACCTCTGCCGCTGCACGGGCTACATGAACATCGTGCGCGCCGTGCTGGCGGCCGCCGCCGAGGAACGCCGGCACCGGGCGCCCGAGCCCGGCGCAGTCGCGGAGCATGCCGAGCCGCGCACGGCCGGGAGCGGGGCGCCGGTATGACCGACCAGCTCACCGGACGCGAACCCGAGGTCGGCCGGGCCCGGGTCCGCAAGGAGGACGCCCGGCTGGTAACCGGCCGGACCAACTGGACCGACAACATCACCGTCCCGGGCCTGCTGCACATCGCCATCCTGCGCAGCCCCATGGCGCACGCCCGTATCGAGCGGATCGACGTCACGCCCGCCCTGGAGCGGCCGGGGGTCGTCGCCGCCTACAGCGGCCGAGACCTGGCCGAGGGGCTCGGGTCGCTGCCGTGCGCCTGGCCCGTCACCGAGGACATCGTGCTGCCCGAGCACCCGCCGGTCGCCGTCGACGAGGTCCGCCACACCGGCGACCCGGTCGCGGTCGTCGTCGCCCGGGACCGCTACGCGGCCGCCGACGCGCTGGAGGCGATCGACGTCGACTACGAGCCGCTGCCCCCCGTCCTCGACATGGAGGCGGCGCTCGCCGAGGGCGCTCCGCTGGTCCACGCGGACAAGGGGACCAACCGCTGCTACACCTGGCCGCTGGCGACCGGCGAGGACTACGCGACGGTGCGCGAGCGGGCCGACGTGGTGCTGCGCCGGCGCTTCGTTCAGCAGCGGCTCATCCCCAACGCCATGGAACCGAGGGCCGTCGTGGCGGTCCCGCCGGACACCTCGGACCAGTACACCCTGTACTCCGCGACGCAGATCCCGCACATCGTCCGGGTGATGATGGCCGTCGTCACCGGCATCCCCGAGCACCGGCTCCGCGTCGTCGCGCCGGACGTCGGCGGCGGCTTCGGCTCCAAGCTCCAGGTCTACGGCGAGGAGGCGATCGGCCTGGCCGTCGCCCGCAAGCTCGGCCGCCCCGTGAAGTGGACGGAGTCCCGGTCGGAGGGCTATCTGGCCACCCACCACGGCCGGGACCAGATCCAGGACCTCGAACTCGCCGCGACGCGCGAGGGCAGGCTGCTCGGCCTGAAGGTGGACCTGCTCGCCGACATGGGCGCGTACCTGATGATCGTGACGCCGGGCGTCCCGCTGCTCGGGGCGTTCATGTTCCCCGGCATCTACAAGATGGACGCCTACGACTTCACCTGCACGGGCGTCTTCACCACCAAGACCCCCACCGACGCGTACCGCGGCGCGGGCCGCCCCGAGGCGACGTTCGCCATCGAGCGCATGATGGACGAACTCGCCGCCGAACTCGGCATGGACCCGGTCGAGGTGCGCCGCCGCAACTGGATCGGCCACGACGAGTTCCCGTACACCACCATCGGCGGCCTCACCTACGACAGCGGGAACTACGAGTCGGCGACGGACAAGGCGCTCGCCCTCTTCGGCTACGACGACCTGCGGTCCGAGCAGCGCAAGCGCGAGGAGCGCGGCGACCCGGTGCGGCTCGGCATCGGCGTGTCGACGTACACCGAGATGTGCGGGCTCGCGCCCAGCCGGATCCTGCGCGACCTGCGCTACGGCGCGGGAGGTTGGGAGGCGGCGTCCATCCGCATGCTGCCCACCGGCAAGGTCGAGGTGCTGACCGGCACCAGCCCGCACGGCCAGGGCCATGTGACGAGCTGGAGCCAGATCGCGGCGGACGTGCTGGGCGTGCCCTTCGAGGACGTCGAGGTGCTGCACGGCGACACGCGCACGGTGCCGCAGGGCATGGACACCTATGGATCGCGCTCGCTGGTCGTGGGCGGGGTGGCCGTGCACCGCGCCGCGCGGAAGGTGGTGGACAAGGCCCGCAAGGTCGCCGCGCACCTTCTGGAGGCGAGCGAGGACGACCTGGACTTCGCCGACGGCGTCTTCTCGGTCAAGGGCTCCCCGGACGCGCGCAGGACCATCCAGGAGGTGGCGTTCGCGACGTTCACCTCGCACGACCTGCCCGACGGGCTGGAACCGACGATCAACGCCGAGCACGTGGAGGACCCGGAGGCCTTCTCCTACCCGCACGGCACGCACCTGTGCGCGGTGGAGGTGGACACCGAGACCGGCCGGGTCCGGATCCGCAGTTACGTGTGCGTGGACGACGTCGGAAAGGTCGTCAACCCGATGATCGTGGAGGGCCAGGTGCACGGCGGTCTCGCCCAGGGCATCGCCCAGGCCCTGTTCGAGGAGGCCGTGTACGACGCGGAGGGCAACCTGGTGTCCGGCACCATGGCCGACTATTTGGTGCCCTGCGCCGCCGACCTGCCCGACTTCCTCACCGACCGCACCGAGACGCCGGCGACCACCAACCCGCTGGGCGTGAAGGGCGTCGGCGAGGCCGGGACGATCGCCTCGACCCCCGCGGTGGTCAACGCCGTGGTCGACGCCCTGCGCCCGCTGGGCGTCACGGACGTGCAGATGCCGTGCACGCCGGAACGGGTCTGGCGGGCCCTGCGGGACGCGCGGTCCGCCCGGCCGGAGGAGGACGGCTCATGATTCCCGCGTCGTTCGACTACGCCAGGCCCCGCTCCGTGGAGGAGGCGGTGAGGCAGCTCGCGCTCGCCGGGGAGGACGCGAAGGTGCTGGCCGGCGGCCAGAGCCTGCTGCCGATCCTGCGGATGCGGCTCGCCTTCCCCGAACTCCTCGTGGACGTCGGCCGGATCCCCAGCCTGCGCGGGGTGCGGGCCGACGGGGACACCCTCGTCATCGGCGCCCTGACCTCGCACCACGATGTCGTGCACGACCCGCTGGTGCGGCGGCACGCCGGGCTGCTGGCCGCCGCCACGGCCACGGTGGCCGATCCGGCGGTGCGGCACCGCGGCACGATCGGCGGCTCCCTCGCCCATGCCGACCCGGCCGGGGACGTACCCGCGGCCGTCCTCGCGCTGGACGCCGAGCTGGTCGTCCAGGGCCCGGACGGGCGGCGGAGCGTCCCGGCGCGGGAGTTCTTCACCGACTACCTGCAGACGGCGCTGCGGCCGGACGAACTGCTGGTGGAGGTGCGGGTGCCCAAGGCCGACGCCTGGGGCTTCCACTACGAGAAGTTCCAGCTCAGCGCCCAGGCCTGGGCCGTGGTGGGGGTGGCCGCGCTGGTGCGGCGCGACGACGGCCGCATCGTCGAGTCCCGTGTCGGTCTGTCCAACATGGGGCCCACCCCGGTACGCGCCACCGCCTGCGAGGCGGCACTCGCGGGCGCCGACGCCGCGCCGCAGGCGGTGGCCTCGGCCGCCGACAGCGCGGCGGAGGGCACCCGGCCGGCGTCCGACCTGTCGGCGTCCGCCGAGTACCGAGGGCACCTGGCCAGGGTGCTGACCCGCAGGGCCGTCCTCGCCGCGGCGGACCTGACATGAGGAGCGGACGCAGCGCATGACCTGGCCGGCGCACGGGAATCCGCCGGGGTGGACCACCCCGGCGGGCCCCTCCTGCGGGCCGCTTCCCGTCACGACGGCACGCGCCGGGGCGGTGGAACCCCACGGCCCCGGCGCCCCGCGTTCGGACCCGGGCCCGGCCCCTGGGGCCTCCGGGACTCCCCCAGCCGCGCCCGCGGCCGGGGCTGCGCCGGGGATCGCCGGTCCCGAGCAGATGCGGGCCCGTCTGGAGGAGACCGGCTACCTGGTCGACGACGGCCTCGCCGTCGCCTGCTACCTGGCGCTCACGCTGCACCGCCCGATCTTCTGCGAGGGCGACGCCGGCGTCGGCAAGACCGCGCTGGCGCACGCGCTGGCCGAGGCGCTCGGCGCGCCGCTGATCCGGCTGCAGTGCTACGAGGGCATCGACGCGTCGCAGGCGCTGTACGACTGGGACTTCCCGCGGCAGTTGCTGCACCTGCGGGCGGCCGAGGCGGCCGGCGTGAGCGACCCGGGGACGCTGGAGGGCGAGCTCTACAGCCGGCGGTTCCTGCTCGCCCGGCCGCTGCTGCGGGCCCTGGAGACCAGCCCCTCGGTGCTGCTGGTCGACGAGATCGACCGCGCGGACGACGAGTTCGAGGCCTTCCTGCTGGAACTGCTGTCGGAGTACTCCGTCACCGTCCCCGAACTGGGCACCCTGCGGGCGCAGTCGCCGCCCGTGGTGGTGCTGACGTCCAACCGGACCCGCGAGGTGCACGACGCCCTCAAGCGGCGCTGCCTGTACCACTGGTTCGAGCACCCCGGCTTCGATCGGGAGCTGGCGATCGTACGGCGCCGGCAGCCGCACGTGGCGGCGCGGCTCGCGGCGCAGGTGACCGCCGTGGTGCAGTGCCTGCGGGAGCAGGATCTGGTGCGGCCGCCCGGGGTGGCGGAGACCATCGACTGGGCGGAGGCGCTGGCAGCGCTGGGCGCGACGGAACTCGACGCGGACCTGGCGATGACCACCCTCGGCTCGGTGCTGAAGTACCGCGAGGACGCGGAGCGGGCGCGCTCGCTCGACCTGTCGGAGATCCTCGCCGCGCGGGCGGGCGGGTCGCGGTGAGCACGGTGCGCACGGCGACGGCGGACGGCACGGCGGGGGTGGTGGGCTTCGCCCGCGCCCTGCGGGCCGCCGGGGTGCCGGCCGGCCCCGACCGGGTGGCCGCGTTCCTGGCCGCGCTCGGCCGGCTCGACCCGGGGCGGCGCCGCGACGTGTACTGGGCGGGGCGGCTCACGCTCTGCGGCGGGCCTGACGACCTGGAGCGCTACGACCGGGTCTTCGCGGCCTTCTTCGACGGCGAACGGCCGCCGCGCCGGGTGCGTCCGGCGGCCCGCCCGGTGCGCCCGCCCGCGGTGCCGCGGGCCGAGCCCGGGGAGCGGACCACCGAGGAGGAGGGTGGAGGACCCACCGCGACCGCGCTCGCCAGTGCGACGGAGGTGCTGCGGCACCGTGACGTCGCCGTACTGACCGCGGCGGAGCGGGCCCAACTGAACCAGCTGCTCGCGGTGTTCGCCCTCGACGGCGAGCCGCGCCGCAGCTCCCGGCGCCGTCCGGCACGCCGCGGTGGTGTGGATCCGCGCCGGACCGTGCGGGAGTTGCTGCGCCGGGGCGGGGAACCGGCCGTCCTGCTGCGGCGGGCCCCGGCCCGCAAGCCGCGCCGGGTGGTGCTGCTGCTGGACGTCAGCGGGTCGATGGCCCCGTACGCGGACGCGCTGCTGCGGTTCGCGCACGCCGCCGCGCACGGTTCGCGCGGCCGTACGCCCACCGAGGTCTTCACCCTCGGCACGCGGCTGACCCGGGTCACCCGCGAGATGGCGCGCCGAGACCCGGACGCGGCGCTGGCCGCGGTCGGGGCGGCGGTACCCGACTGGAGCGGCGGCACCCGGCTCGGGGAGACCCTGCGGGCGTTCCTCGACCGCTGGGGCGCGCGGGGGACGGCGCGCGGCGCGGTGGTCGTGCTGCTGTCGGACGGCTGGGAGCGCGGCGACCCCGCCCTGCTGGCCGCGCAGATGCGGCGGCTGGCACGGCTGGCGCACCGCGTGGTGTGGGCCAACCCGCGCAAGGCCAGACCGGGGTACGCCCCGCTGGCGGCGGGGATGGCGGCGGCGCTGCCGAGCGTCGACGCCTTCGTGGAGGGGCACAGTCTGGGCGCGCTGGAACGTCTGGCCGCCGTGGTGAGAGGAGCCGACGGTGCGTGAGATCCTTCCTGCGCTGGACGACTGGTACGCCTCGGGAACCCCCTTCGGGCTGGCCACGGTGGTGGCGGTGAGCCGCAGCGCGCCGCGCGGGCCGGGCGCGGCCATGGCGGTGGGCCCCGGTGACGAGGTCGTCGGCAGCGTCTCCGGGGGCTGCGTGGAGGGCGCGGTCTTCGAACTGGCCAAGGAGGTCGTCGCGTCGGGCGAGGCCCGGCTGCACACCTTCGGCTACAGCGACGCTGACGCCTTCGAGGTGGGGCTGACCTGCGGCGGCGAGATCACCCTCCTGGTCCGTCCGGTCTCCCCTGCCACGGACGCGGGCTTCGGCGAGGTCGCGGCCTCCGTCGCCGCGCACCGCCCGGTGGTCACCGCGACGGTGCTCGACGGCCCCGCGCCGCGCGGCGCCACGCTCACGGTGTGGCCGGACCGGGTGGCCGGCACGCTCGGCTCGACGGGCCTGGACGCGGCGGTCACCGACGACGCCCGGGGCGAGCTGGCCCAGGGCGCGACCGGGCAGCGCCACTACGGCCCGCACGGCGAACGGCGCGAGGACGACGTGACGGTCTTCCTGCAGTCCTTCGCCCCGCCGCCGCGGATGCTGGTGTTCGGCGCGATCGACTTCGCGGCGGCGGTGGCGCGCATCGGGCTGTTCCTGGGCTACCGGGTGACCGTCTGCGACGCGCGTCCGGTCTTCGCGACCCCGAAGCGCTTCCCCGAGGGTGTGGAGGTCGTCGTCGACTGGCCGCACCGCTACCTGGGCGGCACGGAGACCGACGACCGCACGGTGGTGTGCGTCCTCACCCACGACCCCAAGTTCGACGTACCCCTGCTGGAGGTCGCGCTGCGCCGCCCCGCCGCGTACATCGGCGTCATGGGCAGCCGGCGGACGCACGACGACCGGCTCAAGCGGCTGCGCGACACGGAGATGGATCCGGCCGAACTGGCCCGGCTGCGCTCGCCGATCGGCCTGGACCTGGGCGCGCGCACCCCCGAGGAGGTCGCGGTGTCGATCGCCGCCGAGATCATCGCGCTGCGCTGGGGCGGCAGCGGCACCCCGCTCTCGGGCACGGCCGGCGCGATCCACCCCCCGGTGCTCAGGCCGGTGTGACGAGGAGAAGATCATGGAACTGCACCACGAGTTCGGGGTCCCTGTCCCGGTGGCGGACGCCTGGCGGGCGCTGCTGGACATCGAGCGCGTCGCCCCGTGCATGCCGGGCGCGACGGTGGAGGAGTACGACGGCGAGACCGTCAGGGGCACGGTGAAGGTCAAGGTCGGCCCGGTGACGGTGACGTACCGCGGCACGGCGGTCTTCGAGGAGCGGGACGGTACCGCGCACCGCGTCGTGCTGGCCGCCCGCGGCAAGGAGGTCCGCGGCCAGGGGACGGCGCGCGCGACGGTGACCGGCACGCTGACGGAGAAGGACGGCACGACGGTCGTCTCGGTGACGACCGACCTCGCCGTGACCGGTCGGCCCGCGCAGTTCGGGCGCGGCGTGATGGCGGAGGTAGGCGACCGCATCATCGGCCAGTTCGCCGACTGCCTCGCCGGCCGCCTCGCCGCGCCGCAGACTCCTGCCGGGGGCGAGGACGCCGCGAAGGACGCCGCCGAGGACGCGCCCCTCGTACCGGCGGGCCACGAGGACGAGCCCCTTGACCTGCTCAGGGTCGTGGGCGCCCCGCTCGCCAAACGTGCCGCGGCCGCGGGGCTGGTGGCGGCCGCCGTAGGTGCGGCGGTCGTCGTCTTCCTGCGGCGCCGCAGGCACTGACGCGTACGGCGGTAGGGGCTCGGTGGCGAGGGCGCCGCGCCGGTGGGGCGGCTGTCCCGCCGTCTCGCGCCCTTCGGGCGCACATCGGCTGGCTGCGGACGGGAGGGTGGCGGTCCGGGGCCGGTCGGCAGTGTGCGGGTCAGTGGGTGGGCTGGGTTCAGGCGCCGGAGCGGGGACGGTTGTTCATGGGGTGGCGGTCTCGTTGCCGTCCGCGGGTGCGGATGTCCGGTGACCACGCCCACCGCCCGTGGGTGGCGCGCCCGCCGTAACCGGCGTCTGCGGGTGATTCCTCGGCGACGGGCCCGCTGAAAGCGAGCCCGATCTCCGTCAGCTCAAAGATCGGGCTCTGTTTCGACGGTATAGACATCGAAACAGAGCCCGATCTCCCTCACCCCCCGTCAGCACCCCGACATACCCGCAGACGCAGGTCACGGCAGGCGCGCCCACCACCGGCAGTAGGCGTGGAAGCGGCCATCTGCACCCGCGGACGGCGACGAGACCCACGCCAGCGGAAAGGTGACCCGCTCCGGCGCATGCACCCTCGCCGGCCACCGGCCCGCACACCGCGGACAAGACCGGGGCGCACCCTCCCTTCCGCAGCCCGCGCTTCGCGTCCGAAGGGCGCGACACGGCGGGACAGTCGAAGAACCACCGGCACCGGCACCGGGGCACTGCCTGCGGGCTCAGAAGTTGATCATGTGGCCGGCCAGGCCGTGGACCGCCTCCTGGACGGCCTCGCTGAGCGTCGGGTGGCCGTGGACGTTGCGGGCCAGTTCGGCCGCCGTGAGGTCCCATTTCTGCGCGAGCGTCAGCTCCGGCAGCAGCTCGGTGACCTCGGGGCCGATCAGGTGACCGCCCAGGATCTCGCCGTACTTCCCGTCGCTGATGAGCTTCACGAAGCCGCTCGCGTCGCCGAGGCCGTGCGCCTTGCCGTTGGCGGTGAAGGGGAACTTGGCCACGCGCACGTCGAAGCCGCGCTCGTGGGCCTGCGCCTCCGTCCACCCGAAGCTGGCGATCTGCGGCTGGCAGAAGGTCACGCGCGGGATCATCACGTAGTCGAGCGACATGGTCTCGGCCTCCGCGATGGTCTCGGCGGCGACCACGCCCATGGCCTCGGCGGCGTGCGCGAGCATCAGTTTCGCGGTGACGTCGCCGATGGCGTAGATGTGCGGGACGCTGGTGCGGCAGAACTCGTCGATGTCGATGGCGCCGCGCTCGGTGAGCCGGACGCCGGTCTGCTCCAGGCCGTAGCCCGAGATCCGCGGCTGGAAGCCGATCGCCTGGAGCACCTTGTCCGCCTGGAGCGTCTGCCGCTGGCCGCCGGTGGTCACCATGACCTTCACCGAGTCGCCGGCGTCGTTGATCGCCTCCACCCGGGTCGAGGTGAGCACGTCGATGCCCAGCTTGCGGTACTGGCGGGAGAGTTCGGCCGAGACCTCCTCGTCCTCCAGCGGCACGATCCGGTCGAGGAACTCCACGAGGGTCACCTTCACCCCGTAGTTGTGCAGGACGTACGCGAACTCCACGCCGATCGCGCCGGCGCCCGCGATGAGCATGCTGCCCGGGAGCGTGTCCGTCATGATCTGCTCCTCGTAGGTCACGACCCGCTCGCTGAGCGAGGTGCCGGGGAGCAGCCTGGTGGTGGCACCGGTGGCGATGATGCAGTGCTCGAAGGTGACGGTCTCGCTGCCGCCGGAGCCCAGCGCGACGTGGAGGGTGTGGTCGCCGGTGAAGGTGCCGTGGCCCTCGAACTTCGTGATGTCGTTCTTCTTCATCAGGAAGTGGACGCCCCTGACGCGGCCGTCGGCGACCTTGCGGCTGCGCGCGAAGGCCTCGCGGTAGTCGAAGTCGACCTCGCCGTTCACCCGGATGCCGAAGGTCTTGGCCTCCTTGGTGAAGATGTGGGCCAGTTCCGCGTTGCGCAGCAGGGCCTTGGAGGGGATGCACCCGACGTTGAGGCAGACCCCGCCCCAGTAGCGCTCCTCGACGATCGCCGTGCGCAGGCCCAGCTGGGCGGCCCTGATGGCGGCGACGTAGCCGCCGGGACCCGCGCCCAGGACGACGACGTCGAAGTGTGTGCTCATGCGGCGACCCCCTGGGTGGACCACGGTGCGGATGCTCGGGCGGGCCGGAGTGTCCCTTGGCCCACGATCAGGCCCCGGGGGCGGCCGCGCAACACGGGGGAGGCGTGCGCCGCGTCGCATCGGCCGCCCGGTGCACGTCCGGGTCGACGGCGGGTCAGTTGTTCGCCAGGAACTGGCGGGCGAGGGCGTCGCCGACGGAGACGGCCTTGGCGTGGCTCTCGATCGGCGAGACGGAGGAGTTCTTGAAGAGGATGTAGGTCACGCCGGACTCCGCCCCGCCGGTCTCGGGGTCGGGGTCGATGCCGAGGGCCTGCGCGGTGGCGTAGGAGGCCTCGCCGATGATCGCGGTGGGTCCGGTGTCGCCGACGACCGCGTACTCGACCCGGCCGCCGTACACGACGGCGACGACACCGCCGCCCTTGATGCCGGCGCCGCGGTAGTCCCAGGTGCCGCTGGGGCTGGGGACGACGACGTAGGGGAGCGTCTCGGAGTTGAGCGGGCGGCCGTCCGACTGGTGGAAGGCCGTGTCGTCCTGGAACCAGGGGTCGGTGTCCCAGTTGCACCGGGCGGTGACCTGGCCGTCGCAGTCGATGTCCATGTCGGCCTTCCAGAACACGGCGCCGTTGGCACCGCAGACCGGGACGGTGGCGGTGGTCTCCTCGTCGGTGCGGTACCTGCCGTTGGAGATCTGGCTGCAGCCATTGACCTTGGCCAGCAACTGGGCGGCGGTGACGGAGCCCTCCTGCGGGCTGCGGGGGGAGGTTCCGGCGGGGCCTGCGGCGTCGGCGGCGGGGGTGAGAAGGGCGGCCAGCAGGGTGGCTCCGGCACCGGCGGTGGACAGTGCGAGGCGCTTGCGCACGAGGGACTCCTTCCGTTAGGAAACTTTCCTAATGGCCATCGTGGCACCTTGTCGCGGGCATGCCAAGAGGGGGACGAAGGTCCCGCCGGCGAAGGACCAGACGATGACCGAAAGACCGAGGGCGCGCCGCCGCGCGCCCCCTACGGTGGGGGGCTGATCCGCATGCCCGGCATGCGGCAGCCGGCCCCAGGAGGTACCACCGTGGCACTGACGACCCGCTCGACCCGAGCGCTCGGAGCGGTCGCGGCGGTGACGCTCGCCGGAGCCGCACTCGCCGCCTGCGGCACGGAGCACACGGTGCAGAACGCCGGTGCCGCCCACTCGGCGCCCTCCGCCCCTGCCGTCGCGCCGCCCGCCACACCCTCCGCGCCGTCGGCGCCCTCGTCCGCACCCGCCGCAAAGCCCTCCACGGGACACGGCACCCCGCCGGGCACGGCCCGCACCCCGGCGGGCACCGGGCACCACGGCAGCGCGCACCACGGCCCCGCCGCCGCGGGGACCGGCCGTCCGCAGGCGCCGGCGCACGGCTCGGACGCGCCCCACGGCACCGCGGCCCACGACCCCGCCGTCCGGGCCCCCGACCGCGGCACGGCCGTGACCGCGCGCTCGATCCAGCACGGCGTGGAGGCCCCGGGCAGGTCGGTGGCGCTCACCTTCGACGACGGCCCGGACCCGATGTGGACCCCCAAGGTCCTCGAGGTGCTCGCCCGGCACCACGCCAAGGCCACCTTCTGCGAGATAGGCCCCAACGCCCGGGCCCACCCCGACCTGGTCCGGCGGATCGCCGCCGCGGGCCACCGGCTGTGCGACCACTCCGTCCACCACGACGAGGCGCAGAGCCGCAAGTCGCCGGAGTACAACCGCCAGGAGATACTCGACGCCCGCGACGAGATATCCCGCGCCGCCGGCTCCGGCGACGCGCCGCTGTGGTACTACCGTGCCCCGGGCGGCGACTTCTCCCCCGCGATCCGCGCCATCGCCGCCGACCACGGGCTGCGCCCGCTCGGCTGGACGGTCGACTCCGACGACTGGCGCCGCCCCGGCGCGGACGCCATCCTCGCGACCGTGAACCGCGAGCTGAAGCCCGGAGCCATCGTGCTGATGCACGACGGCGGCGGCGACCGGAGCCAGACCGTGCAGGCGCTGGAGACCCTGCTCGACCGCCTCGACGCGGCCGGCTACACGTACACCTTCCCCCAGCGCTAGGTGTATTGCCCCGTGAGGTTAGGAACGCGGCTGGCGGGTGGTTGGCCCTTCAGCGCGGTGTGTCCGCGGTGGTGATTGTAGGTGTGCAGCCAGGC